>NZ_FOEB01000007.1:0-297920 GCF_900110515.1 Methylobacterium sp. ap11 | reverse complement strand
CTCAAGTTGAAGAGCTGATCATAGCTGATCACAATAGTAACGGAGGCTCACGACCGACCGGCGTTTCCACCTGATCGTGTGAGCACCGAAACGTCGGACCAGCATCATCCTACTCACGACCAGACCCGAAGATCCGATCCGCAGGGACGACGCCGTCCACGCTTCTCTTTCTCGTATGAACTTGTCAAAGAGCGGGCCGGGCGAACCCAGCATCCATCGGCGAAAACAGGACCAGCGCCTGACCAAGGTCAGGCTTGCCGGCCCGGACTGTCTCGAAGATGGCTCAGCGCCCGGGCCGCTGTCGCGGCCGGCGCCGATGGGTGGTCGTATAGGCTCGGGGTTTCGGGCAGTCAACACCCTTTCTCCGGCCGAGCTTCGAGAAAATGCCCCTCCCCTGCCGGGGACGAGGCCTCGGCTACGGGAGTGCGGCCGGGGCATCGGCCGCGAGGCGGGCCGGCTTGGTGCGGATGTCCATGGCGTTGCCGCGCCAGACGATGTCGCGGGCGACCCAGGCGGCGAGCCAGATCGGGACGAAGAGCAGGTCGCGGGCAAGGCATGCCAGCGGGAAGCGCCACGACCACGGCCAGCCGTTGCGGGCGGCGAGCCGCCACTCGGCGCCGTACCAGGCCGCGGCGGTGCCGAGCATCGCCGCGACGCCGGCAAGCCCGCCCCCGGCCGCCGGATAGGCGGCGAGCATCGGGATCACCGCGCCGGTGCCGATCTCGGGGGCGAAGAACAGAGGGAAGGTGACCCGGCGCAGGCGCGCCCAGCGCAACTGGCGCGACCACACCTCGGCGGCCCGGCGCGGCCCGAGCGGCTGGGCGAAGGGCGAGGCGACGAGATGGACTTTCCGGCCCATGGCGCGCACCAGCTTGGTGGCGGCGGCGTCCTCGGCGATCTCGGCGGCGAGCGCCCGGATCCCGCCCCGGCTGTCGAGGAGCGGCCGGTACCAGAGCATGCTCTTGCCCTGGGCAAAGCCCAGGCCCAGCGCCTCGCCGACATATTGCCAGCGTGCCTGCAGGGTATTGAGGAAGCTGCACTCGACCTCGGCCCAGAAGCTGCCCGGCCGCGTGCCGACCGGCGTCGAGCAGACGAGGCCGGTGTCGGACCGCCACGCGGCGCGCAGGCGCTGGATGTAGTCCTCCGGCATCAGCACGTTCGAATCGGCCAGCACGATCCAGTCGTGGCGCGCCTCGTCCCAGCCGCGGATGCAGTTGTTGAGCTTGGGATTGTCGCTCACCCGCTCGTCGCCGACGATCAGCCTGGCCGGGACGCCCGGATGCATCGCGATCAGCCGCTCGACGAGCGGCACGATCGGATCGGTGGCGCGGGCCACGCAGAAGATCAGCTCGTAGTGCGGATAGGCTAGGCGGAAGCCCGAACCCAGCGTCTCCTCGCTGTAGGTCTCGAGGCCGCAGACCGGGCGCACCACGGTGACCGGCGCGTCCTGAAGCCCGGCGGAGGCCGGGTCCGGCCGGCCGAGCCGGCGCAGCGCGATGGCGAGGCTCGCGAGGTTGATGACCGTGAGGGCGAGGCAGATGATGGCGGCAAGGCCGGTACCGGTCATGCGGGTCCTCCCGGGCCGGTCGAGACCCGCGCCCTCCCCTCCCCTCAAACAGATCGGCTGTTGCAACCGTATGACGGCAGCGCATGCGCCGGACCGGTGTTTCCCGGCCGCATCACCCGGGCGGCGGCGGCCTGGACCCCGCCCGCCGCCGGGTTAGATGATCCGGCGAGATCTTTCGACGTTCGCGAACCGACGAGTCCGGCATGCCGCACCAGCCCGATCCCCGCCCGACCCTCCAGGCCCCGGACGACGACCCGTATCTCTGGCTCGAGGAGGTCGACGGCGCGCGGGCGCTGGCCTGGGTCGAGGCGCAGAACGCCGACACCCTCGCGGCCTACGCCGACGGGCGCTACGCTGCCGACCGCGACGGCCTCAAGGCCGCCCTCGACCGGCCCGACAAGATCCCGGGCGTCACCCGGCGCGGCGGCCTCCTCTACAACCTGTGGCAGGATGCCGGGCATCCCCGCGGCCTGTGGCGGCGCACGACGGAAGGCGAGTACCGCAAGGCCGATCCCGCCTGGGAGGTGCTCCTCGACCTCGACGCGCTGGCCCGCGACGAGGGCCAGGACTGGGTGTGGAGCGGCGCCGCCAGCCTGCCGAAGAGCCACGCCCGGGCGCTCGTCCAGCTCTCCCGCGGTGGCGGCGACGCCACGGTGGTGCGCGAGTTCGACCTCGAGACCCGCTCCTTCGTCGAGGGCGGCTTCTCGCTGCCGGAAGCCAAGAGCATCCCGGTCTGGCTCGATCCCGACACGCTGCTGCTGGCGAGCCCGCTCGGCGGGCCGGAGCACGCGACGCCGTCGGGCTACGCCCGCACCGTGCGGCTGTGGCGGCGCGGCACCGACCCGCTCGACGCCCCGGTGATCTTTTCCGCCGGCCCGGCCAGCATGGTCGCCTACGGCTATCCCGACCGGGAGGCGAGCCCCGAGCGCCTGGTCTTCGCCGAGCGCACCGGCTTCTTCGACGGCACGATCCATCTCGGCGACCGCACCGGCCCGAAGACCCGCCTCGACATCCCGACCGATGCCGACGCGCACTGGCACCGCGGCTTCCTGGCCATCCGCCTGCGCACGCCGTGGGCGGTGGGCGGCACGACGCACCCGGCCGACAGCGTGCTCGGCATCGGGCTCGACCCGTTCCTGGAGGGCGCACGTAACTTCCAGGTGCTGTTCACCCCGGGTCCGCGCCGGGCGCTGCAGGGCTTCTTCTGGACCGGCGGGCACCTGGTCCTGTCGGTCCTCGACGACCTGAAGGCGGTTTTTCCGGTCTTCACCCCCTCGACGGACGGCTGGGCGGAGGACCGCGTCGCCGGCCTGCCGGAGCTCGG
Organism: Methylobacterium sp. ap11; assembly: GCF_900110515.1. Classification (NCBI taxonomy): domain Bacteria; kingdom Pseudomonadati; phylum Pseudomonadota; class Alphaproteobacteria; order Hyphomicrobiales; family Methylobacteriaceae; genus Methylobacterium; species Methylobacterium sp. ap11. The sequence continues at coordinate 295,029 of NZ_FOEB01000007.1, read as the reverse complement.
CGTCGTCAGCGTCTGGTCGATGGACGGCGAGGAGGAGGAATCGAACGGCGACCTGATGGTGGCCGCCAACGACCCCGTCACCCCCTCGACCCTGCTGACGACCCGGCCCGACCTCGCCGCCCCGACGCTGCTCAAGCAGGCACCCGCCCTGTTCGAGGCCGACGGAATGATGGTGACCCGGCACGAGGCGGTGTCGAGCGACGGCGAGCGCATCCCCTACGTCCAGGCCGGCCCGGCCGGCGAGACCGGCGAGGCGCCGGTGCACCTCTCGGGCTATGGCGGCTTCCAGGTGACGAACCTCGCCGGCTACTCGGCGGTGCTCGGCCGGCTCTGGCTCGCCAAGGGCGGCACCCGCGTGGTCGCCAACATCCGCGGCGGCGGCGAGTTCGGCACCCGCTGGCACGAGGCCGGGCGGCGCGAGGGCAAGGCGCTGACCCACGACGACTTCGCGGCGGTGGCCGCCGACCTGGTGCGCCGCGGCGTGACGACGCCCGGACGCATCGCCGCCGAGGGCGGCTCGAACGGCGGGCTCCTCATCGCCAACATGCTGACGCGCTATCCCGAGCGCTTCGGCGCGCTGTTCTGCACCGTGCCGCTGATCGACATGCGCCGCTATACCAAGCTGCTGGCCGGCGCGAGCTGGATCGCCGAGTACGGCGACCCGGAGATCCCGGAGGACTGGGCGTTCCTGCAGCATATCTCGGCCTACCACGTCGCGGAGGCCGGCAAGCCCTATCCGCCGATCCTGATCGCCACGACGCGGCGCGACGACCGGGTCCATCCGGGCCACGCCCGCAAGATGGCGGCAAAGCTCCAGGCGCTCGGCTACGATGCCCGCTTCTACGAGCCCGAGGCCGGCGGCCACTCTCACGGCAAGAACAGCGCCGAGACCGCCGCCTTCGCGGCGCTCGGCGCCGCCTTCCTGCGCCGGGCGATCGGCTGGGAGCCGGAGGTGGCCGGGAGCTGAGCGTTTCCGCAGTTCACACCCGGGAACCCGGGGGCGGCGCGCACGTCGTCCCGGCAGCGCGTGGCGTCATGCCCGCGCGTCCTGCCGGAACGGGGATCTTTCCACGATGCGCGCCGCCCTCCTCGCCGTCACCCTCTGCGTGGCCGGTGCAACCCTGGGAGCGGGCGAGGCGCGGGCGGGAATCCTGATCGCGGTCGACAAGACCACCCAGCGGATGACCGTGACGCGGGACGGGCGGACGCTCTACGACTGGCCGGTCTCCACCGGCATGGCCGGCTACAACACGCCCCGCGGCAGCTTCTCGCCGTCGCGCATGGCGGCGGATTACCGCTCGCGCGAGTGGGACGACGCGCCGATGCCGCACGCGATCTTCTTCACCGGCCGCGGTCACGCCATCCACGGCAGCGGCCATACCGGCCGCCTCGGCACCCCGGCCTCGCACGGCTGCGTGCGCCTGGCGCCGGGCAAGGCCGCGACGCTGTTCGCCCTCGTGAAGGCGGAGGGCATGGGCAACACCCGGGTGGTGATCGGCGGCGACGAGACGGCATTGGCCGGCCGTGCCTCGCCGCGGCGGGAGGCACGGCGCGACCGCCTGGACCGGGACGGCTTCGCGCAGGACGGCCTCTCCGCGGAGGCGCCGGTCGCCCGCCCGCGGCGCGGCCGCAGCGCCGATCCGTGGGGCGACGCCGGCTGGCAGCCGGTCGGGGCGGCCTATCCGCCGGCCTATGGCGGGACCTACTACACCGTCGTTCCGGGCTACTGAGCGCGCGGGCCGCGGCGCGGTTGCGCGCGCCCGCGCATCGCGGCTTTGCCGCGCCCCGCCGCGATGGCACAAGCGGCCCGTCGCGGCCCCGTCCGGCCGCGCCGGGAGCCATGGCGATGACGGTTTCGAGCGACGACGAGCTGGAGGCCCTGCGGCGGATCGGCCGCATCGTCGCCGACGCCCTGGAGGCGATGGGCCGGGCGATCGAGCCCGGCATGACCACGGCCGAGCTCGACCGGATCGGCCGGGCGCACCTGGAGCGGGCCGGCGCCCGCTCGGCGCCCGAGGCGGTCTACGGTTTTCCCGGCGCGACCTGCATCAGCGTCAACGAGGAGGTCGCCCACGGCATCCCGGGGGAGCGCCGGATCGCGCCGGGCGACCTCGTCAACATCGACGTCTCGGCCGAGAAGGACGGCTACTTCTCCGATACCGGCGCGTCCTTCGCGGTGCCGCCGGTGACCCGGGCGGTGGAACGGCTGTGCCGGGACGGGCGCCGGGCGATGTGGACCGGTCTGCGCCAGGTCGGGACCGGCAAGCCGCTCGCGGACATCGGCCGGGCGGTCGGCGCCTTCGCGCAGAAGAACGGCTACACGCTGGTGCGCAACCTCGCGAGCCACGGGATCGGCATCTCGCTGCACGAGGAACCGACCGAGATCGCGACCTGGCCCGACGCCTCCGAGCGCCGGATCATGACGGATGGGCTGGTCTTCACCGTCGAGCCGTTCCTGTCGCTGGGCGCCGACTACGCCGAGAGCGGCGAGGACGATCCCTGGACCCTCTACAGCCGGCCGCGCGCGCTCACGGTGCAGTACGAGCACACGGTGGTGGCGACCCGCAACGGGCCGCTCGTCCTCACCATGCCGGGGGCCTAAGAGGCTATGCCATAATGCCAAGCTTCCCCGCCAGGAGACGAAGCGCGGCAGTCGGTCCAAGTGGGATAGCCTTTAAGCATCATTCGCCGAAGTGGTCATCGGTTCGGCGGCGGAAACGATGCAAAAGCAAAAGGCTCAGCAGAGTTGCCCTGCGCAACTCTGCTGAGCGGGCGCGCGTCACCGCAGCCAGTAGCGCTCCGGGCTGAGCGGCGGCGGCACCGGGGCACCGAGGGCATCCTGCACGATGCCGTCGATCCCGCGCAGGAGCGCGTCGAGGGGCAGGTCGTTGGCGGCCGAGCCGAACGGCTCCTCCAGCTCGTCGCCCAGCGCGTCGAGGCCGAAGAACGTGTAGGCGACCAGCGCCGTCGCCACCGGCGTTCCCCAGCCGAGGGACGCGGCGAGGCCGAAGGGCAGGAGCAGGCAGTAGAGCCAGGCGGTGCGGTAGAGGAGCAGCGTGTAGGCGAAGGGCAGAGGCGTGCCCTGGATGCGCTCGCAGGCCGCCTGCACCCCCGACAAGCCGGCGAGCTTCTGCTCGAGGAGCCCGAACGACAGGTCGCTCAAGGTCCCCTCGCGCATCGCCCCGGCGAGATCGGCGGCGAGGCCCGACAGCGCCGCGTCGGCCGGGCTGGCGCGGGAGGCGAGGCGACCGCGCTCTGCCTCCGGCAGGTGGGGAGCGGCGGCGGCCGCGTCGTCCTGCCCGCGCAGGCGGGCGTGCAGGGCGTGGGCGAAGCCCGCGAGGCGCTCGAGGCAGCGGCGGCGGCGGGCGTCGTCCTCCGGCAGCAGCGCCCCGAGCAGCCGGGCCAACCCGCGGGCCTCGACGACCAGGCTGCCCCAGACCTTCCGGGCCTCCCACCAGCGGTCGTAGCAGGCGTTGTTGCGGAAGCTGAGGAAGATCGAGAGCGCGAGCCCGATCAGGGTGAACGGCCCGATGCCGGCGGTGAGCGGGATCGCGTGGGCCCAGCCCTGCTCCGTCGCGACGACCAGGCAGGCCACCGCCGTGATGGCGGTCACCTGCGGGGCGATCTGCGGCAGGATCGACCCGCGCCACGCGAACAGGATCGCGAGGGCGCCGGGGCGGGGACGGACGATCATCGGGTGCGCACGCTCTCCGGAAGACGGTGCGCGGTCATCCGCCCCCGGACGGCCGGGGTCAAGCGCCCGTCCGCCGCCGGACTTCTCAGCAGCCGGACCGGCTCAGCCACCGGACTTTCTCAGCCTCCGGACTTGGCGCTCGCCGTCACGTCGATATCCACCCCCACCTGCAGGGCGACCATCGAGTCGTTGGCCCAGGAGCCCTGGCCGACGCCGTAATCGGTGCGCACGAGGTCGAGGTGCCCGACCGCGTGGGCGGTGCCGCCCGAGACCGTGAGCGTGAACGGCAGGGTCACGTCCTTGCGCAGGCCGCGAATCGTCAGCGTGCCGACCGCGTCGTAGGCGTCGCCGCCCTTGGCCACGAAGCGGGTCGCCTCGAAGCGGGCCTGCTTGTCCTTGCTGGTGTTGAACCAGTCGGCCTGCGGCAGCGCCTCGTCGCGCTGCTTGTCGCCGGTCTCGGCGCTGGTGAGGTCGATCAGCACCACCGCCTTGCCGGCTTCGGGCTTCGCCGGATCGAAGTCGATCCTGGCGTCGTAGCGGGTGAAGCGGCCCTTGAAGGGGGCGCCGACCTGGGTGCCCGAGAAGCCGATGCGGCTCTTGGCCGGATCGACGGTCCAGTCGGCAGCCTGCGCGGCGAGAGGGGCGGCGAACAGGCCGAGGGCGAGGGCGAGGCGGAAGGGGATCATCGCGAGGAAACCTCGGGTTTCGCGCTCGCGCGCCGCACCAGGGGCAGCATCCGCCACAGGGTGTCGTCGCGCAGCACGAGGTGATGGCGCAGGGCCGCGCCGACATGCAGGAGGAGGAGCGCCATCAGCAGCCAGGCGCCGGTGCTGTGCACGAGCTTCAGCACGCCCTCGACCGCCGCCTTGTTGGGCATCTCGGGCAGGACCGGCAGGTGCGGCCACGGGATCACCCCGTAGAGCACCGTCGGGATGTTGTAGGGCGAGGCCGAGACCATCGCCCAGCCGACGAGCGGCATGGCGAGAAGCAGGCCGTAGAGCGCGAGATGCGCAGCGGACGCCGCCCGCCGCTCGGCCTTCGGCATCGCCGCGGGCAGCGGCGGGGGCTTGTGAAACAGGCGCCAGGCGAGGCGGACGCCCATCAGCACCAGCACCGTGAGGCCGACGGACTTGTGCCACTGGTAGAAGGCGAAGCGGTCCATCGGCGAGAGCGGGCCGCGCGTCATCGCGAGGCCCAGTCCCAGCAGGACCAGGATGCCGAGGGCGATCAGCCAGTGCAGCACGATCGCGACGAGGGTGTAGCGACGGGGCGTCGCGACCGTGTGCATGACAATGTCGCCTTCGGCTCCGACCCGATTAGTCCTTGCGCTCGAAGGCGCCGTTGAGGACGAGGTGGACCTCGTCGCTGATCGCCGGCACGAAGGTCTTCACGCCGAAATCCGAGCGCTTGATGGTGCCCTTGGCCTCGAAGCCGACCGTGACCTTCTTGTTCATCGGGTTGGCGCCGGCACCGACCAGCGTCACCTCGAGGGTCACGGGCTTCGTCACGCCGTGCAGGGTCAGGTCGCCGACGACCTTGGCCTTGTCCTTGCCCTCGGGCGTCACCTTGGTCGAGGTGAAGGTCATCTCGGGGAACTGGGCGACGTCGAGCCACTTGTCGCTCTTCAGCGAGTCGACGAGATGCTGGCTCGGCGCGTAGAGCGACTTCACCGGCACGGTCACCTTCAGGCGGCTCTCGGCGGGCTTGGCCGGCTGCAGCTCGAGGCTGCCCGACACGTCCGAGAAGATGCCCGTATACGGCGAGAAGCCGAAATGGTTGACCGTGAACAGGGCCTGGGTGTGGTTCGGGTCGACCACGTAGGTGCCCGCCTGGATCTGGGCGGGGTCACGGGTCGCGGCCCCTTGCGCCACGGCCGGGGCGGCGAGGGCGAGACCGGCGGCGAGGCCGAGGGCGAGGACGGACAGCTTCACGAGAACACTCCGTGTCGTCGGGGTCGCGCGGGGCCCCGACCGGGTCCTCCGCACTGGCAACCCCTCGTGCGGCGCTGGGCTTAAGCCGGTTCCGTCGCGGGCGTAAGACCGCTAAACCGGGACACATGGTTGCTGGTTCGGAAACCTTCCGGGGTGCGCTCTCCGACGTGAGGGCGTTTTGTGCCGTCGTCGATCACGGAACCGTGACCCAGGCGGCAGAGGTTCTGGGCGAGACCAAGGGCAGCATCTCGCGCCGGGTCTCGCGGCTGGAGCAGGAACTCGGCGTCACCCTGCTCGCCCGCACGCCGCGGGCGGTCTCTCCGACGGTGGAGGGCCTGGCCTTCCACGCCAAGGCGCAGGAGAGCCTGGCGCTCCTCGACGGGGCGCTGGAGACGGCCCGGGACGCCCGCACCCTGCCCCGCGGCCACCTGCGGGTCACCACCTCGATCGATTTCGGCATCGAGGTGATGCCCGACCTCGTGGCGAGCTTCCGGGCGCGCTACCCGCAGGTGACGATCGACCTCCTCATCACCGACACCCGCCTCGACCTCGCGGCCAACCGCATCGACCTGGCGCTGCGCCTCGGCAGCGGCGAGGGTCAGGACGGCGGCTACCGCGCCCCGGTGCTGGCGCACCTGATGATCGGCCTCTACGCCGCGCCGGCCTACCTCTCGGCCCGCGGCGCCCCCGCGACCCTCGACGACCTCGCGGGCCACGACCTGATCCTCTCGCGCGAGCGCCTCGGAGCCGCGCCGGTACGGCTGTCCGACGGGCAGGGCCGGGAGGGCCACATCACCACCCGGCCGGCCGTTCGCGCCACCGACTACGCCACCGTGCTGCGCCTGACCCGGGCCGGCGCCGGGATCGGCCACATCCCGAGCCTGGTGGCGGCCCAGGCGCTGAGGGACGGCGCCCTGGTGCCGGTGCTGCCCGACTGGGCGAGCCGCGGCGGCGTACTCCGCGCCGTCAGCCTCGCCGGCCGCGAATTGCCGGCCCGGGTCCGGCTGTTCCGCGACCACGTCCGCCTCGGCCTCGCGGCGATGCGCGAGGCGGCCTGAGGGCGCTCGCGCTGGTCCACGGCCTGCCCCGCGATCGCCCCGACGAAACCGGTTGACCGCGCCCCGCCGATTCCCTAGAGCGTTGGCCCACCGGAGACGTGGCCGAGCGGCTGAAGGCACTCGTTTGCTAAATGAGCAAGCCCCGAAAGGGGCTTCGAGGGTTCGAATCCCTCCGTCTCCGCCACTCATGCGCGACCCTCGCTAAGTGGCTGATTTTCAAGGGGATGCCGGGTCATCTACGACCGCATTTCCACCCGGTTTATACCCGGAGCCCAGGGGCTCATCACCACCCGCCCGCCGGGCCCCATCCACAGATTCAGTTAGCCGACCCTTACCTCAGACGAGGCCACCGAGCGCGTCGAGGTCCTCGGGCGGGCAAGGCGGCAGGGGCCAGGGCCTCGCGCCTGCGCCGCATCTCCCAGCTACGCGTGTATGCCGGCAGGATCTTCGCCCAGGCTTTCTGGTCGGCGAGGTGCATCCCCCGGTGCGCCTCCTCGAACGTCGTTCGGGCGTCGGAGACGAGCGTGGCGAGCCCGTGGAACCGTGCGAACTGCTCCGCGGGAACAGGGACCAGCCAGGCGGGGTGGATCTCGGCCTCGGCCGCGCCCAGCCGCCCGACGTAGTCTCGGACCGTGGGTGTGATCTCCTCGGCATGACGGACGCGGGCCGCCTCGCGCTGGCCGGCGCCCCGAGCGCTCTTGGCGCGGACGCCATCAGCATCGAGGCGACGCCACCCGCCGTTGCCCATCCGCTCGAACAAGGGGTCCCGGCGGACCATCGCGAACATCTGCCGTCCGTACGGCGGCTCCTCCCGAAGCACCCCGAGCCGGAGCCGCGAGGCGGTCGAGGCCCGCGACGGCCTGATCGAGCACCTGTGCGGTCTCAGCCCCGTGCAATCGGCCCTCGACCAGATCCTCCACCACTTCGGGACCGGCGCCGTCGCCGAGATCACCGGCCGCTCGCGCCGGATCGTGCGCCAGGCGGGCCCGGACGGGGTCGACCGGCTCGTGCTCCGGAACCGGCCGGCGGGGGCCAACCTGTCCGAGACCCAGGCCTTCCAGGACGACGAGACGCGGATCCTGGTGTTCTCGGATGCCGGCGGCACCGGGCGCAGCTACCATGCCAACCGCGGCGCGAAGAACCAGCGCCTGCGCGTCCACTACCTGCTCGAGGCCGGCTGGAAGGCCGACGCGGCCGTGCAGGGCCTGGGCCGGACCAACCGCACCAACCAGGCGCAGGCCCCGCTGTTTCGCCCGGTGACGACCAACGTGAAGGGCGAGAAGCGCTTCCTCTCGACCATCGCGCGCCGCCTCGACACCCTCGGGGCCATCACGCGAGGCCAGCGCCAGACCGGCGGCCAAGGCCTGTTCCGCCCCGAGGACATCCTCGAAGGGCCCTACGCCGCGACCGCGCTGCGCCAGCTCTACTGGGCGATCGTGCGGGGCGAGATCGCGGGATGCTCGCTATCCGAGTTCGAGGCGTCGACCGGCCTCTCGCTGACCTCCGACACCGGGGCGGTGCACGAGGAGCTGACGCCGACGCTGCGCAGCCGGTCAGCACGATCTCGGGCTTCCACAGCTCGACCGTGCGGGTCTCGCCCGCCCACGGGTAGATCTCGCCGAACAGGCGCTTGTGAATCGCCGCGAAATGCGCCTGATCAAAGTTCCCGAGACCGGCTCCCTGAGAGTCCGTTAGGAAAGAATTCTCTCATAGTGATTGATGCGAGTATCCGCTCGATTTATGCAAAAAACATCGCACCGGCCGAGACATGGAGCAACTTTTCATATTCTACATTGATGCTGCGCGAGCCCGTGAGAACGCCAATGCTCCGATCTACTCGCCGTCGCTTCGGCAGGAGGACAAAGCCCTTCGACCCTTCTGGTCGAAGAACCACCTCGATCGCGCGTTTTAATCCGGACTGAACGACATTGATGAACCGCTTGTTGTACCCGCCGTCGACAACGATGGTCTCTACCTAGGGATAGAGGCGCACCAGACGCTTGACCAAAGCGAGGCCTCCATCCTGAGCCTGCACGTTGGCGGGTGTCACACTGACGGCCAACAGGCGCCCGCCGCTGTCCACCACCAGGTGTCGCTTGCGGCCGAGCACTTTCTTGCCCCCGTCATAGCCACGCTCGCCTTGCGGGGCACCGCACTTGACCGACTGGGCATCGATGATCGCAAGTGTCGGGCTGGCCTCACGTCCGTCTTTCTCGCGATCGTGCATCACGAGATAATGGTTGATACGTTCCAAGTGGCCACCATCGACCAGAACTCGCCAGTATGCATAACAGGTGCCGGACGGCGGTAGATCTTTGGGCATGGCATCCCACGGGATACCGTATCGCTGCACGTAGCGGATGCCATTGATGACGTCCCGAAGGCTGTAGGTCCGCGGCCGGCCGATCCCTTGAGCGACGGGCAGGAGCGGCTCCAACTCGCGCCATTCGCCGGGCGTCAGGTCACTCGGATATCTCTGGTTGCGGCGATCGTACCGCGGTCTGTTCTCTTTGGTCCAAACCACTGCCGAGCCATCAAGCCATCTACGACGTGCTGCCATTCCGCATAACCTTGAAATATACTTATGTCGCCCTTTCCGAACGGACTTTGAAGCCTGAAGGCTCCCGACTGACGCGACTGCCACTGCGTATCCTGCGGGCTCGGCCCGAGCAGCGTCACGGCGTGATCGCGTGTACTGGCGAGCAACAGGTCGGCATCGACGTAGCCGGCATCGACCAGGTGCGTGTCGGGGAGAAGATCGTGGGCTGCCAAGTCGGCATGGATCGACCCGAGTGCGTCACGGTCGGCGATCGGGGCCAGCGTGGTCGCCACGTGAGTGATCAGGCGGGGGCGATCCGCGTCGCAGGTCTCGGTGAGGTGGACCTTGTCGCCGATCCACGTCGTCGAGCGTTTCTTGGCTAAGAACACGGCCGCCAGGAGCGTGTGTCCGTCGCGGCCGATCTGTTCGGCGTGAGCCCGACGGGCCGCCTCGCCTTGCGGGACGTCCGATCGTCCATGGGTTTGGCGTAACGCTCGCCCCAGTTCTCCTCAGCGTGGGCGCGCAGCCACTCGGGAGCCGCGACGGCGAGGGCGTTGAGCGCGGCACGCAGGGTGTCGGAGGCACAGCCGAGGCGGTTGAGGCTGCGCACGGCCCCCAGGACGTGCGTGCCGTCGGTGCGCTGACGGCCTCGCGCCACCAGGAGCCGACGCTCACGGCACAGGGCCAGGAGCGTGTCGAGCAGGAGGGGCTCGGCGTGTCCGGCCACGAGGCGAGAGCGGAACTCGCCGAGCACCGAGTCATCGAAGCCCGGGTCGGTGAGATCGAGGCCCAGGAGGTCCTTGCAGTCGACGCGGCTACGGGCCGCCTCGGCCGCGCGGCGATCCGAGAGGTTCTCGGCGAATTGCGGCACGGTGACGAGCGCCAGCCGCCAGGGCGCTTCGGCCGAACGGCCGCGGGCGGAGAACAATGCCGTGAGATGCGAGATCCGGAAGCCATCGTCCGGATCTCGCATCAGTCGAGGAAGCGCCGCACCGTGAGCCGCGAGACGACCGCGGTGACGACCGAGGCGATGACGCCGATCAGCACCACGCTGGCATAGCCGCGCCAGCCGATGGCGAAGCCGCCGAACAGGGCCTCGATCTCGTCGCCGGCAGGTCCCGCGCGCCAGACCCGGGCGAGCGCGCCGCCGGCCCCGATCACGGCGAGCGCCGCCGCCGCCCCGATCGCCCCGCCGCGTAGGCCCAGACGGAAGAAGCGGCGCTGGAACTCGCGGGCGATGAAGTCGGCGTCGGCGCCGACGAAGTGCAGCACCTCCACCACCTCGCGGTTGCCCGCCATGGCGCCGCGGGTCGCGAAGGTGACGGCGAGCCCGGTGGCGACGAGTACCAGCCCGACGATGGCGACGCCGACGCCGACCACGGTGTTGGCCATGGTCGAGAGGCGCGAGAGCCAGAGCGCGTGGTCGTCGAGGCTCGCCACCCCGGGCAGGGCGTCGGCCAGGCGCCGGCGCAGGTCGCCGAGGTCGGGCGTGCCGGAGCCCAGCCGCACCGTGATCAGGCGCGGCACCGGCAGGTCGCCGAGGTCGAGGCCGCTGCCGAGCCAGGGCTCGAGCAGGCGCTCGGATTCCGTCTTGGTGAAGGGCCGCGTCGCCGCGATGCCGGGCGTGGCCGAGGCGAGCGCCGCCGCCTTGGCGACGTCGGCGTCGGTGTCGCGGCCCGGGCTCGGGCGGACCTGGATCGTCACCTCCTGGGCCACCGAGCCCTGCCACTGCGCGGCGCTCGTGGCGACGATCTCGGCGCCCCCGGCGCAGAGGGCGGCGAGGAAGGTCAGGATCGCGATGACCGCGGCCAGCGCGCGGCCGGCGCTGGTGTCGGTCGGCACCAGCGGGGCGTTGCGGCGCAGCGTCGGCGGCAGGTCGGCGGCGGGCGCCGCGCGCCGCGGGGTCCGCTCCAGGGTGGCTCCCTCAGACATGATGCGTCTCCCCGCGGCTCATCCTTCGATCCGCAGGCGGTTGTTGCCGAGCACGAACCGGCGCGCGTCGACGAGGTCCATCAGGGCGAAATCGTGGGTGGCGATCAGCACCGAGGTGCCGAGGCGGTTGAGCTCGACGAACAGGCGCAGCAGGCGCCGGCCGAGCTGGGGATCGACGTTGCCGGTCGGCTCGTCGGCGAGCAGCAATTCGGGCCGGGCGATCAGCGCCCGGGCGATCGCCGCGCGCTGCTTCTCCCCGCCCGACAGGAGCGGGGGCAGGACGTGCATGCGCTCGCCGAGGCCGACCCAGCGCAGGAGTTCCACCACCTCGGCCCGGTAGCTCGTCTCGGCCCGGCCCTGGACGCGCAAGGGCAGGGCGACGTTCTCGTAGGTGGTGAGATGGTCGAGCAGGCGGAAATCCTGGAAGACCACGCCCATGCGCCGGCGCAGGGACGTCAGCGCGCCGCTCGAGATGCCGCTCACCTCCTCGCCGAACACCGAGACGAGGCCCCGGCTCGGCCGCACCGAGAGCAGGATCAGGCGCAGAAGCGTCGTCTTGCCGGCGCCCGACGGGCCGGTGAGGAACTGGAACGAGTGCGGCGCGATGGTGAAGCTGATGTCGCTCAGGACCTCGGGGCCGACCCCGTAGCGCATCCCCACATTCTCGAACCGGACCACCGGCTCGTCCATTCCGCCGAGCAGGCTGTTGCCGGTGCCCCTGTCGGTTCTCGCGTCCATCCGGTCTCCATCAAGGGTCCGAGGCCTCGGGATAGAGGCCCTTCGGTGGCCCGGTTACGCCTCGCGGGCCTCCCGCGGCCCGGCCGCTTTACCATGCATTAAGGCTGAGGCGGGAGGAGTCGTGATCCGGCCTCGGTGCCGCGCCCGACTGATTCGCCATGCTGATCGTCTGCCCCGCCTGCGCAAGCGAATATACGCTCGATGCCGACAAGATCGGCCCGGCCGGCCGCACCGTGCGCTGCGCGGCCTGCCGCGAGCCGTGGTTCGTGGCGGCTCCCGCCGCCGAGCCGGCGCTCTCGCCCCCCGGCGAGGCGGTGTTCACCGCCGCGCAAGCCGCGGCGTCCGGCCCATCCAAGGACAAGGCCGGGAACCGGAACGCGCGGATGCGAGGGGCGGCGCAGGGCGCCCGCTCCGGCCGGCTCCGGCGCCTCGCCGTGGCGGGCGCCGCCCTGGCGGCCTGCGCGGCGGTGGCGGCCGCGCTGATGCCGGCCGGCCGGGCCGGCCTCGTGCGCGCCCTGCCCCAGACCGCCCGGCTCTACGCGGCGATCGGCCTGCCGGTGAACCTGCGCGGCCTGACCTTCCGGGACGTCGCCGCCTACCAGGTGCCGGACGCCTCCGGCTCCGGCCGCCTCGTGATCGAGGGCGACGTGGTGAGCGCCGCCAGGGAGGCGGTGGCGGTGCCCCCGCTCAGCCTCGAATTGCGCGACGAGCACGGCCAGGTCGTCTATCGCTGGCGCGCCGAGGCGCCGCGCGACCGGCTCGAGCCCGAGGAATCCGCCCGCTTCCGGGCCGAGCTGCCCGGGGCCTCGGCCAAGGGCCGTCAGGTGCTGGTCCGCTTTGCCGCGGTTGACAGCCACGATTCTGCAGTCAGCCTGAAGGCTCCGACGAACCCGAAGTGAACCCCGAAGACCGATGACCCCGTCCCTGCCCCGCGTCCGCGTCCTCTTCGACGAATCCGCCATCGCGCAGCGCAACGAGGAGATCGCCCGCGCCATCGCCTCCCAGCCGCTGGAGAACCTCCTGGTGGTGGCGGTGCTCAAGGGCAGCTTCATGTTCGCCGCCGACCTGATCCGCGCCCTGCATCGGGCCGGGCTGGCGCCGCAGGTCGAGTTCATCCACCTGTCGAGCTATCGCGCCGCGACCGTGTCCTCGGGCCAGGTCGCGATCCTGCGCGACGTCGAGAGCGAGGTGCGCGGCCGCGACGTGCTGCTGATCGACGACATCCTCGAATCCGGCCGCACCCTGGTCTACGCCAAGGACCTCCTGATGGCCCGCGGGGCGCGGCGCGTGCTCACCACGGTGCTGCTCGAGAAGCCCGGCAAGCGCGCGGTGACGATGGATGCCGATTACGTCGGCTTCACCTGCCCGGACGTGTTCGTGGTCGGCTACGGCATGGACGTGGCCCACGCCTTCCGGCAGCTTCCCTTCGTCGGCCTCGTCGATTACGGCGACGGCGAGCCGGACCTGTTCGACACGGGCTCGGACGGCACGGCGATCGCCTGAGGCGAATTCCCGCCGGCAACGCCCGGAAGCGATGCGCGATTGCAACGCGTCCGGGCCTTGTTGCGCCGCACGCCGGGAAAGCGGAACCCGCGGCGCGAGTCCCGCTTGACCCTGTGGCGTGCGCCCGATCAAAGTCCTGGTTCCGCGCAGCTTTTCGACCCAGAGAGACGAGAGGACATGGCGCGCATCCTGCTGGTCGACGACGAGGAACCGATCCGCGGCTTCCTGAAGCGCGGGCTGGAGATGGACGGCCACACGGTCGTGACGGCAATCGACGGCAGCGACGGTCTCGACCGGCTGGCCGAGGGCGCCTTCGACCTGATGCTGACCGACATCCGCATGCCGCTGATGGACGGCATCGCCCTGTCGCTCGCGGCCAAGCGCGACTATCCGGACATGATCATCCTGCTGATGACGGGCTTCGCCGACCAGCGCGAGCGCGCCCGCGGTCTCGACGCGATCGTGGCCGACGTGCTGACGAAGCCCTTCACCCTCGCCGACATGCGCGCCACGGTATCCCGCACTCTGCGCGCCGCCGGAGCGGTGGCGGCGCGCTGAGGGACCGCTCCCGGATCGGCGGGCGTCGATCGGGGACGGATTCCGGCCGCGCCGGATCGCCCGCGGCCCCGGCGACACCCGTCCTGCGCGACGGCGCCCTCGTCCGGCCTCGAACCCCGCCGCATCCCCCCTCCTCCACCGGCATGGAGTCGCCCTGGCGTCCGACGAACCCATATCGGGGGCGTACGAGCGGGGCAGGCACAAGGAGAGGCCGTCATGGCGACGACGCGCAGCGTGGTGATCACCGAGTTCGGCCCGCCGCAGGTCATGACCCTGCAGAGCCGGGACCTGCCGGCGCCGGGCGCGGGCGAGGCGCTACTGCGCCAGACCGCGATCGGCTTCAACTTCATCGACGTCTACCAGCGCCGCGGCGCCTACCCGCTCGAGCGGCCGACCGGGCTCGGCTTCGAGGCGGCGGGCGTGGTCGAGGCGGTCGGGCCGGGCGTCGCGGACGTGAAGCCGGGCGACCGGGTCGCCTACATGAATGCCGGGGTCGGCGCCTATGCCGACCGCCGCACCGTGCCGGCGGAGAAGCTGGTGCGGCTGCCCGACAGCGTGAGCGACGAGGCCGCCGCCTCGCTGCTGTTCAAGGGCATGACGGCGCAGTACCTGCTGCGCAAGACCCATGCGGTGCAGCCGGGCGACCTGCTACTGGTCCATTCCGCCGCCGGCGGCGTCGGCCAGATCCTGACCCGCTGGGCGACCGCGCTCGGGGCGAAGGTCGTCGGCACCACCGGCTCGCCGGGCAAGCGGGAGGCGGCGCTCGCGGCCGGCTGCGCGGCGGTGATCGATCTCAACCAGCCCGACTGGCCCAAGGCCTTCCTGGAGGCCACCGGCGGCGCCAAGGCCCGGGTGGTCTACGACGCGGTCGGCAAGGACACGCTCCTGAAGTCCCTCGACTGCGCCGCGCCGTTCGGCCTCGTCGTCTCCTACGGCGCCGCCTCGGGCCCGTCGCCGGCGATCGACCCGGAACTCCTCAACAAGAAGGGCTGCCTGTTCCTCACCCGCCCCTCGGTCTTCCCGCACAACGCCGACCCGGCGACCTTCCGGGCCAACGCCGCCGACCTGTTCGACGCGATCGGCCGCAGCCACGTCGCGGTCGATGTCGGGGCGCGGTTCCCGCTCGAGAAGGTGGTGGAGGCGCACGAGGCGGCGGAGGCGCGCAAGGTCACCGGGGCGATCGTGCTGGTGCCGTGAGGCGCCACCCTTGCCCATGAACTGCCTTGCCCATGACCGGGGCTCGCTCTTCCCTGTCCGCAACCTCATCCCGGGGGGCCGCGCAGCGGCCTCGGGATGAGGTCGAGGGTCGGACGAGCCGGTTGTCCGCGCCCCTCAGTTCATCCACCAGATCGCCGCGTTGAGCGCCGTCGCGTACGACACCCAGGCGGCGTAGGGCACGAGGATCAGGGCGGCGAGCCGGTCGAGGGGCAGGACGAGCCGGATCGTCCACAGGATCATGATCAGCAGGGCGACCACCACGACGAGGCCGCCGGCCGGATCGTGGCGGGCGAAGAAGACCGGCGTCCAGGCGCCGTTGAGGGCGAGCTGGACGAAGAACGCCCACAGGGCGAGGGTGCGGGTGCGCCGCAGCGACCCCGTGGCGGGGGCGGTGCCGAGCAGGCGCCAGCCCGAGACCGCGATCAGCGCGTAGAGGATCGTCCAGGCGACGGGAAACAGCCAGTTCGGCGGCGTGAAGCCCGGCTTGGCGAGGCCCGCATACCAGGTCGGGATGTTGGGCGAGGTCGCCAGGCTGCCCACCACCGCGACCGCGGCGACGGGCACGATCGCCGCGGCGAGGCGCGGCAGGGGCGACAGGACGGGCCGGGCGGGCTCCGGGCGGGGCAGCGTTGCGGTGGGCGGCATCTCGGGCTCGGGTGCTATACCGGGATGGAGGTTGCGCGCCGGCACCGGTTCTGCAAGGGCGGCAGGGGAGCAAAACGCCCCTGTTGTCCCCTGGAGCCCCGGCATGAGCAGCGCCCCGCGCCACTGGTCGAAGAAGAGCCTCGCCGCGCAGGCATTGGGCCATGTCGACCCGATCACGAAGGCGGTGGTGCCGCCGATCCACGTCGCCACCACCTACATCCGCGACCCCGACAACCAGTATTCCTCCGGCTACGTCTACGGCCGGCCCGACAACGCCACGGTGCGCGAGGCGGAAGCCGTGATCGCGATGCTGGAGGAGGCTGAGGCCGGCGCGCTGCTGTTCTCCTCCGGCATGGCCGCCGCCACGGCGGTGTTCGGCGCCCTCGATCCCGGCGACCACATCGTGGCGCCGACCGTGATGTACTGGGCGCTGCGCCGCTGGCTGACCGAGGAGGCGACCCGCTGGGGCCTCAAGGTCGATTTCGTCGCCACCGACGACCTCGACGCCCTCAAGGCGGCGGTGCGACCCGGCCAGACCAAGCTCGTCTGGCTCGAGACCCCGTCGAACCCGCTCTGGACCGTCACCGACATCGCGGGCGCGGCCGAGATCGCGCATGCGGCCGGCGCCCGGCTCGCCGTCGATTCCACCGCCAGCTCGCCGGTGGTGACCCGGCCGCTGTCGCTCGGTGCCGACGTGGTGATGCACGCCGCCACCAAGGTGCTCAACGGCCATTCCGACGTCATCGCCGGGGCCCTCGCCGGCGCCAGGGCGGACGAGTTCTGGGCCCGGATCCAGCGCATCCGCTCGGGCAACGGCGCGATCCTCGGGCCCTTCGAGGCCTACCTGCTGATGCGGGGCATGCGCACGCTCCACGTCCGCATCGCCACCCAGATGGCGAACGCCGCCGAGCTGGCGCAGCGCCTGTCCGCCCACCCCGCCGTGGCCCAGGTGCTGTATCCCGGCCTGGCGACGCATCCCGGCCACGCCGTGGCGGCGCGCCAGATGACCGGCTTCGGCACGATGATGTCGATCCGGGTGGCCGGCGGCGAGGCGGCGGCGATCGCGACGGCGGCCCGGGTGGCCCTGTGGAAGCGCGCGACCTCGCTCGGCGGCGTCGAGAGCCTGATCGAGCATCGCGCCTCGATCGAGGGTCCGACCACCCCCTGCCCGCCGGACCTGCTGCGCCTGTCGGTCGGCATCGAGGACGCCGACGACCTCTTCGCCGACCTCGACCAGGCCCTGCGCCAGGATTGAGGAGGCGGGCGGGACGAGCGGGCGACAGGAACGGACGCGCCGACGACGGGAGCTTCTTGCGGTCCCGGCGCGTTGAACCGGCGAAGCTTTTTCTTCTCCGGCCCCGTGGAGACCGATCATGCCCGCCGCCCTGCCCTTCGCGCTCCTCGGCGCGCATCTCGTCCTCGTCGCGGCGGACGGTCCGCCGCGGCTCGACATCGAGCACACCTGCAACTCGCCCGGCCGCTCCTCGGTGAGCCAGGAAGCCGGCTCCGACGGCTGCCTGCGCTCAGAGCGCTCGGCGGGCGACGAGCTGCGCAAGCGCTGGAGCCAGTTCTCCGGCCCGGCCAAGACCCAGTGCTCGCAGCAATCGCGCGCCGGCGGCTTCCCGAGCTACGTCGAGATGCTGACCTGCCTCGAGCTCGCCAGCGGTGCCGTGCCGGTGACGAGCCCCACCAACCGCGCCACCGTCGGCCAGGGCAGCCCCGCCACCACCGGCAGCGTCCGCGGCCGCCCGCAGGAGCGTGCCGACAGCCTCACCGCCGAGCCCTCGCCGAGCCAGCGCACCGACCCGCTCAAGGTGCTGGGCAAGTAGAGGCCCGGGGTCGCGCGAGACCGGGCTGGCGAGGTCCGGTCCGGTGCAGTGGGAGGCGTTGCCGATGTCGGCAACGCTAAGCAGACTTGCGTTGGCCTGCCAACGCTTCGCCCGCTTAGGTTGTTGTTTTGTCGCAGATTTTCAGCGCCGAACCGGTAACCACTTCGGCGAAATCTGCTTAGAGGCTATCCCACTTGGGCCTACTGCCGCGCCTCGTCTCCTGGTGGGGAAGCTTGGCATTATGGCCTACTGGCATAGCCTCTAAGGAAGCGCACCGTCCCGGTCCGCGATCGGGCGCTTCTCAGATCTCCCGCACCGGCGACGCCTTCGCGTCGTCGGTGGCGGTGGCGAGCCAGACCGGGGCCTCGCCGCGCACCGGCGGGCGGGCGGGAGCCGGCGGCGCGGCGCGGGCGGCGGCGAGGTCGCGCAGCTCCGGTGCTTGGGCGGTGTCGTCGATCGTGAGGAAGAGGCCGCGCCGGCGCGCCGCCTGGCCGTAATCGGCCCGGCTGGTCAGCACGCTGAGTGCCGGGCTGCCGAGGAGGCCGAGGGTGACGGGGGCCATCCAGAGGGCGAGGAGCGGGTCGCCGGCATAGACGAGCGCCGCCGCCAGCAACCCGCCGGCCACCAGCGCATCGGCCTGGAGGCGGCAGGCCTCGGACCACGGCACCCGGCGGTCGTCGCGGGCCTGGGTCTCCCAGCGCACCACCCTTCCGGCGAAGGTCGAGAGCACGGCGCCGGCGTTGAACAGGGTGAGGACCGGCCAGAGCAGCACCCAGAGTGCCTGCTCCAGGGCCGCGCCGATAAGGAGCCGGCGCGTGCCCCCGAAGGCGGCGCGGCGCTCCGGCGACAGGAGGACGTGGCCGAGGCTGAGGAGCTTCGGCAGCGCCAGCACGGCGACGCTCAACGAGGCCAGGATCGCCGCCGCCGCGCCCTCGCCAGTGAGGCCGTAGGCCAGCAGCCCGAGCTCGCCGCTGCGGATCGCCTGCCAGGTGCCCAGCGCCAGGAAGGCGACCCAGACCGGCGAGGCGAGGTAGGACAGGATGCCGGCGCCGAGGTGCCAGCGGCTGCCCGCCGTGAGGCCCGGCATCCCGATCACGCCGAGATGCTGCAGGTTGCCCTGGCACCAGCGCCGCTCGCGGCCGAGCAGGTCGGTGAGGTTGGTGGGCATCTCCTCCCAGGTGCCGGGCTCCTCCGGCAGGAGGCGCAGCTCCCAGCCGGCGCGGCGCAGGAACGCGCCCTCCACCGTGTCGTGGCACAGGATCTCGCCGCCGAGCGGCGCCCGGCCGGGCAGCACCGGCAACTCGGCATTGGCCGCGAAGGCGGCGATGCGCAGGATCGCGTTGTGGCCCCAGTAGCCGCCGTCCGGCCCCTGCCAGGTCTCGAGCGCCCGGATCGACAGCGGCGCGTAGAGCCGCACGGCGAATTGCTGGATGCGGGCAAACAGCGTGTCGCGCCCGGCGGCGTAGCTGACGGTCTGGATCAGGCCGACGCGAGGGTTCTCCTCCATCAGCCGCACCAGCCGGCGCATCGCGGCGCCGGTCATCAGGCTGTCGGCGTCGAGCACGATCATGAAGTCGTAGGCGTGGCCGTAGGTCTCGCAGAACTCGCCGATGTTGCCGGCCTTGCGGCCGGTATTGTCCCGGCGGCGGCGGTAGCGGATCGCCGGCAGGCCGGTGCCGACGGTGTCGCGCCACGCCTGGATGTGGGCGAATTCGCGCTCCTCGGCCGCGGCGATCTCCGGGTCGCGGGTGTCGCTGAGGACGAAGATGTCGAGGTCGCGCCCGTCGCCGCCGGCGCGGGCGAGGGACCGGGCCATCACCCGGATCGCCGCGAAGACGGCGCCTGCATCCTCGGCGTGGATCGCCACCACGGCCGCGGTGCGGCTGCGCCCGCTCGCCTGCGGCGCGAGATCCGCCGCCTGCCGCTCCACCGCCGACATCACCCGGGTCCCGAGGCCGGCCGCGATCGCCCCGTAGAGGTACTGCCAGGCGATGTAGGATTGCCAGGCCATCGCCAGGCAGAACAGCCCCAGCACCGCGGCCTCGAGCGGCCCGTCCGGCACGCCGATGCTGGCCGCCGCCGCGAGCGCGATCGCGAGCGCCGTCGCCACCGTCGGGAGGGCGAGGGCCAGGCGCCGCCGGCGCAGGGCGGCGGCCTCCTGCGGGGAAGCGGGATTCGCACCGGGAACGACCGGCACGGCGTCGTGCGACGGAGGAACGAAGGACATGCGGGGTGCGTGGACTCGGGTGACGGGACTCGGTGCGGGAACTCGCTGAGGAACCGGCGCGGGAGGCGGCTCTCGGTGCCGTAGCTGCGCTATCCCGCTGGTGGTCATGGAGCAATCGGTCTGAATGACGCCAGAACGATGACGCCGGGCCGCGCGTCGCGTTTCTCGGATACAACCGAGACGTCCCGTCGGCGGGCCGGCGGCGTCGCCGGTCCGGAGGGCAGATCCTCGTCGCGGACCGGACCGCGTTCGGGCCGCCGGACGCGCATCCGACGGATGGGCTCGCTGCGGGCCCGAGCCCACCGTTCGGTCGTCTCGTGGTCTCCTCGGGCCGGCACCACGCGCGAAACGTAATCCGGTTCCCGAAGAACGCCCGCTTTTGCCGCATGGTGACGACACGGCCATGCATCACCGTCATGGCAACGGAGCCCCTGGTATCATTCGTTTAACTGCATTCGGGCGAAAAGGCCTTGTCGTCCCGAGCGGCCCCGCCACCTTCGTCGATCGTCGTCTTCCGTATCAGCGATGCCCGTTCCCGGTTCAGGACGCCCGCTTTGAGAATCGCCCTCGTCAACCCGACCTGGAGCTTCGGAAGCGGCCTGTGCGTCGGATGCCCCTCGCCCCAACGGCTCGACGCCCGGCGGGAGCGGACGCCCGGGGAACCGGGCCCCTCGCAAGGTCGCCCTCATTCCTGCACCTTTTGCGCCGAGACCGGTTCCGGGGATGCCGACCGGCGGCACGCGCCGCCGCCCCTGGAGGAGATCGACCAGTTGATCGCGCACGGCGCAATCCGCCTCGACGAGGTCGTCCCGCGCCCCCCGCGGGCCGCGCTCTGCGCCTGCGTCCGGACCGACGATCCCATGCGTCTCCGCCCGTCCTCGCCGTATGACCGCCGTCCGTCGCGCGCGCGGGACGGCAGAGCCCGGAAGGGCGCGTGCGTCCCTCACCGCGGTCGGCGCGACCGCTCCGGTGACATCCCGTCGGCACGGCCGGCCCCGTTGCACGTGTTGGAGGCGGCATGCTGCCCAGCCTGACGGTCCCGGCCGGACGCCCCCTCCCCCACCGGGGGGCACCCGTCCTCCATCTGTTCATGACGGTCGATGCGGTCGGCGGCATCTGGCAATATGGGCTCGACCTCGCCGAGGAGATGACCCGCCGCGGCGTCGCCGTCACCCTGGCGGTGCTCGGCCCCGAGCCGAGCCAGGACCAGATGCGGGCGGCCCGTGCCATTCGGGGCCTCGACCTGCGCCCGCTGGGCGTCAGCCTCGACTGGACCGCGCTCACCCGCCGCGAGGTCGAGGCCGCCGCCGCCATCGTCGCCCGCGAGGCCGAGCGGGCGGGCGCCGACCTGATCCACCTCAACAGCCCGGCACTCGCCGCGCTCGCCGAGTTCTGCGCGCCCGTGATCGCGGTGGCGCATTCCTGCGTGGCGACCTGGTGGGCGGCGATGCGCCCCGGCCCGCTGCCGCCGGACCTCGCCTGGCGGGCGAGCCTCGTCGCCGAGGGCTACCGCCGGGTCGATGCGCTGCTCAGCCCCACCCGCGCCTTCGCGGAGGCGACCGCGGCGACCTACGGGATCGGCCCGCCCCGCGTGGTGCCGAACGGCCGGCGCAAGCCCGCCGACCGCGGCCAGCGCACCCCGGCGGGGGCCGCCGCCTCGCCCTTCGCCTTCACGGCCGGCCGGCTCTGGGACGAGGGCAAGAACGCCCGCACCCTCGACCGGGCGGCCGCCCGGATGCGCCTGCCGCTCCTCGCCGCCGGCGACCTGAAGGGCCCGAACGCGGCGCAGTTCGCGCCCGAGCACCTGCGTCCCCTCGGGCGGCTCAGCGACCAGGACGTGGCGCGCTGGCTCGCCGGTTCGCCGATCTACGCCTCCGCCGCCCGCTACGAGCCCTTCGGCCTCGGCGTGCTCGAGGCCGCGAGCGCCGGCTGCGCCCTGGTGCTCTCCGACATCCCGACCTTCCGCGAATTGTGGGACGAGGCCGCGATCTTCATCGCGCCCGACGACGATGCGGGCTTCGCCCACGCCATCGAGATGGTGGCGGCCGATCCCGCGATCCGGGCGCGCCTCGGCGCCGACGCGCGGGCGCGGGCCGAGACCTACACGGTCGAGGCGATGACGGCGGGCGTGCTCGAAGCCTATCGGGCCGTGCTCACCGGCCCGCCGCTGCGGGCCGGGATGCCGGCTTGAGGATCGGCGCCTTCACGTCGTCCCTCCGCTCGTGCCGAACCCGCGGCGACGCCCCTATCCCGCGTGGCTGCGTGCAGCGGGGGGTGGACCCCGCGACGATGGCGGAACGGATGAACGGCGTCCCGTGGACCTGGCCCCTTCCCGCTCTCGGCAGGGCTGTCCGGGGAAAAGAAGTGGCGCGTCTCCCCTCTCCCGTGTGGGAGAGGGGCAGGGGGTGAGGGTGCTACGGTTCTTAGTCTGGCTCTGAAGGTCCAGCTACCAGCACCACGCTCTTCGCTTCAAACGGAAACGTGTCACCCTCACCCCTACCCCTCTCCCACCCGGGAGAGGGGATCCCGCGCTTGATTCTTAAAGAGATTTTCCCCGGACAGCCCTGCGCTCTCCGGGGGGCTTGGGCCGCAGTATCCGTGAACAGGCTCAATCGCCTGTCGGAAGGTGTCCGACCCGGACCAGCAGGTTCGCCATCAGGGCGATCCGTGGCCCCAGGCTCGCGAGGTCCAGGTGCTCGTCGTGCGCGTGCAGCCCGGCCCCGCAGGGCCCGAGCCCGTCGAGGGTCGGCCGGCCGAGGGCGCCGGTGAAGTTGCCGTCCGAGCCGCCGCCCGACACCTCCGGCGAGACCGCGATCCCGAGTTCCGCCGCGATGGCCTGCGCGGCCCCGTAGAGCGCCCGGTCGTCCGGGCCGGTGCGCCAGAGCGGGCGCTCGCTCGCAAGCTCGATCGCCAGGCGGTCGTCGGCCTCCCCGGCGACGATCCGCAGGATCTCGTCCCGCCGCGCGTCGTCGGCGGCCACGCACAGCATCTCGGCCGCGGCGCGCTCGGGCACGCAATTGACCCAGAGCCCGCCGCCGATCACCCCGACGCTGAGGCTCGCGCCCGGGACGCTGCGGCTCTCCAGCGCCACGACCGCGCGGGCGAGGCGATGGATCGCCGAATCGCCCCGGGCCGGGTCGCGCCCGGCATGGGCGGGCCGGCCGGTCGCCGAGAGCGCGAAGCGCAGGATGGCGTGGCGGCCGACGACGAGGCCGCCGTTGTCGCGGGCGGGCTCGGGCACCAGGATGCAGGCCGCCGCCTTCGCCCGCGCCTCGATCAGCCCGCGGGAGCGCGGCGAGCCGATCTCCTCGTCCGTGGTGATCAGGACCTCGACCGGCCGGGCGAGGTGCGGCCCGGCGCGCCGGAGCGCCTCGAGCGCCAGCACGATCCCGCCCTTCATGTCGAGGATTCCGGGCCCGAAGGCACGCTCCCCCTCGATCCGCCACGGGTTGATGGCGAGTTCCCCGACCGGGTGGACGGTGTCGAGATGGCCGAGGATCAGGATCGGAGGTCCGGTGAGTGCCCCACCACGGTCATAGGTGGCCCGGACGGCCCCGGCGGCATCGAGATCGGGATCGGGGTCCGCCACCGTGAGGCCGTCCGCCTCCAGTTCCGCGCGCATCAGGGCGAGCCCGGCGGCGAGCGCGTCGGGCGCGTAGCTCGGCGTCTCGCACAGGACGAGGCGGCGCAGGCGGTCGAGGGCGGGGGCGAGGTCCGCCGGATCGGGGACGGGGATCACCGGGAGGGGACTCATGACCGCAACGCGGTGGCGGCGTGCGCGGCGATGTCGGCATGGGTGGCGAACCACACGTCGCCCTTGGCCTTGGCGGCGCGGATCAGCTCCTCGACGATCCACAGCCGCGAGCGGTAGCCGATGATGTGCGGGTGCATGGTGAGCTGGAACAGCCCGCCCTCGCGGTAGGCGCCCTCGAACTCGCGCATGAAGATCGCCAGCACGTCCTCGGGCCCGATATGCGGGCGCAGGCCCTCGAACCGGCTCATCATGAAGTAGGGCGCGTCGTCCCGGATCCACTCGACCGGGACCTCGACGATGCCGGTCGGCGCGCCGTCCTCCATCAGCTCGTAGCAGGTGTCGTCGGCCATCAGGGAGGAATCGTAGAGGAGGCCCATCTCGCGGATGATCGCCAGCGTCGCGTCCGAGTAGTCCCAGGACGGGGTGCGCAGGCCGACCGGGCGCGTGCCGGTGATCCGCTCCAGGGCGTCGGCGCTGCGCAGCATCAGGTCGCGCTCGGCCTCGGCCGGCAGGATCGAGTTCAGTTCGTGGATCCAGCCGTGGATGCCGATCTCGTGGCCGGCCGCCACCACGCCGCGCTGCTCGTCGGGATAGAGCATCGCCACCACCGCCGGCACGTAGAAGCTCGCTGGCACGTCGTGCGCGGCCAGCAGCTCGAGGATGCGCGGCATGCCCTGGCGGTGGCCGTACTGGCCCCAGGAGAGGCGGCCCAGCGACTTGCCGCCGTCGCGCAGCTCGTTCGTCTCGTGGTCGACGTCGAAGGAGAGCGCCACGGCGCACCGCTTGCCGTCGGGCCAGGCCGGCGCCAGGCTGCGCCCGGCCCGGACCTTGGCGACGCGCCGGCGCCAGTGCTCCTCGGGCCATTGCCAGGGCTTGAGGTCGGTGGAAGAGGGGGCGGTCGAGGGGGCGGTCATGGGAACGTCCTCCGGTCAGGCGAGCCGGCTCTTGCCGGTCTCGGGCATGCGCGCGACGACGACGAGCGTGAGGACCGCCATCGGGATCAGGTAGAGGGCGCCCGGCGCCAGCGGCGAGCCGGTGACCGCGATGAGCCAGGTGGCGACGAAGGGCGCGAAGCCGCCGAACACCGCGACCGCGAGCGTGTAGCCGATCGACATCCAGGTCGAGCGCAGGTGGCTCGGGAACATCTCGGAGATCGCCGCCGGGCCGGGGCCGGAATAAAGGGCGACGATCAGCCCGAACACGACCTGGATCGCCACCACCGTGAGGAAGCCCGCCCCGCCGGCGACGATCTCGAACAGCGGGTAGGACAGCAGGATCGCCGCGACCGCGCTCGCGATCAGGAGCGGCTTGCGGCCGATCCGGTCCGAGAGGTGGCCGAAGACCGGCACCGCCAGCACCATCGCGACGAGGCCGATCGTGTTCGACCACAGGGCCTGCGAGGCGGTGAGCGCACCGAACTTCTGGGTGAAGGTCGGCATGTAGGAGAGCAGCATGTAGTACGACACGGTCCAGAAGATCGTGAAGCCGAAGGCGCGCAGGCCGAGCCGCGGGCCGCTCTCCGGCGCGGGCGCGACCGGCGCGTCGTCCTTCCGGGCCACCTGATCCTCGAAGACCGGCGTCTCGTCGACGCTGCGGCGGATCAGGATGCCGACGACGAGGAGCGAGGCGCCGAGGAGGAACGGGATCCGCCAGCCCCAGGCCAGCATCGCCTCCGGGGTCAGGAGCGAGGTGAGGAGCGCGGCGACGCCCGAGCCGAGGAGGATGCCGGACGCGGTGCTGACCTGCTGGAACGAGCCGAACAGGCCGCGCCGGCCCTCCGGCGCCCACTCGATGATGAAGGCCGTCGAGGCGCCCCACTCGCCGCCCGCCGCGATACCCTGGAGGATGCGCAAGGCGACGAGCAGCGCCGGGGCCGCGATCCCGATCTGGGCGTAGGTCGGCAGCAGGCCCAGCCCGATCGTGCCGAGCGCCATCATCAGGAGCGTGAGGACGAGGGCGACCTTGCGCCCGCGCCGGTCGCCGAGCCGGCCGATCACCGCGCCGCCGAAGGGGCGGGCCAGGAAGCCGACGCCGTAGGCCGCGAAGGTCGCGAGCAGCGAGGCGGTGGGATCGCTCGACGGGAAGAACGCCGCCGAGATCGCCCCGGCCAGGAAGGCGTAGACCCCGAAATCGTACCATTCGAGCATGTTGCCGATGCAGGCTGCGGCGATCGCCCGCCGGGCCCGCGGGTCGATCCCCGCGCGCGCCTGCCCCGCTTCGATCCTCACGACCGTGCCGTCCATCCGGTTCCCCGCGCGTTCGTATTGCTATGCAATACGTTGCATTGCATGTTATGCTGGTTCAAGGGACGACACGATGTCAACGGATGCCAGCGGCGAAACCGCGCGAAGCCGATTGTTTGTTCATTCCGTCGAAAAATGCTTCAGCGTCCTCGAAGCATTCCACGGCGTTCGCGCCCTGTCCTTGCAGGAGATCAGCGAGCGCAGCGGTCACGACAAGAGTACGTGCCAGCGCATGGTGCACACGCTGGCGCAGCTCGGCTATCTCGACCAATGCGCGACGACCCGGCGCTACGCCCTGGCGGATCGGGTGCTCGACCTGAGCTACGCCTTCCTGCGCCACCATCCGCTGATCGAGCGGGCGACCCCGATCCTGATGGACCTGCGCCGGACCTGCGACGCGCGGGTGGACCTCAGCCTTTTCTCGCAATCGTCGCTGGTCTACGCGCTGCGGCTGCAGGCGCGGGCCGAGCATTATTACACCAACCTGGTCGGGCGCCGGATCCCGCTCTTCTGCAGTGCCGGCGGGCGCGCGGTGCTGGCCGCCCTTGCGGAACCGGAGGCCCGCGCCCTGGTGACGGCGGAGGACCGCCGGCCGCTGACCCGCTTCACCCGCACCGGAATCGAGGAGGTGATGGCTTTGGTGGCGCAGGCACGGCGCGACGGCTACGCGGTCGCCGCCCACGAGGTGATCGAGGACGAGGTCGTGGTCGCGGTGGCGCTCACCGACGCGGCACGGCGGCCGTTCGGCGCCCTGCACGTCGCCGGCGAGGCCGGGCGGTGGGGCGACCCGGACGCGATCGCCCGGATCCTGCCGGGGGTGATGCGCGCCGCCGCGCTGGTGGGCGGCGCGCCGGCCTGATCGTCAGTAGATCGCCGGCTCGGGCACCGGGGCGCCGTACTCGGTGCGCAGGAAGTCGAAGTCGCAGCCCTCGTCGGCCTGCTGGATGTGGCGGGAGAACATCACGCCGTAGCCGCGCTCGTAGCGGGGTGCCGGCGGGGTCCAGGCGGCGCGGCGCTGCGCCAGTTCCTCGTCCGACACCTCCATGCGGATCGCCCTCGCCTCGACGTCGACGCTGACGATGTCGCCGGTGCGCAGGAGCGCCAGGGGCCCCCCGACGAAGGATTCGGGCGCGACGTGGAGCACGCAGGCGCCGTAGCTGGTGCCGCTCATCCGCGCATCCGACAGGCGCAGCATGTCGCGGTGCCCCTCCTTGAGGAGCTTCTTCGGCATCGGCAGCATGCCCCATTCGGGCATGCCCGGCCCCCCCTGCGGCCCGGCATTGCGCAGCACGAGCACGTGGTCGGCGGTGACGTCGAGATTCTCGTCGTCGATCGCGCGTTTCAGGGACGGGTAGTCGTCGAAGACGAGCGCCGGGCCGGAATGCTTGAGGAAGCGCTGGTCCATCGCCGCCGGCTTGATGACGCAGCCGCTTGGCGCCAGGTTGCCCTTCAGCACCGCCAGCGAGCCCTGGCCGTAGACCGGGTTCGACAGCGGCCGGATCACGTCGGCATTGTGGACACGCGCCCCCTCGATCGTCTCGCCGAGCGTCCGGCCGCTCACCGTCAGGCAATCGAGATGGAGGTGCTCGCGGATCTCGTTCATCAGCGCGCGGATGCCGCCGGCGTAGAAGAAATCCTCCATCAGGTAGGTGTTGCCGCTCGGCCGCACGTTGCCGATCACCGGGACGATGCGGCTGTAGCGCTCGAAATCGTCGAGGCCGATGGCGTGGCCGGCCCGGCGCGCCATGGCGATCAGGTGGATGATGGCGTTGGTCGAGCAGCCCATCGCCATCGCGACCGCGATGGCGTTCTCGTAGGCCTCCCGGGTCTGGATCCGCTGCGGGGTCAGGTCCTCCCACACCATGTCGACGATGCGCCGGCCGGATTCCGAGGAGAGCCGGATATGGCCGGCATCCGCCGCCGGAATCGACGAGCCGCCGGGCAGCACCATGCCGACGGCCTCGGCGATCGCCGTCATGGTCGAGGCGGTGCCCATGGTCATGCAGGTGCCGTAGGAGCGGGCGATGCCGCCCTCGATCCCGAGCCAGTCCTGGTCGGTGATCTTGCCGGCGCGGAGTTCATCCCAGTACTTCCAGCTGTCGGAGCCGGAGCCCAGCACCTTGCCCTGCCAGTTGCCGCGCAGCATCGGCCCGGCCGGAATGTAGATCGCCGGTAGGTTCATGCTGGTGGCCCCCAGCAGCAGGCCCGGCGTGGACTTGTCGCAGCCGCCCATCAGCACCGCGCCGTCGACCGGGTGGGACCGCAACAGCTCCTCGGTCTCCATCGCCAGCATGTTGCGGTAGAGCATGGTGGTCGGCTTGACGAAGCTCTCCGAGACCGAGATCGCCGGCAGCTCCACCGGGAAGCCCCCCGCCATCAGGATCCCACGCTTCACGTCGTCGACGCGGTGCTTGAAGTGGGCGTGGCAGGGCTGGAGGTCGGACCAGGTGTTGAGGATCGCGATGACCGGCTTTCCCGTCCACTCCTCGGGCGCGTAGCCCATCTGCATCGCCCGCGAGCGGTGCCCGAAGGAACGCAGGTCCGCCGGCCCGAACCAGCGGGCGGAGCGCAGGGACGAGGGCTCGCGGCGCACGGCCTGCGGGCCGTCGGGAATCGCGCCGGGTTCGAGCTCGGGCGGGGGGAGCGGATCGCGGGCCATCTTTTTCCAGGCTCCTGTCGGTGTCGTTCGTTCTATCGCCGGCGCGCGCCGCCCGTCCCCTCCCCCCTCTGCGGGGGAGGGTGGCCCCCGAACGGGGGCCGGGAGAGGGACGCCGCTTCCGGAGAGGTCGCGGCCATGATGACGGGCGCCGTCTGGACCAGCGTCGCGCTGCCCCTCTCCCGCCCCGCCTCCGCGGGGCACCCTCCCCCGCAGAGGGGGGAGGGTTCAGGTCAGTGCTGCAAGCCCCACTTCTGCACCGTCCGCCGCTCCAGCGTGCGGAAGATCAGGTTCTCGACCACGAGGCCGATGATGATCACGGTCAGCAGTCCGGCGAAGACCGCCGGGATGTCGAGGAGGTTGCGGTTCTCGAAGATGAACCAGCCGAGGCCGCCGGCTCCCGACGACACGCCGAAGACCAGCTCCGCCGCGATGAGCGTGCGCCAGGCGAAGGCCCAGCCGATCTTGAGGCCGGTGAGGATCGAGGGGAAGGCCGCCGGGATCAGGATCTTGGTGACGTAGGGCAGGCCCTTCAGCCCGTAGTTGCGCCCGACCATCCGGAGCGTATTCGAGACGCCGCGAAAGCCCGAATGGGTGTTGAGCGCCACCGCCCACAACACCGAGTGGATCAGCACGAAGACCAGGCTGCCGTTGCCCAAGCCGAACCAGATCAGCGCCAGCGGCAGCAGCGCGATGGCCGGCAGGGGATTGAACATCGCCGTCATCGTCTCGAGGAAGTCGGTGCCGATGCGGGTCGAGATCGCCACCATGGTCAGCGTCGCGGCGAGCAGGATGCCGGCGACGTAGCCCATCAGCAGCACCTTGATCGAGGTGAACGCCCGGTTCGGGATCGTGCCGTCGAGGGTCTGCTGCCACAGCGTCGTGACGGTGTCGGAGAAGGTCGGAAAGAGAAGCGGATTGTCGAGGAAGCGGGCGTAGACCTCCCAGACCAGCGCCAGCACCACGATGATCACGGTCTTGCGGACGAAGCCGCTGTTCCAGAGGATCTCGGCGGTGCCGAGCTGGCGCTCGACCGCGCCGTCGGCGGCGGGCGCCGCCTCGCTCATGATGATGCGGGCCGGCATCGGGGAGTTCGTCGTGACGCTCGTCGTGCTGCTCATGGGGGTGCCTCCTCGACGATCGGTCAGTGGTGGGCGGGCTCGTCGGAAAACAGCAGATCGTGGATCTGCTGCTCGAGCTGGCCGGCGCTGCCGTCCTGGGACGACACCTTGTCGACGTCGCGCACCTCGGCCTTGACCCGGCCCGGATGGGGCGAGAGCAAGAGGATGCGGTTGCCGATCTTGATCGCCTCGGCGATCGAGTGGGTGACGAAGAGCACCGTGAATTTCGTCTCCTCCCAGAGCTGCAACAGCTCGTCCTGGCAGGTGCGCCGGGTGAGCGCGTCGAGCGCCGCGAAGGGCTCGTCCATGAGCAGGATGTCGGGCTCCATCGCCATGCCGCGGGCGATCGCCACGCGCTGCTTCATGCCGCCCGACAGGGTGTGGGGGTAGCTGTCGATGGCTCGCGTCAGGCCGACCTTCTCGATATAGGCCCGCGCCCGCTCCTCGGCCTCGCGGCGGGTCATCTTGCGGGCGTTGAGGAGCGGGAAGGTGACGTTCTCCAGCACCGTCTTCCAGGGCAGGAGCTGGTCGAACTCCTGGAAGACCATCATTCGGTCGGCGCCGGGCTCCTTGACCACCCGGTCCTTGATGCGGATCTCGCCCTCGCTCGGGTGCAGGTAGCCGCCCACCGCCTTGAGCAGGGTGGACTTGCCGCAGCCCGACGGACCGAGCAGCACGAAGCGGTCGGAGGTCTCGACCCGGAAGCTGACGCGCTCTGTCGCGGTGACCAGCACGTTGGGGGTCTTGTAGCGGAGCGTGACGCCGCGGACGTCGAGGAGCGCGGTCATGGTGTCGTGTCCTCTCGAACCGGAAGGGCTCAGCTGCCGCTGAGGTCGTGGGCGACCGGCAGGTAGTAGTCGGTCCAGGCCTTGGGCTTGGTCCGCAGGGTACCGATCCGCCCGAGATGCTCGGCAAAGCGCATCGTGCCCTGGGGCTGGAGGTTGAACTCCATCATGCCGGGCTCACGCAGGTAGCTCAGCAGGTCCTCGACGCTGGTCTTGTCGCCGGTCACCTCGCGGTAGATCTCGACGGCCTTTCGCGTGTCTTGGCGGATGAAGGCCTGCGCCTCCTCGGAGGCCGCCCGCACCGCCTGGACGATCTTGGGGTTGGCGTCGGCGAACTTGGTGGTGGTGAAGAACTGGCCTTGCGTCAGCGGCCCGCCGATGATGTCGGGCGAGCGCGCCACGATGTGGGCGCCGGGCACGGTGCGCAATTCGACGTACTGGAACGGCGGCGCCGCGAAGTGGGTCTTGATCTCGTGGGTCGGGTTGGCCAGCGCGATCGCCGCGTCGGGATGGCCGAGTTGCACCGTGTTGGCGTCGAGCCGGCCGGACTGGTCGGCGCCGTAGGCCTCGCCCGCCGCCATCTGCAGCAGGATCGCCTGCGTCGAGACCTTGACGGTCGGCACCGCGACCTTGTCGCCCGGGCCGATGTCCTTGATCGTCCTGATCTTCGGGTCGCGGCTGACGAGCAGCAGCGGCAGCGCCGAGGTGGCGACGATGCCCTTCACCCCGCCCCGCGTGCGGTCCCACAGCAGCAGCAGGTTGCCGGTGCCGGTATTGACGATGTCGACGTTGCCGGCGAGCAGCGCGTCGGTCTGGGTGCCGCCGCCCGTGAAGGTGAGCCACTTCGTCTTCACGCCCGGCACGCCCAGGCGCTCGGCATGCTTCTCGATCAGCCCCTGCTTCTCGATGACGTGGGTCGGCAGGTAGATGATGCCGGGCTGGCGAGTGATCGCCACCTCGCTCTTCTGCTGCGCCCGCGCCGAGCCGGAGGCGAGCAGGCCGGCAGCGAGAAAGCCCGCCGCGAGGGCGCGGCGCGTGGGCGAGTGGATCATGAGCGTTCTCCCGAGGCCGCCGCGGGGCGGCGCAAGCCGGCTTGTTGTCGATCGCCGGTCCAGCCACCTCACTAAAATGGTAATGCATTAGTATGTCAACCCGAGCCGAGTCGTGCTAGGCTGCCGCTAGGGCCGCTCCGGCGGTGCCGGGTCATTGCCGAGTCCGACCGTCATGAACGCCGTCTTCGCCGGTGCGCAGCGCCTCCGCGACCGCTCGCGCCACGCCGCCCCGCAGGTCTTCGACCTCATCCGGGACAAGATCGTGTCGCTCGATCTCGCGCCCGGCACAGTGCTGTCGCGGCCCGAATTGCAGGCGAGCTTCGGCCTCAGCGCCACCCCGATCCGCGATGCGCTCCTGCGGCTCCAGGAGGAGGGGCTGGTCGACATCTTCCCGCAATCCTCGACGGTGGTGAGCCGCATCGATCTCGCGGCGGCCCGCCAGGCGCAGTTCCTGCGCCGCGCCGTGGAGCAGGAGGTCGTGCGCACCCTGGCCCGGGCACCCGACCGGGCGCTGGTGGTGCGGCTCCAGGCCTTCGTGGCCGAGCAGGCGCTGTTTGCCGAGGCGGGCGACTTCGCGCGGCTGTCGGCCAGCGACGAGGCGTTTCACCGCGCCCTGTGCGAGGCGGCCGCCGTCCCCGACCTCTGGGACCTGATCCGCCGCCGCAGCGGCCACATCGACCGCCTGCGCCGCCTGCACCTGCCGGTGGAGGGCAAGGCGCAGCAGATCGTGGCCGATCACCGGCGCATCGTGGCGGCGCTCGCCGAGGGTGAGCCGGAGGCCGCCCAGGAGGCCCTTCGCGATCACCTCTCGAAGTCGATCGCGCTCGGCGACGAGATCCGGGCGCGGTGGCCGGCCTATTTCGCCTGATCAGTTAGGCATCCCACCCCTTTCCCGGACGAGTGGAGCGTCAGCGGAAGGAGATCCGGGAACCAGCGCTAAATGTCGCGAAGCGTCCGTTCGCCGGCACCGGCGCAGTATTTAGAGCCGCTTCGCGGCAATTCTCCTGCTGGATCCCAGATCTCCTTCCACTGCGTTTCAGTCGTCCGGGAAAAGGGCCGCTCGCATGCGGTGATGCCCCCTACCCACGCCCCACCACCGTCCGGATCGCGAAGCTCGACTGGATCCGCGCCACCCCCGGCAGGCGCGACAGCACCTCCTTGTGCAGGCGCTCGTAATCGCCCGCATCCGAGACCTCGATCCGCATCAGGTAATCGGACAGGCCGGTCATCAGGTAGCAGTCGCGCACCTCCGGGCAGCGGCGCACCGCGGCCTCGAAGCGGTTGAGCGATTCTTCCGTCTGCCGCTCCAGGGTGATCTGGGTCAGCACCACCATGTGGTGCTCGCGCTCGTCGGCCTCGATCAGGGCGGTGTAGCCCCGGATGGTGCCGTTCGATTCCAGCAGCCGCAGCCGGCGCAGGCAGGCCGAGGGCGACAGGCCGACCTTGGCGGCGAGATCGGCGTTGCTGATGCGCCCATCGTCGCGCAGGACGCGCAGGATCCGCGCGTCGATCTCGTCCCGTCCCGCCACCGCGCAATTTCCTGTCGTCGAGCCGCAGATCGTTGCGTATCGTAGCATACTCTCGCAGGCCGTGCGCCGATCCGGCGAGAAATTCGGCGATCCTTGCGCGACACTCTCTCCATCGACCAGGCGCCGGGTCGGACACCGAGAGGCGAGGCGCGACAGAAGGTTTTGCGGCGATGCGCGTTCTGATCCTCGGCGGCGGCGTGGTCGGCGTCACCTCGGCCTACTACCTCGCCAAGGCCGGTCACGAGGTCACGGTGCTCGATCGCCAGCCGGGTGCGGGCCTCGAGACCAGCTTCGCCAATGCCGGCCAGGTCTCCCCCGGCTACTCGGCGCCCTGGGCCGCCCCGGGCATTCCCGTCAAGGCGATGAAGTGGCTGATGATGCGCCACCGCCCGCTGGTGCTGTGGCCGAGCCTCGAGCCGAAGCTCTACGGCTGGCTCGCGAAGATGCTGGCGAACTGCACCGAGGACGCCTACCGCCGCAACAAGGGCCGGATGGTGCGGCTCGCCGAGTACAGCCGCGACGTGCTGCGCGACCTGCGCCTTGAGACCGGCATCACCTACGATCACCGCGAGAAGGGCACGCTCCAGCTCTTCCGCACCCAGAAGCAGCTCGACCATGTCGGCGACGACACCGGCGTGCTCGACGAGTACGGCGTGCCCTACGAGGTGCTGGACCCGGCGGGCTGCATCGCGGCCGAGCCGGCGCTCGCCCGGGTCGGCGGCTCCTTCGTCGGCGGCCTGCGCCTGCCGGGCGACGAGACCGGCGACGCGCATCTCTTCACCCAGCGCCTCGCGGCGATCTGCGAGAGCATGGGCGTCACCATCCGGTACGGCGCCACCATCACCAGCCTTCGCCAGGAAGGCGGCCGGATCGCCGGCGTGGGGCTCGCCGGCGGCGAGGTGCTGACGGCGGACCGGTATGTCGCCGCCATGGGCAGCTACACCCCGATGATGCTGAAGCCGCTCGGCATCGAGCTGCCGGTCTATCCGGTGAAGGGCTACTCCCTGACCCTGCCGGTCACGAATGCCGAGGCCGCCCCGGTCTCGACCGTGATGGACGAGACCTTCAAGGTGGCGATCACCCGGCTCGGCGACCGCATCCGCGTCGGCGGCACGGCGGAGCTCGCCGGCTTCAGCCAGGCTCTGCGCGGCCCGCGCCGGGCGACCCTGGAGCGCTCGGTCCTCGACCTCTTCCCGCAGGGCGGCGACGTCTCGCAGGCGAAGTTCTGGACCGGCCTGCGCCCGATGACCCCGGACGGCACCCCGATCGTCGGCGCCACGGCCTACGACAACCTCTACACCAATACCGGCCACGGCACGCTCGGCTGGACCATGGCCTGCGGCTCGGGCCGGCTGCTGGCCGATCTGATCGGCGGCCGCGCGCCGGAGATCGACCATCAGGATCTGGCCGAATCGCGCTACGCCAAGGCAGCGTGAGGGGCGTCGCTCTCACCCGCGATTACCGACATCCTCCGGGTCATGCCGGGGCCGCGAAGCGGAGCCCGGGATCCGTATCACTGCCGCGACCTCGACTTGAACGCATCCCACGACGGCAAGTCGTCCTCTTCAACCCAGAACCTCATCCTGAGGTGTTAGCCGATTGAAAATCGGCTGACCTCGAAGGAGGGCTCCAGAAGCCTCGGTGATGTCTGGAGCCCTCCTTCGAGGCTCAGCGATCTCCGATCGCCAGCACCTCAGGATGAGGTCGCGGGTTGGAAGAACGGTCTCGGCAAAGACACGCCTCGCGACAACCGCCTCCCCCGCCCTAGATCCCGCCCCGAATGGGGAGCCGGCGCATGCCATGGGTCGCAGGGGTGGACGGGTGCCCGGGCGGCTGGGTCGCGGTCTTCGGACCGGGCGACGGCGACGACCCCGAAAAAATCCGCGCCCGCGTGCTGCCGAGCCTCGCGGCGATCTGCGACGCGCCCGAAGCGCCGGCGATCGTGGCGGTCGATATCCCGATCGGCCTGCCCGACCGGGTCGGGCCCGGCGGCCGCACGGCGGAAGTGCTGGTGCGGGCGCTGCTCGGCCCACGGCGCGCCTCGGTCTTCCCGACCTCGGCCCGCAGCGTCGTCTACGCAGCCGACTACACCGCCGCCATCGCCCTGTCGCGCCGGCCCGAGACCCAGCCCTTCGCGCCCTCCCCGCCCGCCAACGCGATCTTTCCGCGCATCCGCGAGGCCGACAGCCTCCTGCGCGCCCGGCCCGAATTGCAGGCGCGGGTCTACGAGGTGCACCCGGAGCTCGCCTTCCGGAGCCTCAATGGCGGCACGCCGCTGGCCGAGACCAAGCGCAAGCCCGCGGGCGCGGCCCTGCGGCGCGACCTCCTGGCCCGGGCCGGCCTGCCCGCCGACCTCCCGGTCCCGCGCGGCGCCAAGCCCGACGACCTCCTCGACGCGCTGGCGGCTTTCGCCGTGGCGCGGGCCATCGCCAAGGGCCGCGGCGTGCCCTATCCCGATCCGCCGGAGCGCGACGCCCACGGCCTGACGGCCGCGATCTGGACGCTCGCCCCGGACCTTTGTCCACAGCGAGGCCCCCGCATGACCGACGCTTCCGCCGCCCTGCCCACCCGCGACATCGCCCGCGCCCTGGTGCTCGATCCCGCCGGCCGCCTCCTGCTCATCGCCTACGAGGCCTCGCGCGACGTCGATCCCGCCCGGCCGGGCGACCGGACGTTCTGGTTCATGCCCGGCGGCGGCATCGAGCCCGGCGAAACGCCGGAAGAGGCCTGCCGGCGCGAGCTGCACGAGGAGATCGGCGTCGAGGATGCTCCGCTCGGGCCCCAGGTCGCCCGCTGCGACGGCGCCTTCACGCTGTTCAACAAGTCGCGCTTCGCCCGCGAGCGCTACTTCGTGGTGCGGCTGCCCGACGACAAGGTCGATACCAGCCGGCTCGCCGAGACCGAGGACAACCCGGTCTACGGCACGCGCTGGTGGCCGCTCGACGAGCTTGCCGCCACCCACGAGCGAGTGGAGCCGCAAGGCCTCGCCGATCTGGCCAAAAGGCTCGTGGCCGGCGAGACGATCCCGGAGGTCGTGACGTTGTCCTGGGGGCCGGGCGCGGCGTAAGCCTGCCGCAGAGGCTATCCGAAGGAGATCACGACCCATGGCCGACGATCTGTCGTTTCCCCCGGCGCTGGCGGACGGCTACCGCGCCTTCCTGGACGACCGGTTCGTGCGCGAGCAGGACCGCTATGCCAGCCTCGCCGAGGGGCAGAGCCCCGAGATCCTGATCATCAGCTGCTGCGACAGCCGGGTCTCGCCCGAGGTGATCTTCGACGCCCGGCCGGGCGAATTGTTCGTGGTGCGCAACGTCGCCAACCTGGTGCCGCCGTTCGAGACCGGCGGCGAGTACCACGGCACCTCGGCGGCGCTCGAATTCGCCGTGCAGGCGCTCAAGGTGAAGCACATCGTGGTGCTGGGCCACGCCCGCTGCGGCGGCGTGCGCGCCTTCGCGGACGACGCCGCGCCGCTCTCGCCGGGCGACTTCATCGGCCGCTGGGTGTCGCTGATCCGCCCCGCGGCGGAGGCGCTCGGCGACGAGCCGCGCGGGCCGGACTACCTCGAGCAGCTCGAATTCGCCACGGTGACGAACAGCCTCAAGAACCTGATGACGTTCCCCTGCGTGAAGATCCTGGTGGAACGCGGCAAGCTGCAGCTCCACGGCGCGCATTTCGGCATCGCCACCGGGCAGCTGCGGGTGCGCGACCCCGAGACCGGCGAGTTCCGCCTGGCCGAGCCCGGCCGGGCCGCCGCCCAGACCAAGCTGATCCGCTGCCAGGACGAGGCCGGCAGCGGCGGCTGAGCGACCCGTCGGGGGGCGGCCGGACGACCGGCCCTCCCCGGCTCGGCCTCCGGGGACGCCCCCGTCCTCGGACCTGCCTAGACCGAAAAACCGGCCCGACTATGCCCTTCGGCGTAGGGGCCTATTGTATTATCTTACAAATATTTAAACCAATCTGGGCTTATAGTCCTAAATAGCCCACCAGACTTCGATCGACGATTGCCGCCGCCAGGCAGCGCGCGACGGCTTCGACGCGGGCCTCCCGACGAGATCGAACCCGGCGTTCGATCGGCTGCGAGGTAAGGTGATGTCGAGACTGCTGACGATCCGTACGAAGCTCATCTCCACGATAGGTCTGTTCCTGATCCCGATCGCCCTGCTCGCCGGCCTGTTCGTGATGCAGTCGCGCAAGGATATCGACTTCGCCGGCCAGGAACAGGCGGGGGTCTCGTACCTGACGGCGGCATGGCCGATCCTGCGGTCCGGCACGATGTCCCGGATTCCCGCCGCGGCGACCGACGACGTCTGGGCCGCCTTCGACAGGATCCACGCGGGCTTCGATCCGGCGATGGGGACCGGCGAGGCCGCCCGCGACCTCGCGCTCGCCCGCGGCAAGGGAGCGGCCGCCGTCGTGGACGCGGCCCGGACCCTGATCGGCAAGGTCGGCGACGGCTCCAACCTGATCCTCGATCCCGACCTCGACTCCTTCTACGTCATGGACGCCGTCGTGACGAAGCTGCCGGACCTGCTGCAGCAGGCCGGCACCCTGGTGGCCCTGGCGGGCGAGCTGCGCGGCCGGCCGGCGCTGACGCCGTCGGATGCGGCGCGGTTCCTGATCGAGCAGGGCAAGCTCCGGGCGAGCGCCGACGGCCTCCAGGCCTCCCTCCAGGCGGCGTTCAAGGCCAACGGCGACGGCACGGTCCAGGGCGCCCTGGCAGCGCCGGCCGCCGCGCTGAGCGAGGTGGTCGAGGCGCTCGGCCGGCACTCCGCCGGCCTCGCCGAGGGCCACGCGGCCGGCCGGCACGGCGCGGCCGACCTCGCGCCGTTCCAGGCCGCCTCCGCCGACCTCGTCGCCCGCGCCGACCGGCTGTGGTCGCAGGGCGCCGTCGCGCTCGACCGGCTGCTCGCCGCGCGGATCGCCGGCCTCCAGGGCCGCCTCGTGCTGGCGCTCGGGGCCGCCGGCTCTGTGACGGTATTGGCCTTCCTGCTCGCCTTCCTGCTCGCGCGCTCGGTCGTGCGCGGCCTGGCGGCGCTCGACCGGCGGGTGCGCGCCCTCGCCGACCAGTCGCTCGACGCCGACGTACCGGAGGCGGGCGGCGGCGACGAGATCGCCGCCCTGGCGCGCGCCATCGTGCATTTCCGCGATCGGACCGTCGAGCGGATCGCCCGGGCGAGCGACGACGAGCACCGCCGGGAGATGGTCGAGCAGGAGCGCCGGTTCATGGCGCAGCTCGCCGCCCGGATCCGCGACACCGTCGGCGGCGGGGTGCGGCACTTCCAGGACGTCGCCGGCGCGATGCAGGAAGCGAGCGCGGACGTGCAGGGCCACGCCATCGATACCCGCGAGCGGCTGTCGCGCTCGGTCGAGGACCTCAACGGCACCGCCGCCGAGGTCGCCGGCGCGGCGAGCGCGGTGACGCAGCTCTCCGCGTCGATCGGCGAGATCGCCGGCCAGGCGGCGCAATCGACCGCGGCGATGCAGGACGCACGGGGGCAGGCGGCGGCGGCCCGCGCCCTCGCGGTGCAGCTCTCCGAGCTGAGCGACCGCATCGGCAGCATCACCGGCCTGATCCACTCCATCGCGGGCCAGACCAACCTGCTCGCCCTCAACGCGACGATCGAGGCCGCCCGCGCGGGCGAGGCCGGCAAGGGGTTCGCGGTGGTCGCCGCCGAGGTCAAGTCGCTGGCCGGCCAGACCACCCGGGCGACCGAGGAGATCGACCGGCAGGTCGGCTCGCTGCGGGCCGCCTCCGGCAGCGTGCTCGGCGCCGTGGACGGCATCGCCACGACGGTCGGGACGATCGCCGACATCGGCACCTCGATCGCCTCCGCGGTCGAGGAGCAGAACGCGGCGACCGGCGAGATCACCCAGATGATGCAGACCGTCGCGAACCGGACCCAGACGGTGATCACCGGCATCGCGGTCCTGCCGGGGCTCGCGCGCGAGACCGACGCCCTGGCGACCCGGCTCGCCGCGATGGCGTCGGACCTGAGCGGCGAGGCCGGGCTCGTCAACGGCGAGATCAACCACCTCCTCGTCGAGATCGCCGACCGCCGCGGCGGGGAACGCTTCCCGGCGGCGGCGGAAGTCGGGGTGACGGTCGCGGGCCGGCACCACCGCTCGACCCTGCAGGACGTGAGCGCGACGGGCGCGCGCCTCACCGCGTTCGGCCCGCCCCTGCCGGTCGGCACGGCGGTGGCGGTCGAGCTCGGCGGCGCCTCGCATCAGGCTCGCGTGATCTGGAGCGACGAGGGCCAGTTCGGCATCACCCTGTCCTCCGGGCCGCTCGATGCCCGGACGCTCTGCGCCCTCAAGGCACCGGGCGCGGCCGCAGCGCCCGCCCGCGCGGCCGCCTGAAGAGCCGGGCGGAAACGGGTCAGTCCGTCCGCCCGATCCGGGCCGCCAGCGCCGGCGCCAGGCCGGTGCTCGGCTTCGGGTCCGGTCGGCGGAAGGTGCCGGCGGTCGCCTTGCGCGGCCGCTGCGCCGCCACCGCCTCGGCGAGCTTGACCGCCGCCACCACCTGGTCGACCACCGGGACGGGCAGGCGCTCGCGCACCCGGGGGCCAAGGCCCGACAGGGGGGCGCCGGCGAAGATCAGCACGTCGGCGCCGTCCTCCTCCACCATCGCCCGGGCGAGGTCGAGGAGTTGCGCCTCCTTCTCGTCCTGGACCGCCGACAGGGCGGAGAAGCGCCCTTCGAGCGCCCGCACGCCGGCGCAGCGCCGCTCCAGCCCGTGGGCGGCGACGGTCTCCTCGTACCAGGGCACCAGGGCGCGCGCGAAGGTGACGAGGCCGAAGCGCCGGCCGAGCGTGCAGGCGGTGAGCATCGCGGCCTCCGCCAGGCCGATCACCGGATGGTCGAACAGCTCGCGGGCACCCGACAGGCCCGGATCGCCGAAGGCCGCGATGATCGCGGCGTCGACCGGGGCTGCCTCGGCCAGCATCTCGAGCGCGATGGCCCCGCCGATCTGCGCCTCCGCCCGGGTCGCGATGTAGGGCACGCCCCGGGGGGCGGTGGCGGTGAGGATCTCGGT
The DNA here is from genome assembly GCF_900110515.1 of Methylobacterium sp. ap11. Lineage (NCBI taxonomy): Bacteria > Pseudomonadati > Pseudomonadota > Alphaproteobacteria > Hyphomicrobiales > Methylobacteriaceae > Methylobacterium > Methylobacterium sp. ap11. The sequence goes on along the minus strand of NZ_FOEB01000007.1, from coordinate 254,981 downwards.
GCCGGGCGCGGCGACGGCCGCGGCGGTGGCGCGCATCAGCTCGGTCACGTCCCGGCTGGTGTTGGGGTTGAGGAGCAGCAGGCGCATCGGGGGTCTTTCGTCGGGCGGCCGAAGATCGGGCGAAGGATCAGGCGGCGGCGGGCCGGGCGAGGCCAGCGAGCAGGGCCGTGCCGGTATGGCCGACATGCTCGGCGAGCAGCCGGCCGGCGCCCGCCGCGTCGCGGGCTTCGAGGGCGTCCAGGATCGCCCGGTGCTCGGCGACCGATTCGTCCCAGCGCGCCCGGCTGTCGAGGGCGCGGCGCCGGGCGATCTCGGCCCGGGCGTGCAGGGCCTCGTGCGCTTCCCGCAGGGGCGCGTTGCGGGCGGCGTCGACGATCAGGGCGTGAATCTCCTGGTTGAGGGCGAAGTACGGCGCGAGGTCGCCGGCGGCATGGTGCGCCTCCATCTCGGCCTGGAGTTGCCGCAACCGCGCGAGCTCCGCCGGCGTGATGCGCGCGGCGGCGAGCTCCGCCGCCCCGCGCTCGATGGCGGCGATCGCCTCGAACAGCTCGCTCACCGCGTCCGGCCGCAGTTCCGCCACGAGCGGCGAGCGGTTGGGGCGCAGCTCCACCAAGCCCTCGACGGCCAGCAGCTTCAGCGCCTCGCGCAACGGCGTGCGCGAGATGCCGAGCGCCGCCGACAGCTCGGTCTCGACCAGTGCGCTCCCTGCCGGCAGGGTGCCGGCGACGATCAGGGCGCGCAGGCGCTCCACCGCCTGATCGTGCAGGCCGCGCCGCGGACTCAGGGCCTCGGGCGCCAGCAGCACCGGCTTGCGGGGGCGCCCGCGGGGGCGCCGGACCGGATCCATGCGTGTCCTCTCCCTCATCCTCACGGTTCGAGACCATAGCCGCCCGGACCGGCAACGGGCGCATCAATTCAAGGCATTTCTGCTGTCTAACTCGTCATTTGGCATAAATTGCATGCAGAGCACCAAAAATGCGTTGCGCGGGTCTGCAGCCCGTCACACCCTGATCCGGCGGCACCCGGAACGCCGCGTCCGACCGCACGTCGAGCCCGAGCATCGACGGCGCGCCGCCCCACCGCGAGGTCCCCCATGCGCCGCTCCCTCGGCCCCCTGCTGGCCGCCGCCCTGTGGTCCGTCACGCCCGCCTCCCTCGCCCCCGCCGCGGCGCAGGATGTGCCGGTCAAGGTCGGCTACGCCAAGTGCGCCCATTGCCTGCCGGTCGCCCTGCTGCCGGGGCTGGCCAAAGGCGCGACGATCGACGCCACCGGCTTCAATTCCGGCAACGACGTGCTCACCGCCCTGATCGCCAAGAGCCTCGACGTGGCGCAGGTGACCTACCTCCACTACGTCACCGCCCTCGACAAAGGCTTCGACATCGTGGCGGTGGCCGGCGAGGTGAATGGCGGCTCGGAATGCCTGTCGTCGAAGGCGCTGAACCTGAAGGCCGACGACTGGGCCGGGTTCAAGGCCGCGGTCGAGAAGGCCAAGGCGGCGGGCACGCCGCTGAAGGTCGCGGCCTCCCGCGGCAACGCGCAGGACATCCACATGCGCGGCGCCTTCCTCAAGCAGGGCATCAACCCGAACAAGGACGTCCAGTTCGTCAACATCCCGAACCCGTCCGACCACCTCGCGGCGATGCAGCGGGGCGAGATCGACATGGTCTGCTCGGTCGAGCCCTTCGCCTCGCAGATCCGCATGGCCGGCGCCGCCGCGCGTTTCGTGCTGCCCTACGACCAGGCGGCCGGCAACCTGACGAACCTGATCGTCACCCGCTCCGACGTGATCGCGAAGAACCGCGCCGGCGTGCAGGCGGTGGTCGATGCCGACGTGGCCCTGGTCGAGAAGCTCAAGGCCGACAAGGGCGTCTGGGTCGACGTCATCAACCAGAAGACCGGCTTGTCGAAGGAGGTCGCCGCCGCGGCGATCGAGAACGCCGAGCCCGATTACCGGATGCACCGCGCCAAGACCCTGGCGATCGCCGCGATGATGCGGGACCTGAAATACATCGGCCGCGACGTCTCGGCCGACGTGGAGAAGCACATGGACTTCTCGTTCCTCGAGGCCGCCACCAGGAAGACCCGCGATGGCCTCGGCTACTGAGACCGCGCCGCTCGCCCCCGCGGCAGCCCCCACCCGCCGGCTGCCCCGGCGCCTCGTCGGCTTCGCCGAGCGGGCGGCGCTGCCGCTCCTCCTCGTCGCCGGCTGGGAGGCGTTTGCTCGCTCCGGCGCCCTGCCGGCGGCGCTCCTGCCGGCCCCGAGCGCCGTGCTGCACGCGCTGGGCGACTGGCTCTTCGGGATCGACGAGAGCACCCAGACCTATTCCGGCCACTGGGTGGCGGACGCGCTGGCGAGCCTGACCCGGGTCGCCGCCGGCTACGCCATCGCGGCGGTCTCGGCGGTTCTGATCGGGGTCGCCATCGGCTGGTGGCGCCTCGTCGAGCGCACCGTCGAGCCGACCCTGCAGATGCTGCGGCCGATCCCGCCGGTCTCGTGGATCCCGCTCGCCATCATCTGGTTCGGCATCGCCGACAAGCCGGCAATCTTCCTGGTCTTCCTCGGCGCGTTCTTCCCCGTCCTGATGAACACCATCCACGGGGTGCGCGGGGTCGACCGCAACCTGATTCGGGCCGGCGCAATGATGGGCGCCTCCGAGCGCCAGCTCCTCACCGACATCGTCCTGCCCGCCGCCCTGCCGTCGATCTTCTCGGGCCTTCGCATCGCCATCGGCTCGGCCTGGATGCTGACGGTGACCGCCGAGATGGTCGCGGTGAAGAGCGGGCTCGGCTACGTGCTGTGGGATTCCTACTACTTCCTGCGCTACGACATCGTGCTCGCCGCGATGATCTCGATCGGCCTGCTCGGATACCTGTCCGATCTCGGCCTCAAGGCGCTGATGGCCTCGGTGCTGCACTGGCAGAAGGGCACGACGGTGCAGGGGCGGTGATCCGCCCCGCTCCTTTCCCGCGGAGAATCCCATGAGCGCGATCGACCTCGCCGACGTCCAGAAAGTCTTTCGCGACCGCGACGGGCGCGACCTCGTGGCGGTGGACCGCACCCGGGCCACGATCGAGGCGGGCGAGTTCGTCTGCCTGCTCGGCCCCTCGGGCTGCGGCAAGTCCACCCTGCTCAACATGATCGCGGGCTTCGAGGCGCCGAGCACCGGCGAGGTTCGCGTCGCGGGCAGGCGGGTCGAGCGGCCGGGCGCCGACCGCGGCGTGGTCTTTCAGCAGCCGACGCTGATGCCCTGGCTCACGGTGATCGACAACGTCGCCTTCCATCTCAAGCTGAAGGGGATGGGCAAGGCCGAGCGGCACGAGCGGGCCAAGACCTACATCGATCTCGTCGGGCTCACCGGCTTCGAGCGGCACTACCCGGCGGAGCTCTCGGGCGGGATGAGCCAGCGGGTCGGCATCGCCCGGGCGCTCCTGATGAACCCGGCGGTGATCCTGATGGACGAGCCCTTCGCCGCCCTCGACGCCCAGACCAAGATCGAGATGCAGGAGGAGCTGGTGGCGATCTGGCAGCGGGTCGGCGCCACGGTGGTGTTCGTCACCCACTCGGTCGACGAGGCGCTGGTGCTGGCGAGCCGCATCGCCGTGATGAGCCGGCGCCCGGGCCGCATCCGCGAGTTCATCCCCTTCGATCTGCCCCGGCCGCGGGACGTGACGAGCCCGGACTTCAACGACATGAAGCGCCGGGTGCTCGGGATGATCCGCGAGGAATCGACCAGGAAGGCCGCCGCCTGATGATTCGCCTCGGCATGCTCACCCCGTCGTCGAACACCCGGCTCGAACCGGCGACCGCCGCCCTCCTGCACGACGCGCCCGGGATCACCGCCCACTTCTCGCGCTTTCGCGTCACCGAGATCACCCTGTCGGCGGCCGGGCTCGGGCAGTTCGACGAGGCGCCGATCCTGTCGGCCGCCGGGTTCCTCGCCGACGCCAAGGTCGACGCCATCGCCTGGAACGGCACCTCGGCGGCGTGGCTGGGCTTTGCCCGCGACGAGGCCCTGTGCGCCCGGATCACCGACGTCACCGGCATCCCGGCGGCAACCGCCGTGCTGGGCTTTCGCGACGCCTTCACCCGCGCGGGCATCCGCCGGGTCGGCCTCGTCACGCCCTATACCGGCGACGTGCAAGCCAGGATCCAGGCGAACTGGGGGGCGGCCGGGTTCGATTGCACGGCCGAGCGGCATTGCGGCCTGTCCGACAACTTCTCCTTCGCGGAGGTGCCGGCTTCCGAGGTCGCCGCCATGGCGCGGGCGGTGGCCGCCGAGGGCGCGCAAGCCGTGGCGATCGTCTGCACCAACATGGCGGGTGCGGCGATGGCCGAGGAGCTGGAGGCCGAGCTCGGCATTCCGGTTTTCGATTCGATCGCCGTCACCCTGTGGGCGGCCTTGCGCGCGGCGGGTGCCGATCCCGGCCGGATCACCGGCCGGGGCGGGCTGTTCCGGCTCTGATACGCTTTCCGATCGATCGCTTCGCGATGCGGAAAGCGGCTTCGCTCAGGCGCGGCGCTGGCTGGTCATACGAGATCCGGAAGTCATCTTCCGGATCTCGTATGACAGCGTGTTTGGTCGCTCTATCTCACCCTCAACCTCATCCTGAGGTGTCGGCCGATCGACAATCGTCTGACCTTGAAGGAGGCATCCAGATATCGCTGCGATTCCTGGAGGTCTCCTTCGAGGCTCCTTTCAGTCGCACCTCAGGATGAGGTCATGGGTGGGATGGAAGATACAAATCAGCATCACTCTTGATGCGTCGACGGGCTCTGGTCTTCAGCGATCCGCCTTGTCGCCGCTGACCGTGAGTTCGAGGTAACGCCGCGTCGTCGGTCGCACGAGGTCGGCCATCGTCTGGGCCATCGCCAGCTCCTCGCGCAGCGACATCTCGAAGGCCGGCAGCCGGGCACCCTGGCCGGCGGCCTCGGCCAGCGTGATCAGCGCGTCGTAGGCCGCCGCCTCGTAATTCTCGAAGGCGCGGTTGGCGAAGGCGTTCTTCAGGATCTCGTCCTGGGCCGGCGCATGGGCCAACGCCGCCATGTTGCCCATGACACCGAGCACGCCCTCCTTCAGGGCCGAGGGGCTTTCCGACATCGCCGCCAGCGCCTCGTCGAGCCGGTCGCGCTGGCCGTGCGTCTCGGCGATGTGCCGGCGCAAGGCCGCCTCCATGTCGGGGTAGCGCTCCAGCCGCTCGACTTGCCGCTCCATGATCTGGAGCGCCTGCAATTCGAGGGCATGGGTGTTCTTCAGCGCGGTCACGTACAGCGAACGGATATCCTCGGGCATCGCGGGGTCCTTCTCGGCGCGGCGATCCCGGTCGGGATCGGCTGTCCGGCCCAACGTCGCCCATCTGGGCCGGTTCTGAAAAATACTCATACTATGAAGCAGTATCTAGGAACCGGTGTCGCGCGGAACGCGGGCAGGCAGCAGGCGTTGACCGCCCCCATCGGCGACGGGCCTCGAGCGCTCGATCGGCCGACGCTTGAGACGAGGGAGATCCGCATGACCGCTTCCCCGCCCTCCGTGCCGCCGGCCAACCGCTCCGACAAGGGACCTGGCAGCGCCGAGCGCGCCCCGACCGAGACCGGCGCCAAGGACACGGGCCAGACCCGCGATCCGGACAAGATCGGCCAGTCCGGCAACGCGAAGGTGAACACGACCCATCAGGGCCATCAGCAGGACCGCTGAACCGCGAGGGAGTCCCCGGACATGAGCACGTCGACCAAGACCGACGCCGCCGACCGCCATCACGGCGGCCCCGGCAGCAGCCATCAGCGGCCCGACCGGCCGGACCCCACCGCCCAGGCGGGCCCGGCCCCGGGAGAAGCCACCAGCGACAGCCGCTCGCACGTCTCGGGCGGCGGCGGCGAGCGCGATCGGCACCACGCCCACGACCCCGACGGCAAGGGCCGCTCGCCGCGCTCGCACTGAGCGTCGGCACGTCCGTGCGGCCCACGGTGTTTCCCGTGAAACCATCGGCCGCGCCGGGCGCTCCGCCCGGCGCGGCTCACTCCGGAGCGCCCCAGCGGACCCCGGCGCCGCGCCCCGATCCCGTCACGGCCTCAGCGTGATATCGCCCAGGTCGTGCGGCACGCGGACATCCCTGACGTACCGCGTGCAGCAGGGAGCCGCCACGATGTCCGATCTCGCCCTTTCCCGGTCCGCCACCGGCCTCACCCGTCGCGCCGCCCTGATCGGTGCGGCGCTCGCGACCTGCGCGGTGCGGGGCGCCGCCGCGATGGAGGACGCCGCCGCCCGCCTCGCCCAGCTCGAGCGGCGCGACGGCGGCCGGCTCGGCGTCGAGGTCCGCGACACCGCCACCGGCCGGCGCTTCGGCCACCGGGCCGACGAGCGCTTCCCGATGTGCAGCACCTTCAAGGCGATCGCCGCCGCCGCGGTGCTGGCCCGGGCGGACAAGGGCCAGGACGACCTGAACCGGCGCATCTCCTACGGCCGCGACGACCTCCTCAGCTACGCTCCGGTGACGTCGAAGAACGTCGCGACCGGCATGACGCTGGCCGAGCTCTGCGCCGCCGCCGTGGTGTGGAGCGACAACACCGCCGCCAACCTGATGCTGGCCACGATGGGCGGTCCGGCCGGCATCACCGCCTTCGGGCGGGCGCATGGCGACGGCGTCACCCGCCTCGACCGCACCGAGCCGACGCTCAACACCGCGATCGCCGGCGACCCGCGCGACACCACCACCCCGGCGGCGATGGTCGGGCTGCTCGACAACGTGCTGCTCGGCCAGGCCCTCTCGGCGGAATCGCGCGGCAAGCTCGTCGGCTGGATGCACGAGAGCCCGACCGGCCTCAAGCGCGTGCGCGCCGGCCTGCCGGAGGGGTGGCGCACGGCCGACAAGACCGGCACCGGCGACAACGGCACCGCCAACGTGGTGGCGCTGATCCACCGCCCGGACGGTGCGCCGATCCTCGCGGCGGTGTATCTCACCGGATCACCCGCCGAACCCGCCGCGCGCGACACCCTGCACGCCGAGGTCGGCCGTCTGATCGCCCGGAGCTTCCCGGGCGCCTGATCTGCCCGCGAAGACGCCTCCTGCGAAGACCCGGCCACCGATGTCGAAGACCACCCGCGCCACGCAAGTCCTCGCCCGCGCCGGCATCCCCCACACGGTCCACGCCTACGACTACGACCCGGAGGCGACCCGCATCGGCCTCCAGGCCGCGGAGGCGATGGGCGTGTCGCCGGGCGAGGTGTTCAAGACCCTGATGGCCGCCGTCGACGGCAAGCCGGTCTGCGTGCTGGTGCCCTCCGACCGGGAGGTCTCGCTCAAGAAGCTCGCCGCGGTCTTCGCAGGCAAGTCCGCCGCGATGATGCGCCCGCCCGAGGCCGAGCGGCTGACCGGCTACCATGTCGGGGGCATCAGCCCGCTCGGGCAGAAGCGGGCGGTACCGACCCTGGTCGACGCAACCGCCCTCGCGCTGCCCGAGATCTTCGTCAATGGCGGCCAGCGCGGGCTGCAGGTGCGGGTGAGGCCCGACGACCTCGTGCGCGTGCTGCAGGCGCGGACCGAGGCCGTGACCTGACGGAAACGTCCCGTTAACCACGATCCGCCAAGGCTGGTCCCGGATCGCAGGCGGGGACGTGGGATGGGTCACAGTGTGAGGCTCCTGGCGGGCGCGATCGTCCTCGGCCTCGCCGGGCCGGCGATGGCGGCCGACATGCCCGAGCCGGGCTACTGGCCGGAGCCGCGCCGCGTGCCGGGCCCCGTTCCGGCCCCGCGCTACTTCCCCCGCGGCGACAGCGACGCCTCGCTCGGCCCCCGGGGCGATCCCGGCTGCCAGGGCTTCGTGCCCACCAACGCGCCGGGCGATCCCACCTATGTCGGCTCGCCCTTCGGCATCGGCAAGCCGAGCTACTACGGCTTCCCGCCCCCGCGCGGCGTCGACGATCCGTACGGCCGGCGCCTCTCTCGGGGCTGCTGGTAGGTCGCCGGGTCGGGGATCGGTCGCCGGGGGTGTCGCTGCCGGCCGCCTTACCGGGACGGCGCACGTGGACCATTGCGACCGGCTTGAACGGATCGACCCCGTCGATGCCGCGCGGCGTCACGGGGGGCGCCTCCTCGCGGAGGGCGGCGGCGTGCACGGCGATCGCGGGATCGCGACATCCCATTCGTTCGGCGTCGTGCAGTCCGCCATCTGCGATCGGCCGATCGCCTCCCTCCCAAGACTCCATCTCCCAAGGTTCCCCCTTCCAAAGGCTCCCCTGGCGTGGCCTCGTCGCCCTGGTTACCGTCGCCGCCAGTCCGACCGACAGGAGCCTTCCACGATGACGCCACCCCCCTCCCCTTCCGCCGTCCTGCGCCTCGGCGACGTCGCCGCCCTGCGGGCGCAGGTGCGGGCCTGGCGGAACGCCGGGGAGACCGTGGCTCTGGTGCCGACCATGGGAGCGCTGCACGAGGGGCACCTCGCCCTGGTGCGCCACGCGCAGGCGCGCTGCCGGCGGGTGGTCGTCAGCATCTTCGTCAACCCGACGCAGTTCGGACCCAACGAGGACTTTTCGCGCTATCCCCGCGTGCTCGAGGACGACATCGCGCTCCTCGCCAGGACCGGGGCGGATGCCGCCTACCTGCCGGACGTCGCGACGATGTATCCGCCGGGCTTCGCCACGACCGTAACGGTCGCAGGCCTGACGGACGTCCTGTGCGGCCCGGTGCGCCCGGGGCACTTCGCGGGTGTCGCCACCGTGGTGACGAAGCTGCTGCTCCAGGCCCTGCCCGACCTCGCCCTGTTCGGCGAGAAGGACTTTCAGCAGCTCCAGGTGATCCGGCGCGCGGCGCGCGACCTCGACGTGCCGGTGGCGATCGAGGGCGTGCCGACGGTGCGGGAGGCCGACGGCCTCGCCCTGTCGTCGCGCAACCGCTACCTCTCGGACGCGGAGCGGCGGGCCGCGCCGACGATCCACGCGGTGCTGCAGCGGGTGGCCGAGGCGGTGCGCGGCGGCGCGGCGACGGCGCCCGCCCTGGCGGAGGGCCGGGCCGCGCTCGAGGCGGCGGGATTCGGGCCCGTGCAGTACCTGTCGGTGAACGACGCCGAGAGCCTGGCACCGCTGGAGCGGGTCGCGGGCCCGGCCCGGGTGCTGGTGGCGGCCTATCTCGGCCGCACCCGCCTCATCGACAACGTCGCGGTCTGACGCGGCCGCGACGGCGGGCGGAGTCCGACCCCGCCCGGGACGTCGGTCCCGCCCGGGACGTCAGTCCCGCAGCAGGTCGTTGATCGCGGTCTTCGCCCGGGTGCCGGCATCGACGCGCTTGACGATGACGGCGCAGTAGAGCGACGGGCCCGGGGTGCCGTCCGGCAGCGCCTTGCCGGGCTGCGTGCCCGACACCACCACCGAGTAGGGCGGCACCCGGCCGTAGGTGACCTCGCCGGTGGCCCGGTCGATGATCTTGGTCGAGGCGCCGATATAGACGCCCATCGACAGCACGCTGCCCTCGCCGACGATCACGCCCTCGGCCACTTCGGCGCGGGCGCCGATGAAGCAGTTGTCCTCGATGATGACCGGGTTGGCCTGCAGCGGCTCGAGCACGCCGGCGATGCCGGCGCCGCCGGAGATGTGGCAGTGCTTGCCGATCTGGGCGCAGGAGCCGACCGTGGCCCAGGTGTCGATCATCGAGCCTTCGCCGACATGGGCGCCGAGATTGACGAAGGACGGCATCAGCACCACGCCGGGGGCGATGTGGGCGCCCCGGCGCACCACCGCGCCCGGCACCGCCCGGAAGCCCGCGGCGCGGAAGCGCGCGGCGTCCCAGCCCTCGAACTTCGACGGCACCTTGTCCCACCAGCCGCCGCCACCGGGGCCGCCCTCGATCAGCGCCATGTCGTTGAGGCGGAAGGAGAGCAGCACCGCCTTCTTGAGCCACTGGTTGACGTGCCAGTCCTGGTTGCCGGCCTTCTCGGCGACGCGGGCCTCGCCGGAATCGAGCAGCGCCAGGGCGGCCTCGACCGCCTCGCGCACCGGCCCGCGCGTGTCCGCGCCGATGGTCGCGCGGTCCTCCCAGGCGGCTTCGATGGTCCGGGCGAGATCGGCGTGCGACATGGGATGCGTCCAGGGCGGGAGGAAAGTCGTATCGGCGTCCCCTCTATCAAAGCCTCGGGCCCGCTGTCACGCCGGGTCGGCGGCGCGGCTGCCGGCAAAGGTACGGGTCAGCGCGGCGAGCTCGTCGGCGAGCGCGTCGTGGATCACCGCGGCCGCGTCGGGAAACACCTCGAGCACCCGGCGCATCAGTGCCTGGGTGACGACCATGACCTCGACCGGGTCGTCGCCGGCCCGGGCCGTGCTCGGCCGCTCCAAGGGGAGGAACAGGGCGGTCTGCCCGATCAGCGCGGACGGCCCGGCCGCGACCGGCGCGCCGTGGGGCGAGCGCGGCTCCAGCACCACGGTGCCGCTCGTCACCACGAACCCGCCATCGGCCGGCGCGCCGCGGGAGAACAGCACGGCGCCGGGCGCCAAGCGGCGGCGCTCGGCCGCGAACGAGATCAGCCGCAGGGCGTCCCGGTCCATCAATCCGAACAGCGGCGCGGCGGCCAGGATCGAGATGTCGTCGTCGAGCGCCAACGGCCCCGCTCTCCCCCTGCCGTGCAACCCCGGCGCGACCGTCCCGCCCCCGGGCGATCCGGCCAAGCTCTAGCCGATCCGGCGCCGCGGCACCATGCGGGCGGATCCCACTTACGGTGCGCGGCCGCTCGCGCCGAGCCCGGCCGGACCTCCCCGCGAAGGCATCACGCGACCTGCGCGCCCGTCGCGTCGTCGGCGGGCGCCGCCATCACGCGGTTGCGGCCCCGGCGCTTGGCCTCGTAGAGCGCCGCATCGGCGGCCGCGAAGCACCGGCCGTCGCTCTCGCCCGGACCGGCCTCGGCGACGCCGAGGCTCACCGTGACGCCGCCGCCCTCGTTGCCGGCATGCGGGATCAGCAGCCGGGCCACCGCCAGACGGATGCGCTCGGCACGGGCGACCGCCTCGGCGCGCGAGGCGCCCGGCAGCAGCACGGCGAACTCCTCGCCGCCGATCCGGCAGGCGATCTCCGCCGGCCCGCGGATCTGGCGCTGCAGCACCCGGGCGACGGCGCGCAGCACCTCGTCGCCGGCGAGGTGGCCGTAGGTGTCGTTGTAGCGCTTGAACCGGTCGGCATCGAGGAGGACGAGGCAGAGCCGCGTCCCGTCCAGGACCTGCTCGCGCGCGCGCGCGAAGGCCTCGTCGAAGTGGCGCCGATTCGGAAGGCCGGTCAGCCCGTCGGTGTGGGCGAGGCGGGCGAGGTCGCGGTTGGCGTCGAGGGCGAGCGTCTCGGCCCGGCTGCGCCGTTCCAGCTCGCGCTGGAGCCGCAGGGTCAGCGCGATCATGCCGCCGCACAGGATCGTCACAAGCACGCCGATCGCGACGGCCTTTGGCCGCCACAGGGCCGTGATCACCTCGGTCGGCACCACCGCCGTGGCCACCAGCGGATGGTGGCCCACCCGGCAATAGGTGAACAGGGCCTCGACCCCGTCCGGGTGGCCGGTCGCGACGAACTGGCCCGCATTGCCCTCGAAGAAGCGCCGGAAATGCGCGAGGAACGACAGGTTCTGGCCGATCATGCTCTCGACCACCGGGCTGCGCACCAGGAGCTCGCCGCTCTCGCGGAAGAACGCGATGCGGCTCTGGTCGCCGATGCTGAGGCGGGCGAACAGGCCGTTGAAGTAGCCGATGTCGATCGTGCCCATCACCACGCCGGCGAAGGCCCCGTCCGCATAGGCCAGGCGCCGGCTGAGCGGGATCACCCAGCGGCCATCCGGCGCCATGCGGAACGGCTTGCCGATGTAGAGCCCGACATCCTCCCGCTGCTTGTGGACCAGGAAGAAGTCCGCCGTGGGATAGGCCTGCGCCCGCGGCACCGCGCTCGCGGAATCGGCGAAGGCCTGCCCCTGCGGATCCAGCGCCAGGATCGCGCCCAGGCCGTTGGCCGTGGCGGCCCGGTCGAACAGCGCGAGCTGGCGCAGCTCCGGCGGGCTCTCGTCGATCGCCGGGTTCTGCAGGCCGTCGACCACCGCCCGGATCGACAGGTCGTAGAACTCGATGTTGCGGTCGACCATGTGCTCGACCGCCTCGAGCAGGTTCTGCGACACCCGGCCGACCTGCTCCCAGGCGCTGCGGCGCATCTGCATGACCGTCAGGCCGGAGGCGGCCCCGATCACCAGGGTGACGGCGACGATCGACCCGGCCAGCATGCGGGACGCGGCGGGACCCCGCCGACGGGCTCGAGGGTGCATCGGCGCTCCGTTGCGCAGTGCCTGCAATACGACCGGTGTATGACCCGAAGTCTAAGATTGGGTTGCGCCCGAGCCTTGCCCGTCCACCGTTTCGGGCTGTGGCCGGCGGGCCCGGTTTACGGCTACGATCGGGGCGGGACCCGCAGGGAAGGAACGACCATGGGCGGCGAGGCAAGGCCGGGAACGGACGAGGCGGGCGGGGCGCGCAGCGGAAACCGCGCGATGATCCCCCTCTCCCTGCGCGAGGAGATCGCCCGCCGCTACGGCACGCCGGCGGTCGTCGTCGACCTCGACCGGGTCGAGCGCAACATCGCCCGGCTCCAGGCCGCCTGCGACGCGGCCGGTCTCGCGAACCGCCCGCACATCAAGACCCACAAGAGCCCGGTCCTCGCCCGGATGCAGGTCGCGGCCGGCGCGCGCGGCATCACCTGCCAGAAGCTCGGCGAGGCCGAGGTGATGGCGGCGGCCGGCATCGACGACATCCTGGTGAGCTACAACCTCGTCGGCCCGCACGCGGTCGGGCGCCTCGGACGGCTCCTGCGCGAGAGCCCGGTCCGGCTCACGGTCGCGGCCGACAACCCGGTGACCGTGGCGGGGCTGGAGGAGGCGGCGCGTGCCGGCGGCCGCACCCTCGACGTTGTGGTGGAATGCGACACCGGCCGCAAGCGCGCCGGCGTCGAGACCCCGGGCGAGGCGGTGGCGCTCGCCCGCGACATCGCGGCCCGGCCCGGCCTCGCCTTTGCGGGCCTGCTGCTCTATCCCCCGGCCGGCGCCGCCGCCGGGGCCCGGGCCTTCCTCGACGAGGCGAAGGCGGGCCTCGCCGCCCACGGGCTCGAGGCCCGCATCGTCTCGACCGGCGGCACGCCGAACCTGCCGGAACTGGGCGAGATCCGCGGCGCCACCGAGCACCGGGCCGGCACCGTGATCTTCAACGACCGGATGATGATGGAAGCGGGCGTCGCCGGCCTGGAGGAGTGCGCGCTCGCCGTGCTCGCCCGGGTGGTGAGCCGGGCCGGCCCCGAGCGCGGCATCCTGGATGCCGGCTCGAAGACGCTCACCAGCGACACCGGCGGCGGGCTCGACGGGTTCGGGCTCCTGCCCGATCATCCGGGCGCCCGCATCCACGCCTTTGCCGAGGAGCACGGCTTCCTCGACCTCTCGGCCTGCACGGACCGCCCGCCGGTCGGGACGCTCGTCGAGGTGGTGCCCAACCACGTCTGCGTCGTCGTCAACATGGTCGACACGCTGGTGACGGTGCGCGGCGGCGCGATCGTCGGGACGCTGCCAGTGGCGGCGCGGGGGCTGATCGCGTCGTGAGCGCGGCCCCCTGACGGCGGCAGCCTACGGCAGCAGCTTGTAGCCGCCGCCCTCCGTCACCAGGATCGAGGCCGTCGCCGGGTTCGGCTCGATCTTCTGGCGCAGGCGGTAGATGTGGGTCTCGAGGGTGTGGGTGGTGACCTGGGCGTTGTAGCCCCACACCTCGGCCAGCAGCGTGTCGCGCCCCACCACCTGCCGGCCGGCGCGGTAGAGGAAGCGCAGGATCGCGGTTTCCTTCTCGGTGAGCTTCAGCTTCGAGCCGCGCTCGCCGACCAGCAGCTTGGCGCCCGGCCGGAAGGTGTAGGGGCCGATCTGGAACACCGCGTCCTCGCTCGCCTCGTACTGGCGCAGCTGGGCCCGGATGCGGGCGAGCAGCACCGCGAGCTTGAACGGCTTCGTCACGTAGTCGTTGGCGCCGGCATCCAGCCCCTGCACGGTGTCGGAATCCGAGGCCTGGCCGGTCAGCATGATCACCGGTCCGCGAAAGCCGCCATGGCGCATCTGCCGCACCGCCTCGCGCCCGTCGAGGTCGGGCAGGCCGACATCCATCACCACGAGGTCGATCCGCTCGGCGGCGACCCGCTCCATCGCGCCCTGCGCGGTCTCGGCGGTCACCACGTCGAAGGCGTCCGAGAGGGCGAGCTGCTCGGTCAGGGTGTCGCGCAGGGTCGGATCGTCGTCGACGACGAGCAGGCGGTGGGCGTTCGACATCGAACCGGCACTCTCGAACAGGACGGACGGCCGCCGGCCGGGCCGGGCCCTGCCGCCGGCCGGAGCTGCGGTCCCGGACGGAGCGCAGCCTGGCAGCGTGCGGGGCAGAGTAGCGGAGCGGCAAGCCGCGGCAAGGGCCGGGGCCCCGCCTGTCCACGGCCCCGGCGCTCAGCCCCGCGGCGGCAGCGGGCCCTCGGGACGGGGCGGGACCGGGCGCAGGTTGCTGGGCGCGGCAAGCTCCGGGCGCGCCACCGCCACCGGGCAGGCCTGGAGCCAGAGATAGGCCCGCAGCGCCAGCCAGGCATCCTCCAGCGCGCCGTGGCGGGCGCCGGACCGGGCGAGCCCGATGCGGCGGCACACCGCGTCGAGGGCGGCCCGGCCCTTCTCGCCCCGGCGGCGATAGGCCTCCATGGTGCAGTAGACCCTGGGAGCGACCGGCGGCAGCCCGGCCAGCGCCATCTCACGGTTGAGGAGGCCGAGGTCGAAGGCGGCATTGTGCGCAACGACGAGGTCTGTCCCCGCCAGGACCTGCGCCAGGGCCGGGAGATGCAGCGCCGCCGGATCCTGATGGCGCAGCAGCCAGTCGTCGTAGCCGTGCACCGCCAGCGCCGCCGGATGGCTCGGCCGCCCCGGATCGACGACCAGGTGATGGCAGACGATCTCGGGCCGGCCGGCGGCAAGGGAGGCGGTGGCAAGCGCGACGGCGCCGACGCTCACCATCCGGTCGCCGGCCGAGAGGCCGGTGGCCTCGACGTCGAGGGCGACGAGGCGCGGCGGCAGCCAGCCGAGCCAGTCCGGGACGGGGGATGGGGTCGACTCCGGCATCGCGTCGAGGGTTCACCCGGTGAGCGTGGATCGGCCGCGCGCGGCTGGCGGCGCCCGGCGCCCCGTCGCGGCGCTGGAGCCGGCGCGGACGGAGCCTTAAAGAGGAGGACGATGAAGCGCACCACCCTTTCGCACCTGCGGGTCCGCCCGAACCCCCTCGACCGCCGCCGCGGCACCCTGATCGCCGGCCCGGTGCTGATCCCCTGCGCGCTGGGCAAGGGCGGCCAGCGGCAGGTGAAGCGCGAGGGCGACGGCGCCTCGCCCCGCGGCACGTTCCGGCTGCGCGGCGGCTTCTACCGGCCCGACCGGCTCGGGACCCGGCCGCCGACCGCCCTCCCCTTGCGGGCGATCCGCCCCGGCGACGGCTGGTGCGACGACCCGCGCGACCGGCGCTACAACCGGCCGATGTCCCTCCCGGCTCCCGGCATCAGCGCCGAGGCGATGTGGCGCGACGACGGGCTCTACGACCTCGTGATCGACCTCGACTACAACCGCGGCCCGATCCGCCCCGGGCATGGCAGCGCCATCTTCCTGCACGTCGCCCGTCCGGGCTTCCGGCCGACCGAGGGCTGCGTCGCGCTGCGCCGCCCCGACCTGGTGCGTCTCCTGCGCCGCCTCGGCCCCGGCACACGCCTGACGATCTGAGAAAGATCTTCTCCAATCCTGCGCTGCATTGGACGGGGCTCCTCCCCGTCGAACCATGCTGCAGGGCACAACGAAATCTTTAGATTTGGTAACGCTGCCACACTCGCGCACCGCGAGGACATGCGCTAGGGTTCGACTGCCACACAAAAACCGCACGGGACGCAGGGAGAGACGCATGCTCGACGCCTACACCGCGACCGAGATCGTTCGGGCCCGCCAGATCCACGCCGTCGAGGGACCGCGCGGCACCCTCTGGAACGGCTCCGCCCGCTACCGCGACGGGCTGCCGAACTCCCCCGTGCTGCTGACGGACGAAGACCGCGTCCGTTTCCTGGAGCAGGCGCGGGAGGAGATCCGCTGCCTGCACGCCAATTGACGGCGGCGCGTCAGCCCTTCTCGTCCTCGGCGGTGTCCTTCGGCTGGCGCGCTCCGAAGATCGCGCTGCCGACCCGCACGTGGGTCGCCCCCATCTGGATCGCCGCCGGGTAGTCGGCGCTCATCCCCATCGACAGGAGCGGCAGGGCGTGGCGGCGGGCGATCGCCGCCAGCAGCCCGAAATGCGCCGAGGGCGGGTCCTCCGCCGGGGGAATGCACATCAGGCCCGACACCGTGAGGCCGTGCACGTCCCGGCACTCGGCCAGGAAGGCCTCGACCGCGCCGGGCGCCACGCCGCCCTTCTGCGGCTCCTCGCCGGTATTGACCTGCACCAGCAGGCGCGGATGCCGGCCGCTGCGCCGGATCTCCTTGCCCAGGGCCGCGGCGAGCGAGGTCCGGTCCAGGGTATGGATCACGTCGAACAGCTCGACAGCCTCGCGGGCCTTGTTCGATTGCAGCGGGCCGATCAGGTGCAGCTCGACGTCGGGACAGGCCTCGCGCAGGGCCGGCCACTTGGCCTTCGCCTCCTGGACGTAGTTCTCGCCGAAGCACCGCTGCCCGGCTTCCAGCGCCGGCCGGATCCCCTCCGCGGGAACCGTCTTCGACACCGCGATCAGGGCGACACCGGCGGGATCGCGCTCGCTGTCCTCGGCCGCCCGGGCGATCGCCGAGCGCACCTCGGCCAGGTTCGACGTGACGGTCTGCGGGTCGATCATGACTGGCGCCTCTCCATTGTTGACCCTCGGGACCAAACCGTGTCCTAGTCCGCCGGCGCCGCGCCGAGCAAGCTCAACCGTTTGCGGCCGTGACGTTTTCCCTTCATCCCTGCCGCCGGTGCTCACGGCGCCGGCGCCGACCGGTCGCAAAGACGCCGCCCATGGCCGAACGTTACAACGCGAAGGATTCCGAGCCCCACTGGCAGCAGGTGTGGGCCGAGCGCGAGATCTTCCGCACCCGCAACGACGATCCTCGCCCGAAATACTACGTCCTCGAGATGTTCCCCTATCCGTCGGGGCGCATCCACATGGGCCACGTCCGCAACTACGCCATGGGCGACGTGGTCGCGCGCTACAAGCGCGCCAAGGGCTTCAACGTCCTGCATCCGATGGGCTGGGACGCCTTCGGCCTGCCGGCCGAGAACGCCGCGATGCAGAACAAGGTCAACCCGCGGGACTGGACCTACGCCAACATCGCCACGATGCGGACGCAGCTCCAGTCGATGGGCCTGTCGCTGGACTGGAGCCGCGAGATCGCGACCTGCGATCCCGAATACTACAAGCACCAGCAGCGGATGTTCCTGGACTTCCTGAAGGCCGGGCTGGTCTCGCGCCGCACCGCCAAGGTGAACTGGGACCCGGTCGACCACACCGTGCTGGCCAACGAGCAGGTGATCGACGGGCGCGGCTGGCGCTCCGGCGCGCTGGTCGAGCAGCGCGAGCTGACCCAGTGGTTCTTCAAGATCACCGATTTCGCCCAGGACCTCGACGACCGGCTCGACACGCTGGAGCGCTGGCCCGAGAAGGTCCGGCTGATGCAGCGCAACTGGATCGGCCGCTCGGAGGGGCTGGAGCTGCGCTTCGCCCTCGAGACGGCGCCCGAGGGCGCGGCCTCCGAGGTGACGGTCTACACCACCCGCCCCGACACGCTGTTCGGCGCGAAGTTCCTGGCGGTCGCCGCCGACCATCCGCTCGCCGCCGCGGTGGCGAGGGACAATCCGGCCCTGCAGGACTTCATCGCCGAGTGCAGGCGCATGGGCACCGCGCAGGCGGCGATCGACACGGCGGAGAAGCTGGGCTTCGACACCGGCCTCAAGGTTCGCCACCCGCTCGACCCGTCCTGGACCCTGCCGGTCTACGTCGCGAACTTCGTGCTGATGGAGTACGGCACCGGCGCGGTGTTCGGCTGTCCAGCGCACGACCAGCGGGACCTCGACTTCGCCAACAAGTACGGCCTGGGCAACACCCCGGTCGTGTGCCCGCCGGACCAGGACCCGGCCGGCTTCACGATCACCGACACCGCCTATGACGGCGACGGCCGGATGATCAACTCGCGCTTCCTCGACGGGATGGACACCGACACGGCGTTCAAGACCGTCGCCGACCGCCTGGAGGCCGAGACCCTCGACGGCGCCTCGGTCGGCAAGCGCCGGGTGCAGTTCCGCCTGCGCGACTGGGGCGTGTCGCGCCAGCGCTACTGGGGCTGCCCGATCCCGGTGATCCACTGCGATGCCTGCGGTGCGGTGCCGGTGCCGGTCGCCGACCTGCCGGTACGGCTGCCCGAGGAGGTCTCGTTCGACGTGCCGGGCAACCCGCTCGAGCGCGATGCCGCGTGGCGCAACGTGCCGTGCCCGTCCTGCGGCAAGCCGGCCCGGCGCGAGACCGACACGATGGACACCTTCGTCGACTCGTCCTGGTACTTCGCCCGCTTCACCGCGCCGTGGCTGGAGAATGCGCCGACCGACAAGGCGGTGGCCGATCACTGGCTGCCGGTCGACCAGTATATCGGCGGCATCGAGCACGCGATCCTGCACCTGCTCTACTCCCGCTTCTTCATGCGGGCGATGCGCCAGACCGGCTGGGCCGGTGTCGACGAGCCCTTCGCGGGCCTGTTCACGCAGGGCATGGTCGTCCACGAAACCTACCGCGACGAGGCCGGCGCCTGG
The DNA here is from genome assembly GCF_900110515.1 of Methylobacterium sp. ap11. Classification (NCBI taxonomy): domain Bacteria; kingdom Pseudomonadati; phylum Pseudomonadota; class Alphaproteobacteria; order Hyphomicrobiales; family Methylobacteriaceae; genus Methylobacterium; species Methylobacterium sp. ap11. The sequence continues at coordinate 236,175 of NZ_FOEB01000007.1, read as the reverse complement.
GTGCAGCCGGTCGATGTCCGGATCGTCAGCGAGGACGGCGCCCGCAAGGCGTTTCACGTGAAAACCGACGCGCCGGTCTCGATCGGCGCGATCGAGAAGATGTCGAAGTCGAAGAAGAACGTCGTCGACCCCGACGACATCATCGCTTCGTACGGCGCCGACACCGCCCGCTGGTTCATGCTCTCGGACTCGCCGCCCGAGCGCGACGTGATCTGGACCGAGGACGGCGTCCAGGGTGCCTCGCGCTTCGTCCAGCGTGTCTGGCGCATGGTGGGCGAGGTCGCCGAGGGCGGGGCGGAGCCGGCCGGCACCGACAGCCAAGCGGTGCTGAAAGCCGCGCACAAGGCCCTGGCCGCCGTCGGCGAGGACATCGAGCGCCTGCGCTTCAACCGCTGCGTCGCCCATGTCTACGAGCTGGCGAACAGCCTGCAGGAGGCGGTCGCGGCCGAGCGCGGCCACGCCCCCTCCCCCGCCCTGCGCGAGGCGACCCTGATCCTGGTGCAGCTCATTGCCCCGATGATGCCCCACCTCGCCGAGGCCTGCTGGACGGCGCTCGGGCAGGACGGCCTCGTCGCCGAGGCGGGCTGGCCGGAGGTCCGCCGCGACCTCCTGGTCGAGGACAGCGTGACGATGCCGGTCCAGATCAACGGCCGCAAGCGCGCCGACGTGACGGTGCTGCGGGACGCCGACCAGGCCGCGGTGCAGGCCGCCGTGCTGGCGCTCGAGCCGGTACAGCGCGCGCTCGAGGGCAAGCCACCCCGCAAGGTGATCGTGGTGCCGCTGCGCATCGTCAACATCGTCGTCTGACCGCGGCGACGATCCGAACCTCCTGAAGGGCCCGGCGATCCGACGATCGCCGGGCCCTTCTCTCGTCGGCGCCGTCCCCGCTATTCTTCCTCTTCGGGTCGCACGGCCCTGCTGTCGCCGCAGAGATTCTTTAGGCTCCGCCCCTACCCTGACGGCCCGCGAGGCCGGACTTCGTCGGGGTGCTCCCCGGGGGCGCTCGGCCACTTGGCAGAGCTCCGGCGGGGCGGTAACGGGACGTGTGGCGGCAGGACGGACCTTCATGACAGGCTTCATGGCAGGCAGCACGGTGAAGACGGCGCGGAACCTCACTCTCGTCGCCACCCTGGCGCTCGGCCTCTCGGCCTGCTTCCGCCCGCTCTACGGACCGACCGCGTCCGGCGCCCCCTTGAGCGCCGTGCTGGCCTCGATCCAGGTCGATCCGGCCAAGACCGCCCAGGGCCAGGAGCGCCTCGGCCATTACCTGCGCAGCGAGCTGGTGTTCGACCTCGACGGCTCGGGCCAGCCTTCGGACAAGAAGTACCGCCTGACGCTCACCGCCAGCGAGACGGTGCAGACCCCGATCGTCAGCTCGATCACCGGCCGGGCGGAATCGGCGACCCTGCTCGGCACTGCCGCCTACAAGGTCCAGACGCTGTCGGGCGACCGCATCCTCACCGAGGGCGTGGCCCAGGGCACCGCCACCTACGACCGTTCGTCCCAGCGCTTCGCCAGCTTGCGCGCCGCCCGCGACGCCGAGATCCGGCTCGCCAAGCTCCTCTCCGAGCAGATCAAGACCCGCGTCGCCGCGATCCTGGCGACCCAGCCCTGAGCGCGTCGTGACCGCCATCAAGGCCGGCGAGGTCGAAGGGCTGCTGCGCCGCGGCCCCGACCCGCGCATCGCCGTGATCCTGGTCTACGGCCCGGATACCGGCCTCGTCGCCGAGCGCGCCCGCCTGCTCGCCGAGAAGGCGGTCGACGATCCCGCCGATCCCTTCGCCCTGGTCAAGATCGACGGCGACGTGCTGGCGAGCGATCCCGGTCGCCTCGTCGACGAGGCCGCCACGGTCGGGCTGTTCGGCGGCAAGCGGGCCGTCTGGGTGCGCCCCGGCAGCCGCAACTACGCCCCGGCGGTCGAGGCCGCGCTCAAGCAGGAGGGTGCCGACACCCGGATCGTGGTGGAGGCCGGCGACCTCGCCAAGTCGGCGCCCCTGCGGGTGGTCTGCGAGCGCTCGCCCCGGGCGCTCGCCATCCCCTGCTACGCCGACGATGCCGGCACGCTCGCCGACCTGATCGACCGGACGCTCCGGGCCGACAACCTGCGCATCACCCGCGATGCCCGCGACCTCCTCGCCGCCGGCCTCGGCGGCGACCGGCGGGCGAGCCTCGGCGAGATCGAGAAACTGGCGCTCTACGCCCGCGGCCAGGGCGAGGTCGGGATCGAGGATGTCGAGGCGATCGGCAGCGATGTCTCGGGCTCGATGCTCAATACCCTGGTCGATGCCGCCTTCGCCGGGCGGATCGCCGAAACCGAGCGCAGCTATCGCCGCTTCCAGATCGAGGGCATGGATGCCTCGGTGATGCTGGGCGCCGCTTTGCGCCATGCCCTGACGCTGCTCGCCACCCGTCTCGACGGCGAGGGCAAGAGCCCGGGCGCGATGGTGGCGGGCTGGCGCGGCCTGCATTTCCGCCGCCAGCGCATCGTCGAGACGCAGCTCGCCCGCTGGAGCCCGGCCTCCTTGCGCCGGGCGGTGACGCTGCTGCAGGACGCGGTGCTGGGCGCCCGCCGGGCCGGCGGCGACTTCTCGCACGCCATCGCGGCCGACCTCTTCCTGCGCCTCGCCAGCGAGGCGGCGCGGCGGGGGTGAAGGCCCCCTCCCCCATCGTCGCGGCGGCCGGTTCGGCCCCGCAACGGCGGGCCTCCGATCCGCCCGCCGAACAAGATCCTCGGCCCGTGGATGAGGCGGCGGCCTGTCGCGAAAAAGGCCGGACCCTTCCGGTCCGGCCTTCGCGTCATTCGCCGATCTGCATTTCCAGCCGCCGGCAGAGGCCGTCGAGCTGGTCGAGGCTGGCGTAGCGCAGCCGCACTTCGCCGCCGCCGCCCTTGGCGTCGATCGACACCACGACACCCAGGACATCCTCGAGGCGCCGCTCCAGGGCGCGGGTATCGGCGTCCTTCTCGACCGCCGCCTTGCGCGGCCGGCCGGGGCGCGGCCCGGTGCCGGCCTGCTCGCCAGCGGCCAGCGCCTCGACCTCGCGCACCGTCATTCCGTCCTCGATCACCCGGCGGGCGACGCCCTCCGGATCCTTGACCGACAGGAGCGCGCGGGCATGGCCGGCGGTCAGGCTGCCGGCGACGACGTGCTCCTGGACCGAGGGCGGCAGCTGCAGCAGGCGGAGAGTGTTGGCGAGATGGCTACGGCTCTTGCCGATGATCTCGGCGAGCTCGGTCTGGGTGTAGCGGAACTCGCTCATCAGCCGCTCGTAGCCCGCCGCCTCCTCGATGGCGTTGAGGTCGGCGCGCTGGACGTTCTCCAGGATAGCGAATTCGAGCGAGGTGCGGTCGTCGATCTCGACCGTGACCACCGGCACCTCGTGCAGGCCGGCGCGCTGTGCCGCCCGCCAGCGCCGCTCGCCGGCGACGATCTCGAACGCGTCCGGCAGGTTGGCCAGCGCCCGCACGACGATCGGCTGGATCACCCCGCGGGTGCGGATCGAGGCCGACAGCTCCTCGAGTTCGGTCTCGGCGAAGTGGCGGCGCGGGTTGCGCGGGTTCGGTCGCAGGAACTCGATCGGCACCCGCCGCTGTCCGGCCTTCGGCTTCTCCGTGGCGGCCGGGATGTCCTCGCCGAAATCGCCGATCAGCGCCGCGAGACCCCGCCCGAGGCGCGGCCGCGCTCCCTCCTCCGCCATGCCCTTCATCCTCTCAACAACTCCGTTACGTCGGTTCAGGCGGCGGCCGGGAGGCGGCCTTCCCGTTGAATGACCTCCGAGGCGAGGCGCAGATAGGCCTGCGAGCCTGCGCATTTGAGGTCGTAGAGCAGCACCGGCTTGCCGTGCGACGGCGCCTCGGAGACCCGCACGTTGCGGGGGATCATGGTCTCGTAGACCTTGTCGCCCATGAACTCGCGCACATCGGCGACGACCTGGGCCGACAGGTTGTTGCGTGGGTCGAACATCGTCAGCACCACGCCCTGGATCGCCAGGCGCGGGTTGAGGGCGCCCTTCACCTGCTCGACGGTCCGCAGCAGCTGGCTCAAGCCTTCGAGGGCGAAGAACTCGCATTGCAGCGGCACCAGCACCGCATGCGCCGCGGCGAGCGCGTTGAGGGTGAGCAGGTTGAGCGAGGGCGGGCAGTCGATCAGCACGTAGGTGAAACGCTGGTCCTCCGGCATCTCGCCCCGGTCGAGGGGGTCGAGGGCCCGGCGCAGGCGCTGGGCCCGGTCGGCCGCGCTCGCCATCGCCATCTCGAGCCCGAGGAGATCCATGGTCGAGGGCACAAGGGACAGGCGCGGGACGGCGGTGGCCTGCACCGCCTCCGCCAGGGGCGCTTCGCCGGCCAGCACGTCGTAGGTCGACAGGCGCCGCTGGCGCCGGTCGATGCCGAGGCCGGTCGAGGCGTTGCCCTGCGGGTCGAGATCGATGATCAGCACGCGCTCGCCGATCGCCGCCAGTGCGGTACCGAGGTTGATCGCCGTGGTGGTCTTGCCGACGCCGCCCTTCTGGTTGGCAAGCGCGATGATGCGCAGGGGCCGCGCGCTGTCGCCGGCCTGCGCCTCGGGAGATTCCGCGATCATGGGAGAAGGCCGCTCACAGTGGAGATGCGGACGATCCTGGCATCAGAATCGGTCCGACTCGGGATCAGATCCGCGGTAAATCTCCACCTTTCCTCCGCCTCGGTCAATTCGGTTAAGACATCACGGCCTTTCGGAAAAAGCCCCGTGGCGCCGTTTTTCAACAGCGGGGCGGTCCAGGCGAGGAGCTGGGACAGCGGCGCCAGCGCCCGGGCGGTGACGATTTGCGCCTCGGTGAAGCCGCCGATCACCGTCTCGATCCGCGCGACATGAACCTTGGCCGCCGCGCCGGTGAGCCGGGCGGTCTCCCGCAGGAAGGCGCCCTTGCGGCCGTTGCTCTCGACGAGGTCGACGTGGAAGCCCGGCCGATCGCGCCCGGCAATCGCCAGGATCAGGCCCGGGATGCCGGCACCGCTGCCGAGGTCGAGCCAGCGCGTTGCGTCGGGCGCCAGCGCCAGGAGCTGAAGCGAATCGGCGACGTGGCGGGTCCAGACCTCCGCCAGCGTGGAGGGACCGACGAGGTTCTTGATCGATTGCCAGCGAGTGAGCTGGGCGACGTAGAGGTCGAGCGCCTCGGCTGTTTCACGTGAAACGCCGGCTTGGCGCAGGACGGCATCGCGGCCGATAGCGGACGTCTTCATTCAGCCGAAACCTGGAGGGAGGGGGTACGTCGGGCATGGGCCGCGAGCAGGGTCAGCGCTGCCGGGGTCACACCCTCGATGCGGGCCGCCTGTCCGAGGGTGAGGGGGCGAACCTTGTCGAGCTTCGACTGCAGCTCATTCGACAAGCCGGCGATGCCGCCGTAATCGAGATGGTCCGGCAGGGTCACCGCCTCGTCGCGCCGGAACGCCGCGATGTCGGCTTTCTGCCGGTCGAGATAGACCGCGTAGGTCGCGTCGGTGCAGACCCGCTCGGCGAGGGCAGGGGGGATCGCGGCAAGCTGGGACCAGACCGCGGTAAGCCGCTCCCACCCGATCTCCGGGTAGGACAGGAGCTGGAAGGCGGACCGGCGGATACCGTCGCGGTTCAGCATGATGCCGTGGCGCTCGGCCTCGCTCGGGGTCAGGCTGAGATCCTCGAGCATCCGGCGAGCCTGCGCCAAGGCGTCCTGCCGCGCAGCATGGTGGGCGGCCCGCTCCGCCGAAACGCAGCCGAGCCCGAAGCCACGGCCGGTCAAGCGTTCATCGGCATTGTCCACCCGCAGGCTGAGCCGGTACTCGGAGCGCGAGGTGAACATCCGGTAGGGCTCGCTGACCCCGTGGGTCACGAGGTCGTCGATCATCACGCCGATATACGACTCGGCCCGGTCGAACACTGCGAGGTCGGCCTGGCCCGCCAGGCGGGCGGCGTTGAGTCCGGCGACCAGCCCCTGGCCGGCCGCCTCCTCGTAGCCGGTGGTGCCGTTGATCTGGCCCGCGAGGAACAGGCCGGCGATGCGGCGTGTCTGGAGCGTCGGGTCGAGCTCGCGCGGATCGACGTAATCGTACTCGATCGCGTAGCCGGGGCGCAGGATCACCGCCCGGTCGCAGCCGGGCAGCAGGCGGACGATGCCGTGCTGCACCTCCTCCGGCAGGGAGGTCGAGATGCCGTTCGGATAGACCGTCGGATCGTCGAGGCCCTCCGGCTCGAGGAAGATCTGGTGACCGTCCCGGTCGCCGAACCGCACGACCTTGTCCTCGATCGACGGGCAGTAGCGCGGTCCGCGGCTGGTGATGCCGCCGGAATACATCGCCGAGCGGTGCAGGTTGGCGCGGATCAGGTCGTGCGCCGCCTGGCCGGTGCGGGTGACACCGCACTCGATCTGGGGCGTGGTGATGCGCGCGGTCAGGGTCGAGAACGGCACCGGCTCGTCGTCGGCGGCCTGCTTGTCGATGCCGTGCCAGTCGATCGTGCGGCCGTCGAGGCGCGGCGGTGTCCCGGTCTTGAGGCGGCCCAGCGCGAAGCCGTGCCGGTCGAGGGTCGCCGAGAGGCCAAGCGCCGGCGCCTCGCCGATGCGGCCGGCCGGCATGGTGACCTCGCCGATATGGATCAGGCCGCGCAGGAAGGTCCCGGTGGTGAGGACGACGGCGCGGCAGGGGAGGGCACGGCCGTCCGTCAGCACGGCGCCGGCGACCCGGCCGGCGGCGACGGTGAGGTCTGCGACCTCGCCCTCGACGATGGTCAGGTTCGGGGTGTCGGCGAGTGCGGCCTGCATCGCCCGGGCGTAGAGCTTGCGGTCGGCCTGGGTGCGGGGCCCGCGCACCGCTGGGCCCTTGCGGCGGTTGAGGAGCCGGAACTGGATACCGGCCCGGTCGGCGACCCGGCCCATCACTCCATCGAGGGCATCGACCTCGCGGACGAGGTGGCCCTTGCCGAGGCCGCCGATGGCCGGGTTGCAGGACATCGCCCCGAGCGTGTCGCGGCGATGGGTCACCAGGGCGGTGCGAGCCCCGTAACGCGCGGCGGCGGCGGCCGCCTCGGCGCCCGCATGCCCACCGCCGACGACGATCACGTCGAAGGAGGAATCATCTCTGTGCATGGGGTGATTAGGGGGCGCCGCCCGACGACGTCAATCACCCTGTGGGCGCCACGCGCGTTTCACGTGAAAACTCCGCGGGACCGGCGGCGAGAAGGCTACTTGCCGATGCAGAACCCGGCGAAGAGCCGGTCCAGCATTTCCTCGACGCCCACTCGACCGGCGACCTCGCCGAGGGCGCGGACCGCGAGGCGCAGGTCCTCCGCGACCAGTTCCGCCGGCAGGGTACCCCCCTGAGCCGCCACCCGGTCGAGGTGACGCGTGCAGGCCTCGAGGGCAAGACGTTGACGCTCGCGGGTGACCAGGGCGTCGCCGCTCCCGAGCGAGGTCGCGGCTTCACGCTCGATCTCGGTCAGGAGACGATCGACGCCGTCCCCCGTCCGCGCCGAGATCGCGATCTCTCCCTCCGCCCGGTCTCCCGGCAGGTCACGTTTGGTCGAGACCACGCGAAAAGGAACCGGCAGGGCAGGGGGCTCGGCTCCGCCCGGCTCGCGCAGCCAGAGGACGAGGTCGGCCTGCTCGATGCGGCGACGGCTGCGGGCGACACCCTCGACTTCGATCGCGTCGCTGGTCTCGCGCAGTCCGGCCGTATCGACCAGCAGCACCGGCAGTCCACCGAGGTCGCAGCGTACCTCGATCGCGTCCCGGGTCGTACCCGGCACCTCCGAGACGATCGCCACGTCGCGCCGGGCGAGCGCGTTGAGCAGGGTCGACTTACCGGCATTGGGCGCGCCGGCGAGCACCACCGTGAAACCGTCCCGCAGCCGCTCGCCGCGCCGGCCGTCGGCGAGGACGGCGCGGATCTCGTCCCGAACCCGCGCGGCCTCGATCCGGCCCGAGGCGGTCAGGGCGTCGTCGTCGACATCGCCCTCGTCGGAGAAGTCGAGGGCGGCCTCGGTGCCGGCGAGCACAGTGAGCAGCGTGTCGCGCCAGCGCTCGACCGCCCGGCCCAGCGCCCCGTCGAGCTGGCGCACGGCCTGACGCCGCTGCGCCTCGGTCTCGGCCTCGATCAGGTCGGCCAGCCCCTCGACGGCGGTGAGGTCCATCCGGCCGTTGAGGAAGGCCCGTCGGGTGAAGGCACCCGGCTCGGCCGGCACCAGGCCCGGCCGTGCGCCGAGGCTGCGCAGCACCGCCGCACGGACCGCCGGGCCGCCATGCAGGTGCAGTTCGACCATATCCTCGCCGGTCGCGGTCCCGGGGCCAGGCAGCCAGGCGACGAGGGCCTGATCGAGAAGTTCTCCCGTCTTCGGCTCGCGCAGAGTGCGCAGGGTGAGGCGGCGCGCCGGCGGCAAAGGGGTCCGGATCAGCGCTGCGAGGGCGGGGCCCGCCTGCGGGCCGCTGATCCGCATGACCGCGACGGCAGTACGGCCGTAGCCGGTGGCGGGGGCGAAGATGGTGTCGGGCGCGAGCATCGGGCAATCGGGGGAGGGGGCGTCGAAAGGGTGGCGCCGTGGCTAGCACGATCCGGTCTTGCCGCCGAACGGATCGGGACGGGCGGTGGCTTGCTGAATCGCGTCGACAGCCGGAGCGTAGTGCCGCCTCCGTGGAGAGCCCGCGATACCGTGGCTTGTCCGGCGCCGGACCCAGGCGGGCGGAGACGGGTGCACGCAAGCGGGCGGCGAACTCGGACCCACCCCCTTTGGCGAAAGACCCCGTGTCGCCGGCCACCTACCGGGGGGCCACGCACGGGCACCCGGGCAGCGGAACGCGGCACCCGGGAGCAGGGGCTGGATACGAAAACGGCGCCCCTCTCGGGGCGCCGCGCGTGAGCCTGACGATCGCGACCGAAAGGCCGGATCAGGTGTTCATCGAGTCGAAGAAGTCGCCGTTGCTCTTGGTCTGGCGCAGCTTGTCGAGCAGGAACTCGATCGCGTCGGTGACGCCCATCGGGTTGAGGATGCGGCGCAGCACGTAGGTCTTCTTGAGCGCGTCCGGCGGGACCAGCAGCTCCTCCTTGCGGGTGCCCGAGCGGGTGATGTCGATCGCCGGGAAAATGCGCTTGTCGGAGACCTTGCGGTCCAGGATGATCTCCGAGTTGCCGGTGCCCTTGAACTCCTCGAAGATCACCTCGTCCATGCGCGAGCCGGTGTCGATCAGCGCGGTCGCGATGATCGAGAGCGAGCCGCCCTCCTCGATGTTGCGGGCGGCGCCGAAGAAGCGCTTGGGCCGCTGCAGGGCGTTGGCGTCGACACCGCCGGTCAGCACCTTGCCGGAGGACGGCACCACGGTGTTGTAGGCGCGGCCGAGCCGGGTGATCGAGTCGAGCAGGATGACGACGTCACGGCCGTGCTCCACCAGGCGCTTGGCCTTCTCGATCACCATCTCGGCGACCTGGACGTGGCGGGTCGCCGGCTCGTCGAAGGTCGAGGCGATGACCTCGCCCTTCACCGAGCGCTGCATGTCGGTGACCTCCTCCGGCCGCTCGTCGATGAGCAGGACGATGAGGTAGCACTCGGGGTGGTTCAGGGTGATCGACTGGGCGATGTTCTGCATCAGCACCGTCTTGCCGGTGCGCGGCGGCGCCACGATCAGGGCGCGCTGGCCCTTGCCGATCGGCGCGACGATGTCGATGATCCGGGGCGAGAAGTCCTTGCGGGTCGGCTCCGCCAGTTCGAGCTTGAAGCGCTGCGTCGGGAACAGCGGCGTCAGATTGTCGAAATGGACCTTGTGCTTGATCTTGTCCGGGTTCTCGAAGTTGATGGTGTTGACCTTGAGCAGCGCGAAGTAGCGCTCGCCGTCCTTCGGGCCCCGGATCGGCCCCTCGACGGTGTCGCCGGTGCGCAGGCCGAAGCGGCGGATCTGCGTCGGCGAGATGTAGATGTCGTCCGGGCCCGGCAGGTAGTTCGAGTCGGAGGAGCGCAGGAAGCCGAAGCCGTCCTGCAGCACCTCGACGGTGCCGGCACCGATGATCTCGACGTCCTTGGCAGCGAGCTGCTTCAGGATCGCGAACATCAGCTCCTGCTTGCGCATGGTCGAGGCGTTCTCGACCTCGACCTCCTCGGCAAAGGCCAGGAGCTCGGTGGGGGTCTTGGACTTGAGATCCTGCAGCTTCACCTCGCGCATGGCGGGGGCGGCCGGGGTCTCGATCGGGGCGAGCGTGTCTTCGATCATGGGATATCGGGGTGCGAGGCGAAGCTGGGGAGCGTCGTCATGTCGGGACAAGTCCGGCCGCCGCGGGTCGCGGCGTTGAGCGGAAAGCAACGGGGTGGCCGAGGCGGGCACCGGTCGCGAAATCGTCGCCTGATGTGTCCCGGAGGTCGCGCGGAGGAACCGGATCGGTCCTGGATGCGACGTGACAAGACGATGGAGGAGGGAACGACTTTATGTAGCGGCTCCGCGGCACCGACTCAAGTCCCCACGGGGGAAAAGTGACGCGCCGCCTTGACCGACGAAGGGATGAGGGCGCCAGTCAGCGGCGCCGGAGGCGGATGTAGAGCGCGCCGCCGCCGCCATGGTGGTGGGCGGCCTCCTCGAAGCCGACGACCAGGGGGCGCAGCTCGGGCAGGCGCAGCCAGTGCGGCACGCTGCGGCGGAGGACGCCGCGCTCGGCATAGGGATCGTCGCCGCCGCCGCCCTTGCCGGTGACGACCAGCACCACCGCGTGCCCGGAGGCGCGGGAGCGATGCAGGAAGCCGATCAGCGCCGCATGCGCTTCGGACTGGCGCATCCCGTGCAGGTCGATCGCCGCGTCGACGCTGCGCGAACCGCGGCGCAGGCTGGTCCGCACCCGGCGCTCCAGGGGCGCCAGCGGCGGCAGCACCGGTGCGGGCGGCGGAGGCGGGCTCGCACTCTTCGAGGCCCCCTTGGGGGCGGCACGCGCCGCCTTGGCGGGCCGCACGAATTTCGGCGGCGGAGGCACCGTGGGCGCAGGGGCGGGCATCGGCACCGATACCGGGGGAGGGGGAGGGGAGGGCGCGACGGGGGCGGGCGCCCGCCCGCGCAGCGGCACGATCAGGCGGGAGATCTCGGCCCAGAGCCGGCTCTCCTCGGTGGTGAGGCGTCGGACGCGGCGGGGACGGCGCGGCTCGGTCACGGCGCAGCCCCCGGCGCATCCCTTGGCGCATCCGGCTTCGGCAGCAGCACGACGAAGCGGGCCGGGTCGCGCAGGAGCCCCGCCGTGGCACCGGCCCGGGCGCCGGTGCCGAGATAGAGGTCGCCCCGGGCCGGACCGACGATGGCCGAGCCGGTATCCTGGGCGATCACCAGGCGGCGCAGCGGCACCGTCCCGCCCTCGGGCTCCGGCAACGCCCCGTCGAGCCAGAACGGCAACCCGTAGCGCCACAGGGTGGCATCGACCGCGAGGCTGCGCCCGGCGGTCAGCGGCGCGCCCGCGGCGCCGCGCGGGCCGGTCTCCGGGGCGCCGTCGTCGAGGCGGAAGAAGATGTAGGAGGCGTTGCGGCGGATCAGGTCGCGGGCGATGGCCGGGTGGGCCCGCAGCCAGCCGGTCCAGCGCTCGAGCGTCAGGCCCTCGAGGGGCAGATGGCCGCCGGTGACGATGAGCCGGGCGACCGAGGTGTAGGGCCGGCCGTTGCGCCCGTCATAGGCGAGGCGGACCGAGCGGCCGTCGGGCAGGCGGACCCGGCCGGAGCCCTGGACCTGCAGCACCAGGAGGTCGACCGCGTCGCGCAGCCAGACCAGCGGGCGGGTGCGCGGCCCGAGTGCCCCGTCCTCGATCGCCGCCCGGTCGGGATAGGGCGTCAGCGCGTCGCCCTCGCGGCGCGCGGCGCGGAGCGACGGATCGAGACCGGGCCGGGTCTCGCCGGGCTCCAGGGAAACGAGGTCGTCGGGGCGCGCCAGGGCCGGCACGGTGAAATCCGGCGTCGGCACCGGGGAGCCGTCGAGCTCGGGCTCGAAATAGCCGGTGAGGAAGCCCGCCCGGCGCTCGGCCGGAGTCTCCCGGGCCGGCCGCAGGACCCGGTAGGCGGCGAACCGGCGCAGGAAGAACTCCCGCGCGCCGCCGGAAGGCACGGCCGCGGCGGCGGCACAGGCCGCTGCGAGGTCCTGGCGCGGCGCGTCGGGGGCGGCCTCGGCGAGGACCGGCGCCTGGGGCTGATCCTGCTTGCAGGTCGCCCGGAACGCCACGAGCGCCGCCGCCAGATCGTCGTCGCCGAACCCCGGGAGGGCGTCGAGGGCGACGGGCTCGAGCACGGCGTCGCCGACGCGCAACGAGGCGGCCTCGGCCCGCCCGGCGAGGAGACCGGCGAGCAGCAGCGCGGAGAGGCGGGAACCGGTGCGGAGACCTCTGCCCGAGGAGAACCTGCGAGGGCGGGATCTGCGAACGCGACCGGGGACGGAACGGTGGGGGCCGACGGCCGGCGGCATGGGCTTGACGGGCTCCGGCCCCGGGAGTGTGGCGATGCTGGGTGGGGTCGCGGTGGGCGACGGTCGTTCGATCTTGGTCGATGCCCTGCGGCCGATCAAGTCGCCAGGGAGTGGCCCGGCTCCGCGGCGGGAGCCGGGCCTTCGGCCGGCCTACTGCCCGGCCTCGGTGGCGACGAGCTGCCAGTTCGGATCGCGGCTGCCGAGCGTCCGGGCGAAGGTCCAGACGTCGGTCACGTCGACGACCTTTTCGGGGCTGCCGTCCACGACCTGGCCCTGCGGGCCCTTCGTGGCGGTGATCAGCTTCGAGAGGTAGCGCACGGTGACCTGGGCAACGCGGTTGCGCACGTCGACCCCGACGATCTCGGCCCGATCGATCGACACGAAGGTGGTCTCGACGGTCTGGCCGGCGCGCTCGCGGCCCTGGATCGCCCGCTCGAACCCGTCCGCGACCTCGCGCGAGAGCAGGGTCTTGAGGGTCTTGCGGTCGCCCTTGGCGAAGGCGGTGACGATCGTCTCGTAGGCGGCCTTGGCGCCGTCGGTGAAGCCGCGGGGGTCGAAGCCGGGCTCCTGCTGGATGATCAGGTCGAGGCCGCGGGCGGCGGGCGAGTTCGGCTCGACCACGCCCTTCCAGTTGCGCGGCACCGCCGTCGCCACCGGGGCGGCCGCGGCGCGCTCGGCACCGGCGCCCGGCAGCCGCACGACGTTGTCGCCCTCGCGGGTGGCGGCCGGCGGCGGCTCCTCGCGGCGGGCCAGCGGGTTGAAGGGCGGCCGCTCGCTTCCGGTCTTCTGTCCGAGGACGGACCGGAGCTTCCAGATCACGAAGACCGCAAGCCCGAGGAAGATGAGGGTCGTAAGGTCGAGGGAATCCTGCATCATCGATCCGTTCATCGATCCGTTCTTGGCGGCCTTACGCGGAGCATTCCTGACCGTCCCGGCCCAGCGTGCGATACCTTCGGCGCGTCACCGGCTTTGGCACCGGCACCGGGGGATGGCAAGAACCTCGGCCGAGACCTCGGCGAGAGCTTCGGCACACACCTCGGCAAGTCCCAGAGAACCACGGCAAACCCCCGGCCGGCGCCGCGCGGCGGGCCCATGGAGACGATATGGGGCCGAGGGGTCGTCGTATCCAGGCGGCGCCTCGCGAGGATGTGCCCGTCCACGCGCAAGGTGCCGCCGCGGGCGGGCCGGCCCTCGGCCTGTCGCAGGGGCAATGGGTCGGAGGAGACGATCCGTGGCTCTGCTTGTTCACGCGCTGCGGGCATGATAGCCGCAACCCCGCCGTCGCGCGCGCCGATTTGCGCGCCAGCGTGCGACGGTTCGTCGTTACGTCCAGCCCTCGAAGGAACCCTCCGCCATGGCCGATTCCCCGGTCCCGAACGGCAACGGTGGCGCCGCGGCGCAGCCCGACGACCTCACCCCGACCCTGAATGCGCTGGCCCAGTACGCCAAGGACCTCTCCTTCGAGAACCCGAACGCGCCGCGCTCGCTGCAGCCGCAGCAGCAGGGCCCGCAGATCAACATCCAGGTCAACGTCAACGCCAAGCAGCTCGCCGAGGAAGACTTCGAAGTCGACCTGCGCCTCGAGGGCGATGCCAAGATCGGCGCCGAGGTGCTGTTCGCGTTCGAGCTGACCTATTCGGGCATCTTCCGCCTGCGCAACATCCCGCAGGACCAGATGCACCCGGCCGTCATGATCGAGTGCCCGCGGCTGCTGTTCCCGTTCGCCCGCCAGATCATCGCCGACGCGGTGCGCAACGGCGGCTTCCCGCCGCTCTACATCGACCCGATCGACTTCGTCGGCCTCTACCGCCAGAAGGCCGCCGAGGCCCAGGTCCAGGGCGGCATCGCGTAAGCATCCCCGCGGATGCGACCGGGGCGTTCACCGCCCCGGTCCCTGCAAAAATCCCGATCTGGGACGAAAACGTTTCACGGGAAACGGCGGTCCTACTCGGCGAGAACCGGCACCAGGGACGCGACCAGCAGCCCCGCCATGGCGAGGTTGAACAGACGCACCGATCGCCGCGAGCGCAGCAGCCGCGCGGTGCCGACGCCGATCAGCGTCCACAGGGCGACGCACGGGATGGCGACGAACCCGAACACCAGTGCGAGCAGCAGCGTCGCCGCGAGCGATGCGCCGCCGGCATCCCTGGTGTAGGTGGCGAGCGCCCCGGCGGCGATGATCCAGGCCTTCGGGTTGACCCACTGGAACAGGGCCGCCTGCAGGAAGCCGAGCGGGCGACCGGACGTCACAGGGGTCGCCGCCCCGGGCGTCGCCACGGACTCGGTCCCCGGATCGGGATCGGCGGTCGTGATCTTCCAGGCGAGCCAGAGCAGGTAGGCGGCCCCCACCCACCTGAGCACGGCGTGGACCCGCGGATCGGCGAGCAGGGGCAGGCCGACGGTGCCGAGCATGATCAGCATCACCGGGAAGCCCGCTGCGATACCGAGCATGTGCGGCATCGTGCGGGCAAAGCCGTAGGTGGCACCCGAGGCCACCACCATGGTGTTGTTGGGCCCGGGCGTCGCCGACATCGCCACGGCGAAGGCGCTGGTCGAGAGAAGCCAGGTCCAGTCGATCATCGATTCCTCTCCCGCGAACCGGTGCCGACGGCGCGGCCTCGGGGAGAGTTTTCGTCCGGTTTTCACGGCTGTACAATCGATGGATGCACGGTTTTCAGGATCGGTCGGCATCCCGGCACCCGAACGCCCCTCGGAACCCTGGGGCAGCCCACCGCAGGCCACCGCCCCCGCTCCCCCTGGACTCGTGGCCCCGGATCGGGCGATGGGGAGCCCGCGCAGCGCGAGCGGCTGCGAGCGTGGAAAGACGACGGGATGGCGTACTGGCTCTACAAGTCCGAGCCCTCGGTCTGGTCGTGGGACGACCAGGTCGCCGCCGGCGATACGGGGACGTACTGGAACGGGGTGCGCAACCACGTCGCCCGCAAGAACCTGGAGGCGATGCGCCTCGGCGAGCAGGGTTTCTTCTACCACTCGAACGAGGGCAAGGCGGTGGTCGGCATCGTCGAGGTGATCCGCACCTACTACCCCGACCATACCGACGAGACCGGCCGCTTCGGGATGGTCGACCTCAAGGCGGTGGTCGCCCTGCCGCAGCCCGTCACCCTGGAGGCGATCAAGGCCGAGACGGCGTTGCGCGAGATGGTGCTGGTCAACAACTCGCGCCTCTCGGTGCAGCCGGTCAGCGAAGCAGAATGGGCGCTGGTGCGCCGCATGGGTGGTCTATGACGGGCGGTCTCTGAATGGGGACCCGTGAGGAGCGTCGCGCTCGGTGGTTCCTGGCCGCGCTCGGGCTCGCCGTCGCCGCAGGCCCGGCAGCGGCGCAGAGGGCCAAGGCTCCGGGGAAGCCCGCACCCGAGAAGGCGGTCGTGCCGACGAAGGTCGTGGCCTGCGCCTCGCTCGCCAACCTGCGCATCCTGATGACCGAGACGGCG
The DNA here is from genome assembly GCF_900110515.1 of Methylobacterium sp. ap11. NCBI lineage: Bacteria > Pseudomonadati > Pseudomonadota > Alphaproteobacteria > Hyphomicrobiales > Methylobacteriaceae > Methylobacterium > Methylobacterium sp. ap11. Next base: position 220,309 of record NZ_FOEB01000007.1, on the reverse strand, counting down.
GGTGACGCGGCGGCGATCAAGGCGCGGCTGGCCGACCCGAAGGCCGACCATCTCGGCTGCGCCCGGTTCGGCTCGGACCGGGTCGAGGGCAATGCCGAGCGGGTGGTGGTCGGCGGCACAGCCTACGATTGCCTGAAGGTCAAGGAATCGAGCCTGTGCCGCTGGGCCCTGTCGGGCGTGCCGGCGGAGGCGCCCTGAGGCTATCTGGAGCAACGCCCGATCGCGGGGCGATCGAGCCTTGCTCCAGGTCTGCGATCTTGCCGCATCTCCCGACGAACCGGTAACCGCTCCATCGGAAGAGGCTCTCGCAGATCCAGCGTCAGACGCTCCAGTACGGCGTCGCCTTGAAGTACTGGTGGACGTGCTCCTCCCAGCCGCGGTCGAAGGAGGGGTCGTTGCCCTCCGCCGAGGCCGGGGGCGCGGCGCGCAGCTGCTCTTCGGTGAGGTCGACCACGTAGGCGTCCATCTCGGGCGCGAAGCGCAGGGTCGACCACGGGAGGGTGTGGTAGCCCTCGCCGATGCCGAGGAAGCCGCCGAAGCTCATCACGGCATAGACCACCTTGCCGGAGGCCTTCTCGATCATCAGCCGCTCGATGCGGCCGATGCTGTCGCCGTTGGGGCGGCGCACGGCGGTGCCCTCGATGCGGTCGCTCGCGATGAGGGCGTTGGTCTGGGTGGTGGTCTGGCTGCCCATGTCGGAACGGTCGCCGATCGTCGGTGCGACGGTGGTCATCGGGCTTGTCCTCCGGTTCGTGTCCGCAGCGCGGGTGTCGGGTTGCCCCGGCAACGCCGGCGCGCGGGCGCCTGTTCCGGGGCCGCTGCGGCGAATGGCGGAGCGGGGAGGCGGGTTTCCCGATGCGGAGCGGAGCGCTAGCTTGGCCCCATGCCGATTCGCCGCACCGCCGTCCTGACGGTCCTCCTCACGCTCGCCGCTCCCGCCCTCGCGCAGGATCGCGGTACCCTGCATCCGAAGCCGCTGCCGCCGCTGGCCAACCCGGACGATCCGTCGACGCCGGCCAAGGCCCTGTTCGGGCGTGCCACGACACCGGCGGCCCTGCCGCCGCAGGCGATCGGCGGCTACGCGCGGGGCTGCGTGGCGGGCGCCGAGGCCCTGCCGATCGACGGCGACACCTGGCAGGTGATGCGCCTGTCGCGCAACCGGAACTGGGGCCACCCGCGGCTCGTCGCGTTCCTGGAAAAGATCGCCGCCGAGGCGCCGCGCAAGGCGGGCTGGCCGGGGCTGCTCGTCGGCGACATGTCCCAGCCCCGGGGCGGGCCGATGCTGACCGGCCATGCCTCGCACCAGCTCGGCCTCGATGCCGACATCTGGCTGACCCCGATGCCGGACCGGCGCCTGACCCGGGCCGAGCGCGAGGAGATGTCGGCCACCAACGTGGTGCGGTCCGACCGGCGCGACATCGACCCGAGCGTATGGCGGCCCGAGCACCTGCGGCTGATCAAGATGGTGTCGCGCGAGCCCGAGGTGGCGCGGATCTTCGTCAATCCGGCGATCAAGCTGGCGCTCTGCCGCGAGGCGGGCTCGGACCGGAGCTGGCTTACCAAGGTCCGGCCGATCTACGGCCACAACTACCACTTCCACATCCGGCTCGACTGCCCGGCGGGCGACGCGGCCTGCCACGACCAGGACCCGCCGCCCTCCGGCGACGGCTGCGGCCCCGAGCTCGATTACTGGTTCTCGGACGCGATCCTGAATCCCAAGCCGCGCCCGCCGATGACGCTGGCGGGCCTGCCGGATGCCTGCCGCACGGTGCTGAAGGCGCGCTGAGACGGCGCGTGAGCGAAGCCGACATCCGCTTTGCGAAGCGACCAATCGGATTTCGCATGACACGAGGGGGAGGACCGGCCGGGAGCCGGTCCTCCTCGCTTTCGAATCACTCGACCTCTTCAGGTCACTCGGCCGCGACGCCGATCCCGACCGGGCAGGACACGCCGGTGCCGCCCAGGCCGCAATAGCCGCCCGGGTTCTTCGCCAGGTACTGCTGGTGGTACTCCTCGGCGAAGTAGAACGGCCCGCCGTCGCGGATCTCGGTGGTGATCGGGCCGAAGCCCCGCGCCTTCAAGGCGCCGCCATAGGCCTCGCGGGAGGCCTCGGCCTCGGCGAGGCGGGTCGCGTCCGACAGGTAGATGCCAGAACGGTACTGCGTGCCGACGTCGTTGCCCTGGCGCATGCCCTGGGTCGGGTCGTGGCTCTCCCAGAAGGTCTTGAGCAGGCTGGTGAACGGCATCGCGGCCGGATCGTAGGCGACGAGCACGACCTCGTTGTGCCCGGTCATCCCGGAGCACACCTCCTCGTAGGTCGGGTTCGGCGTGGTGCCGGCGGCGTAGCCCACCGCGGTGACGAAGACCCCGTCGCCGAGTTGCCAGAACTTGCGCTCCGCGCCCCAGAAGCAGCCGAGGCCGAACACGACCGTCTCGATCCCGGGCGGGTACGGGCCCTTCAGCGGATGGCCGTTGACGAAGTGGCGCTCGGCCGTCGGCAGGGGGGTCGGCCGGCCCGGCAGGATCTGGTCGGGGGCCGGCATCTCGGCACGCTTGCGGAAGAACAGCATCGGGTCGCTCCGGTCACGGAACGGGGCCTCGTGGCCCCGGAGGCGCTGTCGCCTCGTCACGTGACGGATGTGGGATGCCGGATGCCGTTCCTGAAGAGCGATGCTTGCGCGCAGGCCGCTCGACAGGATCGTTGCGGCGAGTGGCGGCGCAGTCGGGAAGAGAAATGCCTGGAAGCGGTGCGCGGAGCCGGCAGAAGGACCGGGATCGCGGGGCGAGGCCGTCGGGACGTCAGCGCAGGACGGAGGTATCAGCCGCAGCGGCGAGGTTCCGGGTCGAGCCGGCGTCCTGCGCGGCCACGCGGGCCGGGGCGTCGGGACCGAAGGCGGTGCTCGGGTCGAAGAAGGCGCCGCGGGCGGTGATCAGCCCCGCGGCGAGCGCCCAGAACAGCACCGCGCCGACGATGCGGCGGGTCCGCCGACGCCGAGGCGCCGCGGTGCAGGCAACCTCCGACACCGGCCGCAGGTCCAGGCGCTCGCCGAACGGATCGAAGATGGCAGGACGCATGGTAAGACCCGGCGTGGACGGAAGGCTTCCCGGATGGCAGCCTCGAACCACTAGATAGGTCGGTGCATGGGTTTGCAGCAATAGACGTGGTTTTCCATTTTCGACGTTGAGAGAGAAGATGTTTATTGCTCGATCGCTCGTATGGAGAAGTTTCGTCTTCGTTCCCATCCAGGCCATCGAGCGCCTGCTGCGTCGTGACGCAGCCGACGCGTTTCACGCGGCCGCAGGCTCCTGCAGCCCCTTCCGCGAGCCTGCCGGGACGAGGCCTCCGCATCCCGGTTCGCAGGGTCTAACGTCGCGGACGAAACGGGTGCCCGTCACTGTTGCCCGCCCGGCAATCGATAGCGTACAATCAAATAAGGAGATCGCGGACTGGCCGGTCCGCGCCGCGGCGTGTCCGTCGTTCTGGGAATGGTGGCTTTGAACAGCGAGTTTCGAACGCCGGCTGGACGCGGGGACGGAGGGCCGCGATCCGGGCGCGGCCCGGCGCGGCGCGGCCTAACGACGGCCGGCGCCGCGGCAGGGGCCGGCACCCGATGACCGAGTCGATCGACGGGACGATCCGGCCGGAGGACCCGACCTCCCACGACTTCATGCACCTGATCGAGGCGTTCGGGCTCACCGGCGCCTGGCGCTGGGATTTCGGCACCGGCCGCCAGGTCTGGTCGTCCGGGCTGTACCGCCTGCTCGGGCTGCCGGAGGGCGAGGCGGCGAGCTACGAGCGGCTGCTCGGGCTGGTCCACCCGGCCGATCGCGACGTGCTGGAGGATGCCGCCCAGATCGTCCGGACCGGGATCTTCGGCAGCCACACGGTCCGGCTGATCCGGCCGGACGGGACGGCCCGCACGGTGGTGAGCCGCGGCGAGGTGTTCTTCAGCGCCGAGGGCCGGCCCGTCTCGGTGACCGGCGTGCTGCTCGACGTGACCGACCGCGAGCGCCTGGCCGAGCTGCACCGGCTCGAGCAGCAGCGCCGGGCGAGCCTGGCGCAACAGGCGCAGGTCTTCATCTATTCCGAGGCGAGCCTGCCGCCGACCGAGTACGGCCCCGACTTCCTGGCGCTCGTCGGCCTCGGCCGCGAGGACGTGCGGGCGAACTGGCTCAGCCCGATCGTGCCGGAGGAATGGGCGCGCTGGGCCGAGGAGCTGCCCCGCCTCGCCGCGGCCGGGCGGACCTTCAGCATCGCCCCGACCCTGCGGCTCGCCGCCGGCGGGCGGGCGCCGTTCCACATGACGATGGTGCCCCTGCGGGAGGGGGCGGCCGACCGGATGGGCTGGACCGTCGTGATCACCCCGCACGAGGGCGGGACGGCGGCGACCCCGTGCGGGCCTCTGCCGCGCCAAGTCGAGCAGGCGATCCAGGGCTGCCACCTGCGGGCGGCGCGCGGCTTCCTCGACTGGACCCTCAGCGACCTCGCGCGGGCGAGCGGCCTGTCGCTCTCGACCGTCCGGCGCCTCGAGGAGGAATCCGAGGGCCCGACCTCGCGCTCGCGCCCTCATGCCATCGCCGCCCTGCGCAAGGCCGGGATCGTGTTCACGCTGGTCGAGGGCGGGACGGTGGCGGTGGCCCGCTCCGGCGAGGGCGAGACGCCGCCGGCAACGCCCTGATCCGTCACGCGACCCGGTAGACGCTCAGCGCCACGTGGTCCGGGGCCCGGGCCCCGGTGGCGAGGAAGAGGCTCGTCTGCATCCAGGCGAGGCGCGGGGCCGCGGTCTCGAACCGGGGCGCGGAGCGGAAATAGATCAGCGCGGGATCGACCGGCTCGCCCCGGCGCAGGCGCTCCAGCGCCTCGGGTGGGCCGAAGCGCAGGCCCGTATTCTCGACGTAGATCCGCGCGCCGTCCTCGGCCTCGATCACGTAGCGGGCATGGAGCTGGGTCAGCCCGTCGCTCGCGATGGTCTGGTAGTCGGCTCCGCCGGGCATCACCCGGCCGGCGAGGCCGGGCCCCGAGACGGTGCCGCCCGTGATGGCGATGACCCGGCGGCTGCCGGCCGTGGTCTCGCCGACCTCGTAGGGCACTGCGACCGCGATGCGGGCGTCGAAGACGTGCTCCAGGGCGGGGGCGGGGATCGTCGTCACGGCTGCTTGACCTTCACTTGCCCCTCACCAGCGGACAGTCGCTCTCGGCGAGCGGCCGGAACGCCTCCTCGCCTGGAAGCGTCGCGACCCGCTCCATCACGTCCCACTCGCCCGTCGACTCCTCCGGCCGCTTGACCCGGAACAGCGAGACCTCGCGGATCACCCGCCCGTCCGGCCGCAGGCGGCCGCCACGGGTCATGACGTCGTCGATCGGCAATTCGCGCATCTTCGCCATCACCGTCGCGGCCGCATCGGTGCCGGCGGCCCTGACGGCTTTCAGGTAGTGCATCACCGCCGAGTAGACGCCCGCCTGGTAGCTGTTCGGCATCGCCTTCTGGCGCGCGTAGAAACGCTTGGCGAAGGCGCGGGCGGCGTCGTCCTGGTCCCAGTAGAACGCCTCCGCCAGGTACAGGCCGCCGGCGGCCGCGAGCCCGAGCGCATGGACGTCGACCGCCGTCATGTAGAAGCCGGCGAGCTTCTGACGCCCGCCCAGCACGCCGAACTCGGAGGCCTGCTTGACCGCGTTGATCGCGTCGCCGCCGACGTTGAAGAGCGCGATCACCCCGGCGCCGGAAGCTTGCGCCTGCAGGATCTGCGACGACAGGTCGGGCGAGAGCAGGGGGTGGAAGACCTGGCCCGCCACCGTGCCGCCGCCGCCCGTCACCACCGGCGTCACGTCGGCGACGAAGGACTTTCCGAGCGTGATGTCGGCGACGACGTAGAACCAGGTCTTCTCCCCCACCTCCACCAGCGGCTTGGCGATGGCGCGGGACAGGGCATGGGTGTCGATGACCCAGAGCGCGCCGTTGGGCGAGCACTGCGCCCCGGTGATCACCGTCGAGCCCGATCCGGTGATCAGGGCGAGCCGCCCCTTCTCCGTCGCCAGCGCCTGGACGCCCAGCGCTACCGCCGAGTTGCCGAGGTCGGTGATCATGTCGACCCCCTCGACGTCGTACCAGCGGCGAGCGAGCGTGCTCGCCACGTCCGGCTTGCTCTGGTGGTCGGCCGACACGATCTCGATCGGCTTGCCCAGGACCGTGGCGCCGAAATCCTCGACCGCGAGCCGCGCCGCGGTGACGCTGCCGGTGCCGTAATTGCCGGACATCGCGGTCGACATGTCGGCGAGAACGCCGATCTTGACCACATCGCCGGAGATCGCGCCCTCCGCCGCACGGCCTGCGGCGGGTGCGAAGGCGATCAGGCCCGCCAGCAGGGCGGAGCGGAGGGCGCGCATCGTGGTCCCTCCGGTCAGACGGCCTTGAGGCCGAGGATGTCGCGCGCCTCGGCCGGGCTCGCCGGCTCGTGGTTCAGCTCCTTGATGATCCGCACCGTGCGGGCGACGAGCTGCTCGTTGGTCGCGAGCTGGCCGCGGGAATAGTATTTGTTGTCCTCGAGCCCGACCCGGACGTGGCCGCCGAGCAGGATGGCCTGCGTGGTGGCCGGCAGCTGTGCCGGGCCGATGCCGGAGACGCAGAAGATCGAGTGCGGCGGCAGTATCCGGATCATCGCCGCCAGGATGTCGTGCGAGTAGGGCATCGCGCCCTGAAAACCCTTGTCGGCGCCCAGCACCATGTTGATGTAGTAGGGAGGCTTGTCGTAGCCCTTCTCGATCAGCCGGGTCACGTCCTGCAGGATGTGCTGGGGCCCGAACACCTCCCATTCGGGCTTGATGCCGCGCTCCTGCATGCGCTTGGCCAGGGCCTCGCAGCGGCTCGGCGTGGTGACCACCAGGATCTCGCGGCCGCCATGCACGTCCGCGAAGGTCATGCCGTCGAAGGTCGCCATCTCGGCGCCGGCCTCGCAGCCCTTCAGCCGCTCCTCGAAGCTCGATTCGAACAGCCCGTCGGGGCGCGGCACCAGCATGTCGCCGCTCGAGCCGCCGCCGGTCGAGTTGTTGAGGATGATGTCGCAGCGCTCGCGGATGCGCCGGTTGATGTCGCGGTAGATCTCGGCGTTGCAGGTCGCCTCGTCGTCGGGCCGGCGGGCGTGGAGCGCCGCGATCGCCGCGCCCTCCTTCCAGGACTTGTGCACCGACTCGGCGATCTCCGCCGGCTGGGTCGGCAGGTTGGGGTTCTGCGCCTTCGAGGCCATGCCGCCGGTCGGCGCCACCGTCACGATCACCTTGGTCATGGTGTGCTCCCTTGGTTCGTTGGGATTGGTTACGGCAGGTCCGGCGCCTCGCGCTTCTGCCGGACGAGATCGACGAGGAGCCGGTCGCGCTGCGCCACCATCGCGTCCCGGTCGCGCCCGTCGAGCGCCTGTTCGAGGCCCTCGACGAGGGTCCGTTTCAGCTCGGGCGTCAGGCGCGGGTCGCCGAGATCGGCCCACATCGCCTCCATCAAGGGTCCGAGATGGTCGAGGGTGTGGGCGAGCCCGCCCGGGCCGCCCGAGAGGTGATTGAGCAGGCACGGCCCCATCAGGGCCCAGCGCAGGCCCGGGCCGTGCGCGATGGCGGCGTCGATATCGGCGACCGTGGCGGCGCCGGTGCCGACGAGGTGGAACGCCTCGCGCCAGAGCGCCGCCTGGAGCCGGTTGGCGACGTGGCCGACGAGTTCGCGCCGCAGGCGGATCGGCCGCTTGCCGAGGTCTTGGTAGAACGCCATCGCGGCCGCGACGGCGCCCTCGTCGGTCTTTTCTCCCCCCAGAACCTCGACCAGCGGGACGAGGTGGGGCGGGTTGAAGGGATGGCCCAGCACCACCCGGCCGGGATGGCGGCAGGCGGTCTGGATCGCGCTCGGGGTGAGGCCGGAGGAGCTGGTCGCCAGCACCACGTCGGGCGCGGCCGCGGCGTCGAGACGGGCAAAGGTCGCGTGCTTGATCTCCAGCCGCTCGGGCCCGTTCTCCTGGACGAAATCGGCATCGGCGGCGGCCTCCTCCGGCCCGGCCACGAAGGTCAGGCGCTCGGGCGAGGCGCCGGGGGCGAGACCGATCTGTTCGAGGACCGGCCAGTGCCGGGCGACCGCCTCGCGAAGAGCGGCTTCGGCCCCAGGGGCCGGATCGGTGGCGACGACGTCGAGCCCGCGGGCGAGGCATTGCGACACCCAGGACGCCCCGATGACGCCGGTGCCGATCACCGCCACCCGTCCGATGGCCGTGCGGTACGCGCCGGCCTGTCCGCTCGCGTCATCCATCGCGGCGCCCTCCCTGATCGGATCTGCTGTCGGGGCTTGCCGCCCGATTGACCCGTTGAGATAGTTATATCACATTACAAATCAGGTTTGGCAATCCGGCGCGAACGGCCGGAGCGAGAATCGCAAGGAGCGCCGCATGGCGGAGGACCTGTCGGGCCTCGGCACCGAGTCCCTGGTCGTCACGAGGCGGGACGCCGTGGCGATCGTCACCCTGAACCGCCCGCACAAGCGCAACGCCCTCGACGACGGCATGGTGCTGGGGCTCGAGCGCATCGCCCGGGGGCTGCCCGACGACGTGCGCGCCCTGGTGATCGCGGCGGAAGGCCCGCATTTCTGCGCCGGGCTCGACCTCGCGGAGCTGACGGAGCGCGACGCGCCTGCCGGGATGCTGCATTCGCGGATGTGGCACCGGGCCTTCCACGAGATCGAGTTCGGCCGTGTGCCGGTGGTGGCTGCACTCAAGGGCGCGGTGATCGGTGGCGGTCTCGAACTGGCGCTCTCGGCCCACCTGCGGGTCGCCGAATCGTCCGCGTTCTACGCCCTGCCGGAGGGCCAGCGCGGCATCTTCGTCGGCGGCGGCGCCTCGGTGCGGCTGCCGCGGCTGATCGGCGTCTCGCGGATGCGCGACATGATGCTGACCGGCCGGGTCCACGATGCCGAGAGCGGCGAGCGGCTCGGCCTGTCGCACTACGTCGTGGCGCCGGGCGAGGGGCTGGAACGGGCGATCGCGCTCGCCGCCCGGGCGGCCGAGAACGCACCGCTCACCAACTACGCCCTGATCCACGCCCTGCCGCGCATCGCCGAGGCCGACCCGGCGACGGGCTACCTCACCGAGGCGCTGATGACCGCGGTGGCGCAGAGCGACGCCGAGGCCAAAAGGCGGCTTTCGGAGTTTCTGGAGGGGCGGGCGAAGAAGGTGCGGGAGTAGGTATACGCCTCTATTTACTTGGATCCGCTGTTGTCAATCTCCGCATCACTCCAATATCCAGTGAACGGCCCCGCAATGACCATGATAGAATGTTAGAGCGAGATCTTATAATTAGGACTTGAGGAGACCGAGACCGTCCTACCCTCCCACTTCATCCTGAGGTGCGACCAATGGGAGCCTCGAAGGAGGGCTCCAGAAATCCCTGCATTCCCTGGAGCCCTCCTTCGAGGTCAGTCGATCTTCGATCGCGTGCGATCTGCGATCGCCAACACCTCAGGATGAGGTGGGAGGGTGGGATAAATCATCCCCACCATCAGATTTCGCCAGTCGAATTCGCTCAAACGGTCTCCGAGAAGTAGAAACTCAGCGCACAACAAGTCAAACGTATTTCCCCTCTCCCGCACGGGAGAGGGGAACTCGAGGCTTCACCTTATTTGTAAAGACTCAGACTTCCGCAATCGGATCCCAAGAACCGGCACCAAGACCGGCCACCCCACCCCCGGAGGAAACCATGCCACGCCGTCCCATCCGCCGGCTCGCGCCGGCGCTCGCCGCCCTCCTGTCCCTTCTCGCTCCCGCCGCGGCCGCCGAGCGGCCGGTGAAGATCGGCATCCTCAACGACATGTCGGGCCCCTACGCCGACTACCAGGGCCAGGGCTCGGTCATCGCGGCGCAACTCGCCATCGAGGATTTTTCCAAGCAGGCCGGGCGGCCGGTCGAGCTGGTCTCGGCCGACCACCAGAACAAGACCGATATCGGCGCCTCGATCGCCCGGCGCTGGTTCGACCAGGACGGCGTCGACCTGATCGTCGACGTGCCGAACTCCGCCGTGGCGCTTGCGGTCGCGAACCTGGCGCGGGAGAAGAACAAGGTCTTCATCGGCTCGGGCGCCGGCACCGCCGAGCTCACCGGCAAGCAATGCTCGCCCAACACCGTGCACTGGACCTACGACACCTGGTCGCTCGGCCACGCGCTGGCAAAGGCCCTGGTGCAGCAGGGCGGCAAGTCCTGGTACTTCCTCACCGCCGACTACACCTTCGGCAAGGACCTCGAAGGCTCGGCCGCCGAGGAGGTCAAGGCGATGGGCGGCAGCGTGAAGGGATCGGCGCGCCATCCGCTGGGCACCTCCGACTTCTCGTCCTTCCTGCTTCAGGCGCAGGGCTCGGGCGCCGACGTGATCGGGCTGGCGAATGCCGGCGACGACACCTCGAACGCCCTCAAGCAGGCGGCGGAATTCGGCATCGCTCCGGGCCAGCGCCTCGCCGGGCTGATCCTCAACATCACCAACATGCCGGCGCTCGGCCTCAAGGCGACGCAGGGCGTCTACATCGTCACGCCGTATTACTGGGACCTCGACGACGGCACCCGGGCCTTCGCGGCGCGCTATGCCGCCCGCCACCCGCGCCACGCCATGCCGAACGACATGCAGGCGGGCGTCTACTCGGCGGTGGAGCACTACCTGAAGGCGCTGGGCACCGTGAAGGATGCCGGTGACGGCCGAACCGTCGTGGCCGCCATGAAGGCGATGCCGACCGACGATCCGATCTTCGGCAAGGGCCGCATCCGCGAGGACGGCCGCAAGCTCCATCCGATGTACCTGCTGACCACCAAGACGCCCGCCGAGAGCAAGGGCGGCTGGGACTACTTCAAGCCGGTCCGCACCGTGCCGGCGGACGAAGCCTGGCGCCCGCTCGCCGAGGGCGGCTGCCCGCTGGTGAAGGGGTAGGGCGCATGGAGACCCATCGTTTGGAGACGCATCGTTTCACCGCGCGCGACGACGGCAGCCTCGTCGTCACCGCGACGGCGGCGCTGCCGCCCTATCCGGAGCGCCTGACCGCGCACCTCCTGCGCCACGCCGCCGAGGCGCCGGAAAGACCGTTCCTGGTCCGGCGCGGGCAAGGCGGCGCCGAGCCCCTGACCTACGGGGCGGCGCTCCAGGCGGTCGAGCGGATCGCCGCGGCGCTGCTCGCCCGGAACCTCTCGGCCGAGCGGCCGGTGATGATCCTCTCGGGCAACGGCTTCGAGCACGCGCTCGTCTCGCTCGCCGCGCTCCATGTCGGCATCGCGGTGGCGCCGGTCTCGCCGGCCTATTCCACCGTGTCGCAGGACCATGCCCGCCTGCGGGCGATCGTGGACCTGCTCACCCCCGGCCTCGTCTTCGCGGCGGAGGGGGCGGTCTACGCCCCGGCCATCGCGGCGGCGGTGCCGGCGGAGACCGAGGTGGTGATCGGCGACGACGCGGCGATCGGCCGGCCCGCGACGCCGTTCGCGGACCTGATGCAGACGGGCAACCCCGATTCCGTCGCCGCCGCCCACGCGGCGGTGACGCCCGACACGGTGGCGAAGCTCCTGTTCACCTCCGGCTCCACCGGCGTGCCGAAGGCGGTGGTGAACACCCACCGGATGCTGGCCGCCAACCAGGCGATGCTGCAGGCGCGGTTTCCCGCGCTCACCGCCGAGCCGCCGGTGATGGTCGACTGGCTGCCCTGGCACCACACCTTCGGGGGCAACCACAACTTCAACCTGGTGCTGGCGAATGGCGGCACCCTGCACATCGACGAGGGGAGACCGACGCCGAGCGGCATCCGCGAGACCGTGCGGGCCCTGCGCGAAGTCGCGCCCACGCTCTACCTCACGGTGCCGAAGGGCTTCGAGGCTCTGGTGCCCCACCTGCGCGACGATGCCGAACTCCGACACAATTTCTTCAGCCGGCTCCAGGTCACCTTCTTCGCCGCCGCCGGCCTGCCGCAGCCGGTCTGGGACGCCATCGACGACCTCGCCCGCCGGACGATCGGCCGGACGGTACCGATGGTGACGGGGCTGGGCGCCACCGAGACCGCGCCGCTCGCCCTCGTCACCGACGACCGCCCGGCGAGAGCCGGCCAGGTCGGCCTGCCGGCTCCCGGCGTCGAGCTGAAGGTCGCGCCCGTCGGCACCAAGCGCGAGGCGCGGGTGCGCGGGCCCAACGTCACCCCCGGCTATTGGCGCCGGCCCGACCTGACCGCTTCGGCCTTCGACGACGAGGGGTTCTACCGCCTCGGCGACGCGCTCGTGCCGGTCGACCCCGACGATCTTCTGCGCGGCTTCACCTTCGACGGGCGCCTCAACGAGGATTTCAAGCTCACCACCGGAATCTGGGTCAGCGTCGGGCCCCTGCGGGCCGCCTTCCTCGACGCGTTCCAGCCGCTGGTGCGCGACGTCGCCATCGCGGGCGAGGCGCGGGACGAGGTCACGGCCCTGGTCTTTCCGGACATCGCCGCCTGCCGGGCCCTCTGCGGCGAGACCGGCGACGACGGGCGCGTCCTCGTCCACCCGGCCCTGCGCCGCGATTTCGCCCGGCGGCTGACCGCCTTCGCCGCCAAGGCCACCGGCTCGTCGAACCGCATCGCCCGGCTGCTGCTCCTGGCCGAGCCCCCGGCCCTCGACCGCGACGAGGTGACCGACAAGGGCTCGATCAACCAGCGCGGCGTGCTGCGCAACCGGGCCGAGGCGGTCGAGCGCCTCTACGCAGCGCCGCCATCCCCCGCCATCATCGTCCCGGAGACCGCATGACCCCGCCGCAAGAACCGACATCCGACCACGAGGGCTTCACCCATGCCCGCACCCTGACGGTGGAGTGGGGGCACTGCGACCCCGCCGGCATCGTGTTCAACCCGCGCTTCTTCGATTTCTTCGACTGGTCGACCGCGATGCTGTGCGAGGCCGCGACGGGCCTGCCGAAGGCCGGGATGCTCGCGCGCTACGACCTCCTCGGCATCCCGCTGGTCGAGACCGGGGCGCGGTTCCTGAAGCCCTCGCGCTACGGCGACCGGGTGGAGATCGTCTCGACGGTGGTGGATGTCGGCCGATCGAGCTTTGCCGTGCGCCACCGCCTGCTCAAGGACGGCGAGCTCGCCGTCGAGGGCCGCGAGCGCCGGGTCTGGGCCGGCCGACACCCCGACGACGCGGCCCGGATGAAGGCGACGCCGATCCCCGAGGAGTTGGTGCGGCGGTTCCGGGGGGAGTGAGCCTCAGTCGGTCTCCTCCGCCCCCTCGTCGCCGGCCAAATCTCCCACCACCTCCCGCGCGCCCTGCTCCAGGCGGCGCAGGAAGTCGAGGAACACGGTGCGCTCGTCCGGGTTCAGGAAGGCGGCGATGCGCTCCTCGTGGGCGGCCTCGCGGCGGTGGAGTTCCGCCATCAGGGCTTCGCCGGCCTCCGTCAGGAACAGGGATTGCGAGCGGCGGTCGGTCGGGTCGGGCTCGCGGCGCACCAGGGCGCGGGCCTCCAGCGCGTCGAGGAGCGGTCCGATATTGGCCCGCTTGATGCCGATCGCCGCGCCGACCTGGCTCGGCCGCGCCCCCGGGCTGCCCTCGATCACCGTGAGTACGCCGAGCTGGCTCTGGCGCACGTCGAGGTCGGCAAACAGCTCGACGAAGCTGCGGGAGACCGCGACCTGCGCCCGCCGCAGGGTGTAGCCGATCAGGCCTTCGAGACGGGCAAGGCCCGGGGAATCTTCGCTCGGCAACGCTGGACGGGCCCTTGTTCGACCGTGGGACTGGTCCGCCACCTGCCCGCGAACGGGCCCGGGCGCAAGCGGGGTGGCGCGCCCGGACCCTGGCCCCTGGCGATCAGACCGCCGCCCGCGCCTCCCGGTCCCACGCCGCCTCGACCTCGAGCGAGCGCGTGTCGCGCTTGCAGGTGGCGAGCGCGGCGTCGCGCCCGTCCTCGCGGTAGATCACGGCGAAGTCGCCCTTGCCCACCTCGCCCTCGATCCGGGGCTCCTCGGCCGAGCCGGCATGGCCGACGTAGCGCAGGCTGGTGGCGTAATGCCCGCTCCAGAAGAACGGCGTCTCGGTGAACGGCGCCGTCTCGCCCAGAAGCGTGCGGGCGACGTGCTGGCCCTGGCGCTGGGCATGGACCCAGTGCTCGACCCGCAGGGGCCGGCCGCTGCGCGGATCCGGATACGACGCGACGTCGCCGATGGCGTAGATGCCGGGCGCCGAGGTGGCGAGATGCGCGTCGACCGCGATGCCGCCGCCGTCGTCCTTCTGCGCGAGCGCCAGGCCGGCCGCCGCGGCGAGGTCGACTCGCGGCGAGACGCCGGTGCCGAGCACCACGAGGTCGGCCTCGATCCGGCTGCCGTCGTCGAGGGCGAGCGCCGTCCCGTCGAAGCCCTCGACCTTGCGGCCGAGCCGGAACGTCACGCCCTTCTCCTCGTGCAGGCCCTGGACGAAGCGGCCGACCGCCTCGCCGAGAACCTTGGCCAGCGGCACGGCATCGGGCGCCACGACCGTGACGCTCTTCTCGCGGGCGATCATCGCGGCGGCGACCTCGAGGCCGATGAAGCTCGCCCCAACCACGGCGACCGAGCGGGCCTTCTCGGCCGCCGCGATCAGGGCGTCGGCGTCCTGGAGGCTGCGCAGGGTATGGACCTCGGGCCGGTCGAAGCCCGGCAGGTCCGGCTTCTGCGGCGCCGCGCCGGTGGCGATCACCAGGGCGTCGTAGGCCAGCCGCTCGCCGCCGGCCGTCACGATCTCCTCCGCACCGAGATCGAGCGAGACCACCCGGTCGCGCAGGAGCCGCGGGCCCTCGCCGCCATAAAAGCCGTCCGGGGCGAGCCTCGTCTTCTCGCGGGGCGCCTTGCCGGAGAGATACTGCTTCGAGCAGAAGGTGCGGTCGTAGGGCGGATCGGGATCGTCGCTCACCAGGGTCACGGCGGCGCCGTGGCCGGCCCGGGCCAGCCACTCGGCGCAGGCATGTCCCCCGGCCCCACCGCCGATGATCACCACCTTGCCGGGAGAACCTTTGGCCGGCTCGGCGCCTTCAGGCCCGGATGCGGCCTCGCGCCGGCCGGTCACGGTGATGCGGCCGTCGCGCTCCTCGGCGCGGTAGCACGGCAGCGGCGCGAAGGCCGGGGCGCCGACCGCCTCGCCGGTCTCCAGGCTGAACCGGGCGTGATGCCAGGGGCAGCGGATCTCGCCCTCCGTGACGATCCCCTTGGCGAGCGGCGCGCCGAGATGGGTGCAGCGGGCGCCGATCGCCGTCACCGCGCCGTCGCGGCGCAGGAGCAGCACCTTGTCCTCGCCGAGGGTACCCTCGATCATCGCGCCCTCGGGCAAGTCGCCCGCCGGGATGCCGCGCGCGAAATCCGGCTTGTCGTCCGTCTTCCCGGTCTTCCCACCGCCCTCGGCCATCGTGCGCTCCCGTCCGTCGCGTCGTTCGTCGGCGGGCAACGCGCGGATGACCTTGCGGTGCCGTCAGGCGATGCCGCGGATGTCGAGGAGCAGGCGCTCGGGCCCGCGCAGGGACGCGCCCGTCCGATACGGCGGCGGATCCTCGACGAGGCGGGGCTCCCGCAGGCGGGCGACCAGCGCGGTCAGCGCCGCCTCGGCCTCGATGCGGGCGAGCGGCGCGCCGACGCAGTAATGCAGGGCGCCGCCGAAGCCGAAATGCTGGTTGTCCTCCCGGTCGGGGTCGAACCGGTCGGGATCGGGGAAGCGGGCCGGGTCGCGGTTGCCGGCGGCGAAGAGCAGCACCAGGGGCGCACCCTCGGGAATGGTGACGTCCCCGACCGGGATCGGCGCCCGGGTGAGCCGGGTGCGGAAATGCACCGGTGGCTCGTAGCGCAGCAATTCCTCGATCACCCGCGGCGCCCGCTCCGGGTCGGCGCGCAGGCGCGCCAGCTCGTCGGGATGGCGCAGGAGCGTCAGCATCCCGTTGGTGATGAGGTTCACGGTGGTCTCGTGGCCGGCGATCAGGAGCAGGATCGCGGTGGCGATGAGGTCCGGGTCGCTCATCCGCCCGGCTTGCGCGTCCTTGGTCGTGGCGAGCCCCGACAGGATGTCGTCGGCGGGCGCCCGGCGCTTCTCGCGGATCAGGTCGCGCATGTAGGCCGCGATGGCGTCGAAGGTCTCGGTGTTGCGGGCCCGCAGCTCCTCGTCGTCGCGGCTCTCAGGTTCGAGGGCGGTGGCGAGCTGCGTCGCCCAGGCGTGGAAGCGCGCCTCGTCCTCCCGCGGCACGCCGAGCATCTCGCAGATCACCGTGACCGGGAGCGGATAGGCGAGGTCGTCGACGAGGTCGAAGCGGGTCGCGCCCGCGCGCGCTCTCAGGCACTCGTCCACCAGCGCCTCGGTGCGCCGCTTCATGCCCCGCACCCGCTCGACCGTGAACTGCCCCATCACCTGGCGGCGCAGGAGGCCGTGGTCGGGCGGATCGCGGAAGATGAAGGGGCGGTGGCGGTCGGTGATCCGGTCCTTGATCGGGTTGACGAAGAAATCCTTGATTGGGTTGCCGGTCGCCGGGTGCTCGGCCGGCGGCAGATCCTCGGAGCTGACCCGGGGATCGTGCAGGAGGGCGCGGATCGCCGCGTAGCCGCTCGCCACCCAGGTGCCGTCGTCCTGGCGCGCGACGGGCTGCGCCCGCAGGCGGGCGTAGAGCGGGTAGGGGTCGGCGCGGTTCGCGGGATCGCGGACCTGCGCGAACAAGGTGCCGTCGGTGTCGGTCATGCGGAACCTCGGATGGGCCGCGCGTCAGGCGGCCTGCATGGACGGCAGGCCCGGCGGCACCGGCGCCGGGGCGGGCTGGTCGGCGCCGCCGGTGATCGGCGGGAACGGCGCACCCTCGCGGATCGGCGCCTCGTAGGCCGGCAGCCAGCGCCCGGCATTGACCGCGACCGCCGCGATCGTGCGGCCTTCACGGCCGTAGACCGCCAGGAACCGGCCCGTCCCGGGATCGCCCTGGACGATCGCCACCGCGTCGGCCCCCTCGGCCAGCCCGAGGGACTTGATGTTGAGGCCGAACTGGCTCGACCAGAAGGTCGGCAGCTCGGCATAGGCGCCCGCGGCGTCCGGCCCGTCCAGCATGGCGCGGGCGGCGTGCGCCCCTTGCGCGACCGCGTTGCCCCAATGCTCCAGGGCGACCGGGCGGCCGCCGTAGAGCGGATGGGGAAAGCGCGCCACGTCGCCGGCGGCGAAGATCGCCTCGTCGGGCCGGCCGGCCTCGTCGAGGGCCCGGCAGGCGCCGTCGCAGGACAACCCGCCCTCGTCCGCCGCCAGGCCGCTGCCGGCGAGCCAGCCGGTGTTGCGCACGGCGCCGAGCGCCACCACGACGAGGTCGGCCTCGATCGTACCGCCCTCGGCCAGATGCGCGCTGCGCACCCGGCCGGCCCCGTCGCCCTCGAGCCGCGCCACGCGGGTGCCCGGTCGCAGATCGACGCCCGCGACCTCCATCCGCCCGGCCATGAACCCGCCGAGCACGCTGCCGAGGGCCCGGGCGAGGGGCGCCGGCTCGGGATCGACCACCGTGACCGGCAGCCTGAGAGCGTGGATGCTGGAGGCGACCTCGCCGCCGATGAAGCCGGCGCCGAGGATCAGCACCCGTCCGGGCCGGGCGGCCAGCCCGGCGGCCAAAGCCGCCGCGTCGTCGCGGCTGCGCAGGGTGTGGACGCCCGCGAGCCGCGCCTCGTCGGCCTGCGGCCAGGGCCGGGCGCGGGCCCCGGTGGCGATCAGCAGCCGGTCGAAGGGCAGGCGCGTGCCGTCGGCGAGGAGGAGGACCCGGCCGGCGCGGTCGAGGCCGGCGGCCGGGATGCCGAGGCGCCACTCGGCGTCGAGGGCGCCGACGCCCGGCAGGGTGGTGGCCCCGGCGGCGACCTCGCCGGTGAGGACGTGCTTGGAGAGGGGAGGGCGGTCGTAGGGCAGGTGCGGCTCGTCGCCGACGAGGACCAAGCGGCCGGAAAATCCGCCCCGCCGCAGGGCCTCGGCCCCGCGCAGGCCGGCGAGCGAGGCACCCGCGACGACGATGGTCCCGTCCCTCACGCCGGCCGCTCCGCCGTCTCGTCGTGCTCGACCCGGATGGCCCGGACCGGGCAGGCCTGCACCGCCCGGTCGATGGCGGCCCGCTCGGCCGCCGGAGGCGCCGGGTCGTAGGCCAGGATCTCGTCGCCCTGCAGCACGAAGCGCTCCGGCGCCGCGTAGCAGCACTGGGCATAGGCCAGGCACCGATTCAGGTCGACGACGACGCGCATCCACGGCTCCCGGATTGTCCGGTGGAGAGAACCGCAGCCGCACGGCCGGGTTCCGGCGCCGTCCGGGGCGGCAGCACGACGGTGGATCGCGCCGCCGCTCGTCATGTCAAACCGATCGAATCCGATGAAAACTCCGTTTTTACCGACAGATAATCCTTGCCTTCCCGGTCACCGCGAACTTAAGGATAAGGCACCGATTTGCAGTGATTCCCGGGCCTGCGGCATGGACGAGACATCTAACACACACGATCATATCGTCACGCTGACGGCCGATATCATCTCGGCGTATGTCAGCAGCAATCATCTTCAAGGTGCGGAGCTGCCGAAGCTGATCGCCGACGTCTTCGGTGCGCTGAACGAGGTGGCGAAGGGCGGCAAACCCGCCGCTGAGCCGGCCCATCCCAAGGCGACGCCGGCGGAGATCCGCCGCTCGATCAGCCACGACTTCCTGGTCAGCTTCGAGGACGGAAAGTCTTACAAGACCCTGCGCCGTCACCTGACCCTGCGTGGCCTGACGCCGGAGGCCTACCGCCAGAAGTGGGGCCTGCCGCACGACTACCCGATGACCTCGGCGAGCTACTCCGAGCAGCGCTCGGAGCTCGCCCGCTCGCTGGGCCTCGGCCAGCAGCGCCGCCGCAGCGCCGTGCGGGTCGAAGCGGGGACGGACGACGCGGCCGAGGGCCACGACGTCGAGCCGGCGGACGCGACGGACATCCCGGACGCCGACGCCGCCCCCGAGGCGGAGGCTCCGGTCGAGAGTAAGCCCCGCCGCGGCCGCCGCGGCAACGCCTGAGGCGGAGAGCCCGACATCCGGCGGACGCATCGGCTTGCGTCCGCCGACCTCGGAGACGGGCGCAAACCGGTCATGCAGCCGGCCCGGCCGCTCGTCCACCGAAAGACCGAAAGCGGATGTCGCCCTCGCGCGGGGAAGCCGTTCGGGGCCGCGAGGCGGAACGGAGCGGGCGACCGGACGAGACACGGCGCTGCCGGATTCGATGCGGATTCCGGGCCGATGATCGGCAGCCCGGCGCAGGTTCTTTCCCCGACCGAGCGCAACGTCGGCAGACGGTGATCCGGTCCAGCCGGCGGTCTCGCGAGCCGCAGCGCCCCATATCGCGAATTTGCCGGCAAAATATTACGCCGCGAGGGTCGATCGTTCGCCTCCGGGACGATCCTCTCGTCACGTCTCGGGCCCCGACCTCCACCCGGCCGACGGAACCGGCCTCGTCGCTCGAGCGAACTCCGGACGAGGCCGACGACAGGGCATGCCTTCACGCCGACAGCGCGCAGCCTTCCCACCCTCCGGTCCGGGGGGATGAAGCGCGGCGGATCGCCCACGGACCGGTGGCGCCGACTGCAGCCCTTCACGCCGGTGCGGAGCGACCGGCGGTACCGGCCAGGGCCGTGAAGGCGCGGGCCACCGCGACGGCGCCCGGATCCTCGACCCCGGCGAGGTCGGCCGCGGCGAGGTAGCTCGAGCGTCCGGTCCCGGCCCGGGTCATGCCGGCGGTGGCGGCGGCGCCCGCCTCCGCGGCCCGCGCCGCCGCGGCGAGGCCGCCGGCCGCCAGCGCGTCGAGGGCCGGCACCAGGGCGTCGAGCAGGGTGCGGTCGCCGGGCTTCGCCCCGCCATGGGCCTGGAGCCGCACCGCGCCGGCGATGAGCGCGGCGGGCCAGCCCGCACCCTCCGCCAGGGCCGAGCCGGTGGCGGCGAAGAAGATCGACATCAGCACTCCGCTCGATCCGCCGGCCACCCGGGCGAGGCGGTCGGACAGCGCGTGGCACAGGGCGGCGGGCTCGGCCTGGGGCAGCCGGTCGCGCTCGGCGAGTACCGCCCGGGCGGCGGTCGCGAAGGTGGTGCCGGTGTCGCCGTCCCCGACCCGGGCGTCGAGGGCGTTGAGATCGGCCTCGGCCGCCGCCAGCGCCGTGCAGACCGCCGTGATCGCCCGAGCCACGGCCGGATCGTGCGAGGGTACGGGCTCCTGACCCTGCCGCACGAGGCGATCGGGCAGGAGGCGCGTCGCGGGCGCGACCACCGGCACCGCGAGCGGCCAGGCCGGGGCGTCGGTCGCGGCCGTCAGCGCCGCCTCCGTGTCGGCGTCGAGGGGCATCAGCGAGAGCGAGGCGCCGTGCATGTCGAGCGCCGTCATCGCCGCGGCGGGCCCGAGGAGGAGGCGCACCCGGACCCCGAGGGGCGTCGCCAGCACCGCCCGGGCGAGGACCTGCATCTCCAGCGCCGTGGTACCGCCGAGGTTGTTCACCAGGAGGGCCAGGGGGCCGTCCGCCGGCAGGGTCCCGGCGAGGCGCGCGGTCATCAGCCCGGCGAGGTCGGCGACCGGCGGCAGGGCGATGCGCTCGATGCCGGGCTCGCCGTGGATGCCGAGGCCGAGCTCGGCCTCGCCGGGGGCGAGGCGGGATTCGGCCGTCCCGCCCGGCAGGGTGCAGCCCGAGACCGCGATGCCGAGGGAGCGGATCCCGGCGGCGGCGGCATGCGCGGCGGCCGCCACCTCGGCGAGCGGCCGGCCGGCTTCGGCGGCATGGCCCGCCACCTTGTGGACGAGGAGCGTGCCGGCGATGCCGCGGGGCTGCGCCGCGCCCGGGATCGCGACGTCGTCGGCGACCGTGACCGTCTCGACCGCGAGGCCGAGGGCCCGGGCGCGCTCGGCGGCGAGCCCGAAGTTCAGCCGGTCGCCGGCATAGTTCTTGATGATGAGGAGGCAGCCCGCCGGCCCGGTCACCGCCAGGATCCCGGCCAGCACCGCATCGACCGACGGCGAGGCGAACACGTCGCCGCAGACCGCGGCGGTGAGGAGGCCGCGCCCGACGAAGCCCGCATGGGCCGGCTCGTGGCCCGCGCCGCCGCCGGAGACGAGGGCGACCCGGTCCGCCGTCCAGCCGGCCCGCAGCACGACGCGGATCGCCGGATCGCCGTCGAGCCGGGCGAGGCGCCCGCCACTGGCGCGCACGAGGCCGTCCACCGCCTCCGCCACCAGGGCGGCGCGGTCGTTGATGAAGTGGGCCATCCGGTCGGTCCTCCCGTGGCGGCGCGCGGTCGCGGCGCGCCGGCCGCGGCCGATCCTGCCAAAAGCGTGGCCCATCCGCCATCACGGGGACGCATCCGCGCGACGGGCCCCGAACGGCTTTGCCGAATCCGCCGCGCCGGGCGATAAGACGCGACCTCCCCGGGACGGCGCGTCTCCTCGCGCCCGCGAGGCAGATTCCCAAGGTGTCCGATTTCCAAGGTGTCCGATTCCCCAGGCGCCAGACTCCCAAGGTGCCCGAGTCCCAGGTGAACGCCGCGACGCCGATGAGTGACCCCCTTGCGTTCCTGGCCGGCGGCGGCCGCGCGGCCGAGATGATCCGCGCGCGCGACTGGACCGGCCACCCGCTCGGGGCCCCCGAGACCTGGCCGGATTCCCTGCGCACCGCCATCGGCCTGATCCTGAACTCGCCCGAGAGCATGATCCTGGCCTGGGGGCCGGATCTCCACTTCTTCTTCAACGAGACCTACTTCCCGCTGCTTGGCCCCCGCCTCGACTGGGCGATGGGCGAGCGGTTCGACCGCGTCTGGGCCGACGGCTGGGACCAGGCCAGGCCCATCATCGAGGACGCCTTCGCGGGGCGCAGCAGCCGTTTCGTCGACCTGCCCTGGAAGCTCGACACCGACCGGGGCGATGCCGACACCTGGTGGACCTTCTCCTACTCGCGGGTCCTCGACGGGGAGGGCCGCGTCGCGGGTCTCTTCATCCTCACCAACGAGACCACCGCGCAGGTGACCGCGACGCGGCGCCTGCGCGAGAGCGAGGCGCTCGCCCGGCAGAACATCGAGCGGGTCCAGCTCGCCCTGTCGGCCGGCGCGATCATCGGCACCTGGTTCTGGGACCTGCCGACCGACCGCTTCACCGTCGACGAGGCCTTCGCCCGCAGCTTCGGCCTCGATCCGGCGCTCGGCCGGGAGGGCCTGAGCCTCGAGCAGGTGATCGAGACCGTGCACCCGGACGACCGGGCCGGCCTGATCGCCGCGATCGACGCGGTGGTGATCCGCGGCGGCGCCTACGCGCACCAGTACCGCACCCGGCGGGTCGACGGGCACTACTACTGGCTGGAGGCGAACGGGCGGGTCGACCACGCGCCCGACGGGACGCCGCTGAGCTTCCCGGGAGTGCTCATCGACGTGAACGAGCGCCGCGCCGTCGCGGCAGAGCGCGACCGCGCCACCACGATGCTGCGGGCCCTGACCGAGACGCTGGAGCAGCGCGTCGCCGCGCAGACCGCCGAGCTGATGCGGGCCGAGGAGGCCCTGCGCCAGTCGCAGAAGATGGAGGCGGTGGGCCAGCTCACCGGGGGCCTCGCCCACGACTTCAACAACCTGCTGGCCGGCATCTCGGGCTCGCTCGAGCTGATGCAGGCGCGCCTACAGCAGGGCCGGCTCAAGGAAGTCGACCGCTACGTCGCCGCCGCGCAGGACGCCACGCGCCGCGCCGCGGCGCTGACCCACCGGCTGCTGGCGTTCTCGCGCCGGCAGACGCTCGATCCGCGCCCCACCGACGTCAACCGCCTGGTCGCCGGCATGGAGGAGCTGATCCGCCGCACCGTCGGCCCGGCGATCGAGATCGCGGTCTCCGGGCCGGCCGATCTCTGGACCGTGCTGGTCGATCCGCCCCAGCTCGAGAACGCGCTCCTCAACCTGTGCATCAACGCGCGGGACGCGATGCCGGATGGCGGGCGGATCGGGATCGAGACCGGGCATCTGAGCCTCGACGCCGCCGCCGCCCGTGCGCACGAGATGCCGTCGGGCGACTACCTGGCGCTCGCCGTCGCCGATACCGGCACCGGCATGGCGCCCGAGGTGGTGCGGCGCGCCTTCGACCCGTTCTTCACCACGAAGCCCATCGGCCAGGGCACGGGCCTCGGCCTCTCGATGATCTACGGCTTCACCCAGCAATCGGGCGGCCAGGTACGGATCGCCTCGGAGGTCGGCCGCGGCACCACCGTGACGCTCCTCCTGCCGCGCCACCACGGCGCCTCGGAGAGCGAGGCCGTGCGGGCGCCCCGGCGGGAGGCGCCCCGGGCCGAGCGCGGCGAGACCGTGCTGATCGTCGACGACGAACCGACCGTGCGGATGCTGGTGACCGAGGTGCTGGAGGATCTCGGGTACACGGCGATCGAGGCCGCCGACGGCGCGGCCGGCCTGCGCGTGCTGCAATCGGACGCGCGCATCGACCTCCTCGTCACCGATGTCGGCCTGCCCGGCGGGATGAACGGTCGCCAGATGGCGGATGCCGGCCGGGCGCTGCGGCCGGGCCTCAAGGTGTTGTTCATCACCGGCTACGCCGAGAACGCGGCGCTGGGCACCGGCCAGCTCGAGCCCGGCACCGCGGTCCTGACCAAGCCCTTCGTGGTCGAAGCGCTCGCGCTGCGCATCCGCCGGATGATCGAGCAAGACTGATACAACCTCCGGATGATGATGTTCGGAAGTCGTCCCGCGCCCCCGTGCGGTGGAACCGTCGTCCCCGCGGACCCGAGCGAAGCCGACGTGTCGCATACCGACGCGCGTGCGCAGCAAACGCCGGACGATCGATCGGACATTGCAGGGCCGCGGGCCGGCGTGGGGCTGCGCCTTCGTCATAACATGTTAAGTCCGATCTGATTGAACGCGAGGCAATTCAAAGAAACCCGGGACGTCCGCATGTTCGCTTCCGCCCGTCGCTCCGGCACCGCCGCCAAGCTGGATGCCATCGAGCGGTCCCAGGCGACCGTGGCGTTCGATCTCGACGGTCGGCTCCTGGAGGCGAACGGCAATTTCCTGGGGCTGATGGGCTACGCCCTCGACGAGGTGCGCGGCCGCCACCACCGCCTGTTCGTCGATCCCGCCGAGGCGGCGGAGCCCGCCTACGCGGCGTTCTGGGCCTCCCTGCGCCGGGGCGAGTTCCAGAGCGCCGAGTACCGGCGGCTCGCCAAGGACGGGCGCGAGGTCTGGATCCGCGCCAGCTACAACCCGGTGCTCGATGCCCGCGGCCGGCCGGTCCGGATCGTCAAGTTCGCCCTCGACATCACCGCCGAGAAGCAGGCGGCGATCGATTCCGCCGGCCAGATCACCGCCATCAACCGCTCGCAGGCGGTGATCCACTTCGCTCCCGACGGCACGATCCTCGACGCCAACCCGCTCTTCCTCGCGGCGATGGGCTACGACCTCGCCGAGGTGCGCGGCCGCCACCACCGCCTGTTCGTGACCGAGGCGGAAGCCGCCTCGCCGGCCTACCGCGAGTTCTGGGCCGGCCTCGCCCGCGGCGAGTACCACGGCGGCGAATTCAAGCGCCGGGGCAAGGACGGCGGCGACGTCTGGATCCAGGCGACCTACAACCCGATCCTCGACGCGACCGGGCGCACGCTCAAGATCGTCAAGTACGCCACCGACATCACGGCGGCCAAGCAGCACGCCGCCGATACCGCGGGCAAGATCGAGGCGGCGCTCCGCTCCCAGGCGGTGATCGAGTTCGCCATGGACGGCACCATCCTGGAAGCCAACGGCCACTTCCTGAAGGCGATGGGCTACGGCCTCGACGAGGTCGTCGGGCGCCACCACCGCATGTTCGTGTCGCCCGACCAGGCCGCGAGCCCGGGCTACGCCGAGTTCTGGGCCGGGCTGCGCGCCGGGCGCTACGCCGCCGCGGTGTTCCAGCGGCTCGGCAAGGGCGGCCGGGAGGTGTGGATCCAGGCCACCTACACGCCGGTCCTCGACCTCGACGGGCGGCCCTGCAAGGTGATCAAGTTCGCCACCGACGTCACCCACAGCATGACCGTGCGGGCGCGGGCGATCGCGGCGGCCGAGCGGACCCTGAGCCGGGTCCAGGCGGTGTCGGTCGCCACCGAGGAGATGCACCGGACCTCGACGGCGATCGCAACCCAGATGGACCGGTCGCGCGATGCGGTCGGCGAGATCCAGGAGCGGATGGGGACGGCCGGCACCGCCACCGGGCGGCTCGACGCGGCCGCCCAGGCGATGAACGGCGTCGTCGAGGCGATCACCGCCATCGCCGAGCAGATCAACCTGCTGGCGCTCAACGCCACCATCGAGGCGGCCCGAGCGGGGCCGGCGGGCCGCGGCTTCGCCGTGGTGGCGTCCGAGGTGAAGAACCTCGCCGGCCAGGCCCGGGCCGCGACCGACCGGATCTCGGGCGAGATCGGCGCGATGCAGGTGGTGTCGCGGGAGGTCGCCGAGGCGCTCGGCTCGATCCGCGGCGCGGTCGACGCCGTGCAGGGCTTCATCGCCGAGACGAGCTCCGCGAGCGAGCGCCAGCGCGCGACGACCGGCGAGGTCAGCCACAACGTCCAGACCACGGCGGCCGGCGTCGCCGACCTCGCCGGCAGCCTCGACGAATGGCTGGTCGGCGTCGAGGAGCGGCGGATCGGAGACAGGGTGCGGACCTCGAAGCCCGGGCGGGTCACGCTTCCGGCGGGCCCGGGTCCCGAGGAAACCTGCCCCTGCATCGTGCTCAACCTCTCGGAGACCGGCGCCAAGCTCGCTCTCGAGCGTCCGATCCGGCTGCCGGGCCGGATCGTGCTGAGCATCGAGGGCGGGCCGGACCGACCGTGCGACGTGATACGCCAGCAGGGTGTCGAGATCGGGGTCCGGTTCTCAAACCATTGATCCGCCGAAATATTTTCTAATGGAAAATATGTCGGTAGCCGGCTCCACAGCGTGGAGCCGGTCTTTGCCGGACCGTCAGGAAGCCAGACGCGGCCAGCCGAGCAGCCGCCCCGGGGCGAAGGGCGCCAGGGGCACCGAGGGGGTGCGGCCGGTGGCGAGGTCGGCGACGAGGCGGCCGGTGATCGGGCCGGTCGAAAGCCCGATATGGCCGTGGCCGAAGGCGAAGATCAGGCCCTCGTGGCGCGGGGCGGGTCCGATCACCGGCAGGCCGTCGGGGGTCGAGGGGCGCGAGCCGAGCCAGGGCCGGTTGTCGAGGGGCTGGCCGAGGCGCACCGTGCCGGCGGCCTCCTTCGCCGCCGCCTCGATCTGGCGGTAATCCGGCTCGGCATGGCGGTCGGCGACCTCGACGCCGGAGAGCACCCGCACCCGGCCCTCGCCCATCGGCGACAGGATCGAGGCGGCGCCGGTGTCGTAGACCGGCCGGGTCAGGGCCGGGCTGCCGGGCTGGAGCGCGTAGTGGCGGTGATAGCCGCGCTCGGCCGCGAAGGCGAAGCGGTAGCCGAGCGGGCGCGACAGCTCGTTGGCCGCCGCCCCCGTCGCCAGCACGACCCGGCGCGCCTGCACGATGCCGCCCGGATGGACGACGCGCCAGCCCTCCGCCTCGGGCTCGAGCCGGGACACGGTGGTGCGCAGGATCCGGCCGCCGAGGCCGGCGAACAGCTTCTCGCTCGCCTCGACCAGCCCGCCCGGATCGCCGACGGCGCCGGTCTCCGGCAGCAGCATCGCTCGGGCGAAGGGACGGATCAGCGCCGGCTCCAGGGCCTGGATGCCCGCTCCGTCGAGGATCTCGAACGGGACGCCGTGATGGGCGAGGATCTCGCGCTCCAGCGCGGCGCCCGCGAAGGCCTCTTCCGTGCGGTAGAGCTTCACCCAGCCGCTCTCGCGCAGCAGGTGGGGCACGCCGGCCCGGTCGGCGAGGCGGCGATGCTCGGGGAAGGCTGCATCGGTGAGCGGCGCCAGCGCCGCGGCGGCCCGGCGCCAGGCCGAGGTGCGGGCGCTCGCCAGGAAATGCGCCGCCCAGGGCATCACCCGCAGGAGGTGGAGGTGGCGCAGCCGCAGGCCCGCATCGGCGTTGCGCAGGTAGGCCGGCAGCTTGCCCCATAGGGCCGGGCTCGACATCGGGAAGATCGAGCCGCGGCTGACCACGCCGGCATTGCCGTAGGAGGTGCGGGCCCGGGCCTCGCCCGGATCGCACAAGACCACGTCGAGGCCGCTATCCTTGAGCGCGATGGCGGAGGACAGCCCCACCATGCCGCCGCCGACCACCACGATGTCGGCCGTCCGTTCGTCCTGCTGCATCACTCGACGTCTCGTATCGGTCAGTGGGGGAGGCCCGCGAGGTCGCGCACCGTGCCGAGGAGCACCCGCGTCGCCGCGTCGGCATCCTCCAGGGTGATCGACTCGGCGGGGTTGTGGCTGATGCCGCCGCGGCAGCGCACGAACAGCATCGCGGAGGGGCCGAGCGCCGCCATCGCCACCGCGTCGTGGGTGGCGCCCGACGACAGCTGCAGCGGCGCGAAGCCGAGGTCCCGCGCCGCCCGGTCGAGGGCGGCCTGCAGGCCGGGATCGAGGCCGACCGCGGGATTGTCCATGAAGGTCTCGCTCGTGAATCCCACTCCGCGCCGCTGCGCGATCGCCCGGCACTCGGCCTGGATCGCCGCGAACAGGCCGTGGCGGTCGGGGTCGACCGGCGAGCGCACGTCGAGGCTGAAATCGACCTGGCCCGCGATCACGTTGACAGCGCCGGGCACCACCGTGAGCGCCCCCACCGTGGCGACGGTCCCGGGCATGCCCTCGCTCAGGCGCTCGACCGCGAGCGCCATCTCGGCGGCGGCCGTAAGCGCGTCGCGGCGCATCCCCATCGGCACCGTGCCGGCGTGGTTGGCCTCGCCCGTCACGGTGCAGCGCGCCCGGGTCAGGCCGGCGATGGCCGAGACCACGCCGACCGGCTGCACCGCCGCCTCGAGCGCCGGGCCCTGCTCGATATGGACCTCGAGGTAGCCGGCGACCGCCTCCGGGCGCCGGGCGAGCGCCGGGATCCCGTCCGGGTCGCCGCCGAACGCCACCAGCGCCTCGCGCAAGGTGAGGCCGGCGGCGTCGCGGCCCTCCAGCCACTCGGACCGGTACTGCCCGGCCCAGGCCTTCGAGGTCGAGAGCGAAGTCGGGAAGCGCACGTTCTCCTCGTCGCCGAAAGCCACCACCTCGAGGGCGAAGGGCAGGGCCGCGCCGCGCAATTCCTCCGCGACGACCAGGGCCGCCGCGACCCCGAGGGGGCCGTCGTAGCGACCGGCATCGACCACGCTGTCGATGTGCGAGCCGAGCACCAGGGCCGGCAGGCCGGGCTCGCGGCCCTCGACCCGCCCGACCACGGTGCCGGCGGCGTCGATCCGGGCCGAGAGCCCCGCCGCCCGCATCAGGCCGAGCACCGCGTCCGCCGTCGCCCGGTGGGCCGGCGAGAGATAGAGCCGGGTCAGGCGGCCGGGCTCGTCGGTGTGGCGGGCGAGGTCGTCGATCAGCGCCATCACGCGGGCGCCGAGGCGGGGGCTGGTCTCGGTCATGCGGTCGCGACCCTTCGGGCGGGAACCACGGGGGTATGCAGGGACGGTGCCGCGGAAGGCAACCGCCGCATCCCGCCTTCCCGGACTTCGTCAGCCGGCCTGCGGCTCGTCCGGGGTGTCGTCGCCCCGGGCGCCGTCCTTCCGCACCGCCTTGCGCCGGGCCTCGCGCCGCAGCGGTCCGGCGATCGGGCAGACCTCCTGCACCAGGGCGCCGAGCTTGTTGACCAGGCTGTCCTCGACCAGGCTGTACTCGATCCGGTTGCCCTGACGCGCACCGACGATCAGCCCGGCAGCCGACAGGATCGAGAGATGGCCCGACAGCGACGGCTTCGAGATCTCGAACCGCGCCGCGATCTCCCCGGCGCTCAGCGGCCCGGCCGACAGGTAGGCGAGGATCTTGCGCCGGACCGGCGACACCAGCGCCTCCGCCATCACCTGCAGGCCGTCCGACAATTTAGTCTCCTGCCTAATTAGACCGTTGACAAAATAGCAGCCCTCCCCACCCTGTGCAATTTAGGCGACAGCCTAAACAGGAGGCGGCGATGGCGGGGTCGGGTGTCGGGGCGGGCGGGCTCGCGCGGGACTACGCCGCGGCGCGCCGCGAGGCGGAGATCCTGGCCGGGGACACGGGCGACCTCGCCCAGCGGGCCCTGGCCTACCACCACCTCTTCCGCCATTCCGGCGGGCACCACGCCTTCCCGCTGCTCGCCGCGCACGGCGCGCTCT
Source organism: Methylobacterium sp. ap11 (assembly GCF_900110515.1). NCBI lineage: Bacteria > Pseudomonadati > Pseudomonadota > Alphaproteobacteria > Hyphomicrobiales > Methylobacteriaceae > Methylobacterium > Methylobacterium sp. ap11. Next base: position 191,105 of record NZ_FOEB01000007.1, on the reverse strand, counting down.
GGGCCCGGGGCTACTTCGCCTGGGGCGCCCAGGCCGGCGCGGCGCTCTCGCTTAGCGCCCTGCACCGGCCGGCCCTGCGCCGGGCCCGGCTCGCCGGCCTCGCGGGTTTCGCGGAGGCGTTTCGGGCGATCAACCGGCGGGTCTTCGTCGAGGTCTATGCGAGCTATCGCTTCACCCTGGCCCACGGCGAGCGGGCCGGCGCCGAGGCCCATGTCGATCCGGTGCTCCTCGACGCGCTCAACCGCTGCCACCATGCCGGGCGGCGGATGACGACGCTCGGCTCGGACGAGCGGGCGCACCTGTTCGAGGCGTTCTTCCGCTGGGAACAGCGCATGGTGGTGGCCCCGGCGGTCGCCGCGGCGGCAGCGGGCTTCGCCTGGGAGCCGGTGCGGCGCCTGGCGCTGCGCCCCGCGATCCGCTTCGCCTACATGCCGCGCCGGGACACGCTGCACTTCGCGGATTTCGCCGACACCAACGAGCGGATCGAGAAGGGCCTGCGCGCCTTCGCCCTCGCCGAGGCGGTCGGCTGGGGCACGGTCGAGGCGCGGCTGTCGCGCTACGGCGCGCTGCCGGCCGGTTTCTTCGCCGCGGCCGGCACCGCCTTCCACGCCACCCGGGCGCGCCTCGTCGCGGCCGAGGCCGGTGCCGTGCCTCAGCCGGCGTGACGCACCGGGCCGTCGAGGGGCGCGAGGGCGTCCGGCACGGCGTCGGGCGGGTGCAGGCGCGCGAGGGCGCGGGCGAGGCCGGCGAGATCCGGCACCGGGTCCCGGCCGTCGCCGAACAGGGCCGCGTCGAGGGCGGCAAGGTGCGGGCCGGTGCCGGGATCGGCCCGCCAGAGGGCGGCGCGCGCCGGATCGCGGCGGGCGGCCTCGCTGATGGCCGCGTGAAAGGCCCGGGGATCGCGGCGTCGGCCGGCCCGGGCGAGCGCCCGCAGGGCGGGCGCCGCCGGCGCCTCGCGGCGGCGAAACGTCCGCCAGGCGCCGAGGCCGACGCCGAAGGCGGCGAGTCCCGCGGCGAGCGCCCGCCAGGGCGAGGCCGGGGCGGGGGGCGGGCCCGCCTCGACCGCCGCGGTCCGGCCGCCGATGATGCGGGCCGGGATCTCGGCCTCGCGCATCACCCGCGCCCTGGTGTCGAACCACGGGATGGTGATCGCCGAGAGGGTGATCGGCTCGGGCACGCCGGGGCGCACGTCCCAGCGATAGGTCACGCGGGCGACGGGACCCGCCGGGGTGATGCGGGTCTGCCGCTCGACCGGCCCGGCGAAGGTGAGGACGCCGCGGGTGCGCAGAACCGGCCGCGGCGGCAGGGCGTCGGCGGTGAGGCCGCTCGCCTCGATCGTCACGGTGCGGCGCGCCGGCTCGCCGAGCTTCAGGGTCTCGGGCTCGGGCTCCCAGGCGTCGGTCACCGTCAGGTCCCGGGCCGGCAGCCACCAGGGCTCGGCCGCGTCGGGCCCGCCCGGGCCCTGCCAGGCCGCGACCGCGATCGGCAGGGGAGGGGAGCGGACCTCGACCACCCGGCGCTCGCCGTTGTCGACGAGCGTCAGGCGATGGACGAAGGGATCGACCGTGAAGCGGCCGGGCCCTTGCGGAAACACCGCGACGACCCGCTCGAAGCTGCGCGCCTCCTGGCCCTGGATCGTCGTGCGGGACCAGCGGTCGCGGCCGAGCTGGGTCCAGCCGAAATGCGGCAGGCTCGGCTGGCGCAGCTCCTCGAGCGCGATCTGGGCCCGGTAGACCCCGTGGATGCGCAGCAGCACCATCTCGCGCGGGTAGGGCTCGGCCGAGCCCGGGATCTCGGCCGTGACCGTGAGGGTGAGGTCGCCGTCCTCCAGCGCCCGGGCGGGCGCGGCGGCGAGCACCAGCACGACCGCGACCAGGCTTGCGCGCGCCATCCGCCGCGTCGTCACCATGGGTTGCTCCCGGGCTGCACGGCGGTGCCGTCGGCGCGCCGGCGGGTCTGCTCGGCGAGGATGCGCAGGCGGACGAAGCGGCCGGGATCGTCCGGCAGGGTCGCGAGCCAGTGCCGGTCGGGGCGGATCTCACGGGCCTCGAAGCTCTTCGAGACCCGGCGCACCTCGCGCTCCACCACCTCGGACACGCTGGCATTGCCGCCGCCCTGGCGCCCGCCGCCCTCGGCGTCGCTGGCCGAGCCGCGGGCCTGGCCGCGGCCGGGATCGACCGCCCGCTGCTCGGCCTTGCCGGTACGGGCGGCCTTGGAGTTGCCGGGCGAGTCCGCCGCCGAGGAGGCCTCGCGGTGGCCGGCGAGCCCTTCGCCGGTCGAGGCGGTGCCGGCGTCGTTGGCGTCGGATTCGGTCTTGGTGGCGTAGCGGGTCGTCGCGTCGGCCTGGGCGTTGGCCTCGCCGGCGGTGCGCCCGCCGGGAGCGTCGGGCGTGTCGAGGAGGCGCTCCATCAGCTCGCGGTTGGCCTTGGCGTCCTCGTCGGACGGGTCGCGGACGAGCGCCGCGTCGTAGGCGGCCATCGCGCCCTTGAGGTCGCCGGCGAGCGCGAGCGCGTTGCCGCGGTTGTAGGGCGAGCCCGCGAAAGCCTCCGCGGCCTCCGGATAGCGGCCGGCCGCATAGAGGGCAGTGCCGCGCCAGGCCGGATCGTCGCTGATCGCGGCGGCGAGGTGAGGCATCCCGGCACCCAGCAGGAGGCGGGCCAGCGCCGCGGGCTCGATCGTCAGCCCGACGAGGACGAGGCCGCCGGCGGCCAGGAGGGCGATCCGCATCAGGCGCTCCGCCGAAACAGCAGCAGGACCGGCAGCAGGGCGAGGCCGGCGAGCCAGCGGCCGAGGTCGCGCCAGGCCAGCACCGCGTAGCCGCCCTCGGCGAGGTGGCGGGCGACCGTCTCGGAGATCGCCGCCAGCACGGGAGCCGGGGCGTCGAGGCTGCCGGCGCTACCGCCGCCGAGCGTGGCGAGGCGGGCCATCCCGGCGCCGTCCGGCCGCGGCGCCTCGGGCGGCAGGGCGGGATCGGTCACCAGCACGGTGTGGAGCCGGTGGCCGTCGGCCGCCAGCGCCGCGACCTCGCGCGTCGCGGCCTCGTCGAGGCCACCGCCGTCGCTCACCAGCACCACGTCGCCGGTCACCACCGCGCCCTCGGCCAGCGTCCGGCGGGCGAGCGCGAGCGCCCGGGCCGGGTGGCTGCCGCGGTCCGGCACCGTGGCGCCGTCGAGGGCGAACAGGATCGTGCCGAGGGACTCGCGGTCGGTGGTCGGCGTCGCGGCCAGGTAGGCGTCGCCCGCATAGGCGACGAGGGCGACCGAGCGGGTGCCGGCGGCCTCGGCCAGCGCCTGGGCCAGCACCCGCATCTCGCCGAGGCGCCCGCCCTCGGCGACCGAGCGCGACAGGTCGAGGCACAGGATTGTGGCGTCGAGGTTGCGGAAGCCCGCCACGTCGCGCCGCTCCAGCGCCGGGCCGGCGAGCCCCAGCGCCAGGAGGGCGCCGGCCGAGACGAGGAGAACCTGCCCGACCCGGCGCCCCGGCCGCACCGCCCCGCGGGCCGCGAGCGCCGCCATCAGGTGCGGCTCGACCGCCCGGACCCAGTCGCCGAGCGGCGCCGAGCGATGGGCGGCGCGCCAGGCGAGCAGCCCGAGGACCGGCAGGGCGAGGAGCCACCACGGGCGCAGGAGCGTGACGGCTTCGGTCATGGACACGTCCTCACGCCGCCCTCCGGGTCAGCAGCAGGGCGAGCGCCGCGAGCAGGGCCGCGGCGCCGGGCCAGGGCCAGAGGTCGCGGCGCAGCGGCACCGGCGGAGCCCGGTCGCGGCCGCCTTCGAGGGCGTCGATGCTGTCGGCCACCCCGGCGAGGTCGTCGGTGGTGCGCACCCGGAAGAACCGGCCGCCGCTCGTCGTCGCGACGTCGCGCAGGGCGTCCGAATCGACCACGTCCTGCTCGCCGTTCGCGTCGGCGAGGTCGCGGGGTCCGAGCGCGATGGTGTGGACCCGGATGCCGAGCTCGCGGGCAAGCACGGCGACGTCCCGCGGGGTGGTCTGGCCGGCATTGTTGGCGCCGTCGGAGAGCAGCACCACGACCTTGGAGGGACCCGGCAGGGCCTGAAGGCGCTTCAACGCCAGCCCGAGCCCGTCGCCGATGCCAGTCGAGCGGCCGACGAGCCCGATCTGCGCCTCCTCGAGCGCCCGGGCGACGGCCTTGGTGTCGAAGGTCGGCGCGGCGGCGACGTCGGCCTGGTCGGCGAAGATCACGAGGCCGACCCGGTCGCCGGTCCGGCGGCGGATGAAGTCGGCGCCGACGCGCTTGACCGCGGCGAGCCGCGAGGAGGTGCGCCCGTCGAGGGAGAAATCGATCCGCTCCATGCTGCCGGAGAGATCGAGAGCGAGCACAATGTCGCGCCCCGAGGCCGGCAACGCCGCGCCGGGCAGGACCAGCCGCGGGCCGGCGAGGGCGGCGACGAGGGCGACCCAGAGCAGCCAGGTCAGCGCCGCGCGGCCCCGCACCCCGACGGTGAGCGGCCCGCCGCGGTCGAGCCCGGCGACGAGGGAGGCGGGAACGGCGAGCGCCCCGCTGCCCCCCGGCCGCGGCGGCAGGAAGCGGGCGGCCAGAAGCGGCAGCGGCAGCAGCAGGGCGGCGAGGGGCGCCGCGAAGTCGAGGGAGGCGAGGCCGGCCATCGCCGTCAGGCCCGCAGGCCGGCGACGAGGCGGGCGAGCCCGGCCTCGGCGGCGGCGAGGTCGGGCACCGGCCCCGGGGCGTAGAGGGCCTCGGTCAGGACCCGGCCGGGGCCGCGGCCGAAGAAGTCGGTGCGCAGGGCGGCGTCGAGCCCCGCCGGCCCCTCGACCCCGAGGCTGCGGGCGAGCCGCCGGCTGAGGCGCGCCAGGGCGAGGCGGCGCTCGGCGGGCGGCAGGGCGCGGGCGGTGGCGAGCTCGGCCAAAGCCGCGCGCCGCACCGGGCGGGCACGCCAGCGCGGCCATAGCCAGGCGACGAGACCGGCGAGCGCGAGGCCGATCACGACCGCCGCCAGCACCCCGGGCCGGACCAGCCCGGGATCGGGCGGCAGGTGCAGGCCGCGCAGGGTCGAGAGCGCACCGGGGGGAACCTCACAGCACGGCATCGAGCCGCTCCATCAGGGGTGCGACGCCCTCAGGGCCCATCTCGGAATCGACCCGCAGGGTCGCGACGCCGAGGCGGGTATAGGGCGCGACGCGCTCCTCCGGCGCCGGCCGCGCCTTGGCGGGTCCCTTGGCGGGCCCCTTCGCCGGCTCCTTGGCGGGCCGCGCGGTGCCGCGCCGGCCGTCCGGGGTGGCGTAGGGATAGAGGCCGGGCGGGGCCGCGCGCTCGAACGGGTCGCTCACCAGGATCAGGCTCACGGCGATCCGCTCGGCCAGGACCGCGAGCACCTCGGCGAAACCCTCGCCCGGCGCGTCGAGGGCGCTCGCGAGCACGAGGTGCCCGCCCGCCGGCAGCAGGGCGCGGGCCCGCTCCAGCACGGGGCCGAGCGGCGGATCGGGGTCCGGCGGGCCGAGGAGCGCGCTCTCGTGGGCCCGCGCCAGGGCCTGGCACAGGGCCGCCATGCCGCGCCCGCCGCCGGCGGGCGGCAGGGCGGCGGGCTCGGGGGCGGCGACGCAGAGCCCGACCCGGCCGCCATCGCCGACGATGCGCCAGCCGAGCAGCACCAGCGCCTCGGCGGCGGCGACCGAGCGCAGGGCCCGGCGGGTGCCGACCAGCATCGAGGGCCGGAAATCCGCCACCAGCACCACGGCCCGGTCGCGCTCCTCGTGGTGGGTGCGGACATGGAGCGAGCCGGTGCGGGCGGTGACGTTGCGGTCGATGTGGCGCACGTCGTCGCCCTCGGCGAAGGGACGCACGTCGTCGGGCTCGGTGCCCCGCCCGCGCCGCCGGGTGACGAGGCCGCCGGGCAGGCCCGCGCGGACCCGGGTCGCCGTGCCGGCGCCGCGGCGGGCGAGGTGGCGCAGGCCCATCAGGGCGGCGGCCTCGAGGGCGACGCCCGGGGCCTTGAGCGGGTCGGAACCGGGAAGCGGCCGTGCCACGGTCGGGACGATCCTCAGAGCGGGTGCACCCGGTCGAGCAGGGCGGCGACGAGCGCCCGGGTGGTCTGGCCCTCGGCGGCGGCCCGCCAGGTGAGGGCGAGGCGGTGGGCGAGCGCGTCGGGGGCGAGCGCCACCACGTCGTCCGGGGTGACGTGGTCGCGCCCGTGCAGGTAGGCCCGCGCCTTGCCGGCGAGCATCAGCGCCAGGGTGCCACGGGGCGAGACCGGATGCTCGATGGCGCCGCGCAGGTCCGCCGCCGCCGGCCCGCCCCGGGTGGCGGCGACGAGGCGGACGAGAAAGTCCTTGAGCGCCGGCGAGACGTGGGTCTTGAGCGCGGCCGCGCGGGCGGCGCGCAGCTCCTCCGCGGTGAGCCGCACCGGCATCGGCGCGACGTCCTCGGTCATCTCGCCCTCGACGAGGTCGAGGATGCGGCGCTCGGACGCCTCGTCCGGCATCTCGACCACGACGTGGAGCAGGAACCGGTCGAGCTGTGCTTCCGGCAGCGGGAAGGTACCGGCATGCTCGATCGGGTTCTGGGTCGCCACCACCATGAAGGGGTCGGGCAGGGCGTGGGTGGTGCCCGCCACCGTGACCTGGCGCTCGGCCATCGCCTCCAAGAGCGCCGACTGCACCTTGGGGGGCGCGCGGTTGACCTCGTCGACCAGCACCAGGGAGTGGAACAGGGGGCCGGCCAGGAACTCGAACCGCCCGCCGTCGGGCCGCCAGACCGTGGTGCCGGTGAGGTCCGCGGGCATCAGGTCGGGGGTGCACTGGATGCGGGCGAAACCCGTGTCGAGCCCGTCGGCGAGACGCTTGACCGCCCGGGTCTTGGCGAGGCCCGGCGCGCCCTCGATCAAGAGGTGGCCGCCGGTGAGGAGTCCGATCAGCAGCCGCTCGACGAGGCCGGCCGAGCCGATCAGGCCCGCCTCCAGGCCGGTCCGGAGGGCATGGAGCCGCGCGCGCCCCGCGTCATCGGGCATCGGGGGCATTGCCCCGACGGTTCCCCGCGCCACCGCCTGCTCAGCGCCTCGCGCCATCCGCTGCGTCCCCTCCGCCGCGCCGGTGCTTCGATGGCCCGGCCTTGCGCGGATCAGGCCGCGTCCCGGCGGATGCGTCAATCCCGTGGGGAAGGGTGACGACGTATTCTTAAGTCCGCGGTAAGAGTGGGGACCCGGGCGGAGGGGCGCCGAACCCGCTTGCGGAGACCCGCCTCAGGGCCTCGCCCAGATGCCGAGCCGGGCCGTGCGGGCGTGACGCTCGGCGTCGACGAGGTCCGCCGTCGCCTCGGGGGTGGCGCGGCCGCCGCCGTTGTAGAGGACCACCTCCGAGAGGTCGTGACCGTCGACCGTGCAGATCCAGGCCGTACGGCCCGGGTTGGGCTGGCAGTTGACCGGACGACCGGCGAGGTAGCCCGAGAGGTCGCTCGCCTGGGCGCCCCGGGCGGCCTCGACGCCGGAGAGGCGCAGGGTCCGGCCGCCGAGGCGCAGGGTCGCGGTGTCGACCACCTCGGCGACGCCGGCGACCGGGCCGTCCGCCACCGCGCCGGTCTCGACCGGCTCGCGCTTGCCGCCGGGTCGCGCCTCGGCGGATTTGGGCTCTCCCGCCTTCTCGGACGGCCTGGATTCCACGGGCTTCGTCTCGGGGGCCTTGTCGGCGACCGTCCTGTCGGCGCCAGTCCTGTCGGCGCTCCTGGGCTCGTCGGGCCGCGCCGGCGGCCGGGCCTCGGCCGTGCGGGTCGCGGCCTGTCCCTGTGCCCGGGCGATCGCGGCCCGGTCGGCGGCCGGCTCGGGATTGCGCAACGCCGCGTAGGCGCCGCCGAGCAGCACGAGCGCCCCGAGGGCGGCGTAGAGCGGGCGCCGGGCCGCTCCCCGGCCGGGCACCGGCTGGCGCCGCGCGAGGCCGGGCTTCAGCCCCGCGCCCGGCGGGGGCGGGGCGACCGGGAGCGCGGCCGCCTCGGGCGGAGCGGGCTCCGGGGGCGGACGGCGCAGGCGCGCCCCGAGACCCCGGACGGTCTCCTTCAGCCGCGCCGTCCGGTCGGGCCGGGCGGGGGCGGGCGTGCCCGGCCGGGGCGCGGGATCGACGACGATCCAGTCCCGCGCGGCCGGCGTCGAGGCGGCAGGGCCGGGCGCGGCGGGTGGCAGGAAGAGGGTCGGGTGCTGGCGGCGCAGCTCGTCGACGAGGTCGCCGAGGGTCAGGGGCTGCACCTCGCCGGCCGCGGTTCGGGTGCGCGGGCGCCCGTCGCGGTCGACGACCTGGTAGCCGGGCGGGGCGTCGAGGCGCCGGATCGCCGCTTCGACCAGGAGCTCGAGGGTGCGACGGGCCACCGCGACGGGACGCTGACGGTCGATCTCCGCCCGGATCAGCGCCTGCAACTGCTCACGCGTGGTCATGTCCGCATCACGTCCCATCGTCCCGGCAGCGGGGGTCCCGAGCCGCCCCCGTCGTCCGGGCCGCCCCTCATGTAGGTGCCGAACGGCGTCCTGTCACAGGGCGGCCGCGCTTGTTGTCTCGCCCGCGGCGCCCGTCGGGCAGCGGCCACGATCGGGAAGTTGCGAGATACGCTCAGTCGCGGCTCGCCACGGCCTCGCGGCGCACGACCCGGCTGTTCTCCGACACGATCACCGGCCGCCCGCCCGCCAGGCTGACGGCGAGCTCGAGGTCGACGGTGCCCTGCGAGCGCACGCCGCGGGCGGGGCTGAAGGCCGAGAAGTCGACCGTGGCCCGCACCTGGCACAGGGCGAGGCCGGCGCTGCAAGCGGTGCGCAGGGAATCCGGCCGCGGCCGGTAGCGCCGCTCCGGCCAGCGCTGCACGAAGCGGCGCTTCTCGGACATCAGGCTCGCCACGCTCATCGTGCGGCCGTGGAAGACGACCTGATTGCCGTAGAAGCCCGGCGCGTCCGCGAGCGTCGTGCCGTTGGGCCCCGAGATCGACGCCAGGTAGTCGCGCGCGAGGCGTTGCGAGGCCACCGCCCAGTCGCGCATCTGACCGTCCGAGACGGCGACCGGGGCGGGCGCGGGAATCTGGACCGGCAGCGGCCGCTCGGTCCGGGCGAGGCGCGCGGCGCGCCTGGCCTCGGTGGCCGCGTGGAGCCCGCTGCGGGCCGGCCGGTGCGCCTCCTCGGCGAGCCGGCGCGGCGCGGTCGGCTGGGCCTTGGCCTGGACCTTGGCGGGCGGCGCCTCGACCCGGGGGCCGGGCTCGACCTTCGGCGCGGGGGCGGGCCCCGCGCCGGCGCGGGCGGGCGGATCGACCCAGCCCTGCGCCAGGGCGGCGGGCACCATCAGGAGGCTCGCGCCGAGCCCGAGCAGGGCGGCCGCGGGGCGGGTGGGGAGAGGCCGGAAGGGACCGAGCATGGGGGCGGCACCGGGGGAGGACCAGGGTCAGAACGGTGAACGTTCGTCGCCGCGGTTACGGTTCCATTGCGGACGCTGCGCCCTCCCCGCTACCCACGCTGCCCACATCCCCGCGCGGGTCCCGGGACCACCGCGGATCGGGCCGGCGTCCCGCGCGAAGGGCGCTCCTCCCGGCCCGGTGGCATGCTCGCCGAGCCTGCGGCGCCCGTGCGAGCGTGCAGCCCGAGCGCGCAGCCCTTACCAAATGCAGCTCTTGCCAAGCGCAGCCGCGACCCCACCTGAAGGGCTCCCCGGGTCCGGGCCCCTCTGGCGGTTCGAGGCGTCGACCGCGATGTCGGACCCCTTCTCTGCCTTTGTGCTGACGCGGCACGATCGCACTGGAGGGCCCGCATTCATGCGCGTCGTTCCCCCCGCCCATCCCGGTCCCGTCGCGGGAGGCGCCGATGTCCGGCGCTGAGGCGACCCGGCGGGCCCTGCTCGTCGTCAACACGAAGGCCCGCAACGGCGGGCTCGATCTCGAGGCCGTGAAGGGCGTGCTGCGCCGCGGCGGCATCGAGCCGGTGGAGCCCCCGCCGGGCGAGACCGATTGCAAGGCGCTGATCCACGCCCACGCGGCCACCTGCGACATGGTGATCCTGGGGGGAGGCGACGGCACCCTCAACGCCGCCGCCCAGGCGCTCGCCGAGGCGCAGCTGCCGCTGGGCATCCTGCCGCTCGGCACCGCCAACGACCTCGCCCGCAGCCTCGGCCTGCCGGCCGACCCGCTGGAGGCCGCGGAGGTGATCGCCTCCGTGCCGGCCCGGCCGATCGACCTCGGCTGCGTCAACGGCCACTACTTCTTCAACGTCGCCAGCATCGGCTTCTCGGCCGACCTCGCCGGCGAGCTGACGGCCGACCTCAAGCGCCGCCTCGGCACCGTCGGCTACGCGGTCGCGGCGTTCCGGCTGCTGCGCCGTTCGCGGCCGTTCACGGTCTACATCGAGCACGACGGCACGGTGGAGACCGTGCGCACGATCCAGGTCTCGGTCGGCAACGGCCGCCACTACGGCGGCGGCATGACGGTGGAGGAGAACGCCACCGTCGACGACGGCCTGCTCAACTTCTACAGCCTCGAGGTCGCCCATTGGTGGCGGCTGCTGGCGCTGCTGCCGGCCCTGCGCAGGGGCACGCAAGGCAAAGCCGCCGACGTGCGCGCCTTCCAGACCACCGAGGTGGTGCTGCGCACCAAGAAGCCGCGCCCGGTCAACACCGACGGCGAATTGACGACCTACACCCCCGCCCACGTGCGGGTTCTGCGACAAGCCGTCCAGGTCCATGCCCCGCCGCCCGCGGCGCCGGCGGGCCGCCCCTCGATCTTCCCGTAGAGAGGATCTCGCCGTGGAGTCCCTCGTTCAGCTCGCCGCCGACCCGACGGCGTGGGCCGCCCTCGCGACCCTCGTCGTCATGGAGGTCGTGCTCGGCATCGACAACCTGATCTTCATCTCGATCATCACCAACAAGCTGCCGGTGGCGCAGCAATCGCGGGCCCGGCGCATCGGCATCGGGCTCGCGCTGATCCTGCGCCTCGCCCTGCTCGGCACCGTCGCCTACATCGTCCACCTGACCCAGCCGGTGTTCGAGATCTTCGGCAAGGGCCTGTCCTGGCGCGACATGATCCTGATCGCCGGCGGCCTTTTTCTGCTCTGGAAGGCCACCAAGGAGATCCACCACAGCCTCGATCCCGATCCCGGGGAGAAGACCGGCGGCGGGGCCTCGCTGGGCTACGCCGCGGCGATCGGCCAGATCCTGGTCCTCGACCTCGTGTTCTCGATCGACAGCATCATCACGGCGGTCGGCATGACCGAGCACGTCCCGATCATGGTGATCGCGGTTCTCGCCGCGGTGACCGTGATGCTGGTGGCCGCCGATCCCCTGTCGCGCTTCATCGCCACCAACCCGACGGTGGTGATGCTGGCGCTGGGCTTCCTGATCATGATCGGCATGACGCTGATCGCGGAAGGCTTCGGGGCCCACGTGCCGAAGGGCTACGTCTACACCGCCATGGCGTTCTCGGCCGGCGTCGAGCTCCTCAACATCCTGGGCCGGCGGGCGAAGAAGGCGAAGCGCAACGCGGCGTGACGCACGCGCGAACGTCGCTGCGAGAACAGCCCCCGACCGTCACCCGGTCGGGGGCTGTTCTCGTTCAGGAGGATCCGGCGTCGTGACCGGCGGCGCGCTCCCCGGCCCGAAGGACGCTCAGCGGCAGGGCGGGACCGCCGTCAGGGAGACGACGACGCTGCGGCCTCGCGGGCGCAGTAGGCCGGATCGGGCGGGACCGTCGCCGCGTCGACGAATTCGCCCCGGGCCCGCTCGAGGTCGACCCGGAACGCCGCATCGCCGATCAGCGTCGCGAACAGGGCGCTGCCGGCGAGGCGGCCGGCCTCGACGTCGCTCGCCCAATGCACCCCGCAGACGATCCGGCTCTCGCCGTAGACCCGGGCGCGGGCCAGGACCGGGGCGGCGCGGTCCGGCATCAGGGCGGCCAGCACGAGGCCGAAGGTCCAGCCCTCGGTGGCGTGGCCGGACGGGTAGGCGAGGCTCTCGTCGAGGGCCCGGCTGCGCGGGCCGCAGAGGAGCGCGTCGTTGCCGAGATGCGGCCGCGGGCGGGCGAAATGCGCCTTGGCGTCGCGCACCACCGTCACCACGTCGCGGCGGACACGGGCGAGGAGACCGGCCAGGACCGGCAGCCGGGCGGGGTCGAGGCGGCGGCCGGCGGGGCAGGAGAAGTGGCCGAGGAGCGCGGCGATGCCCGAGGGGATGTCGGCGGTGGCAAGCGCCCAGCGCGGGGTGCCGGCGAGCGCCCGGGTCGCGGCGTAGGTTGCCGCGTCGGCGGCGTGCGCGGCGCTGCCGGGCTTCGGCGGCGGAGGCAGGATCGCCGCGGCGTCGAGGGCGCCGTCGGCGAGGTAGGGCCGGGGCGCAGGCTCGGCCGTGGCCCGGCCGAGCGAAGCGGCGGAGAGCACAAGCGCCGCGGAGAGGAGGCGCGCCCCCGCGAGGAGCGCCCGCCGCGTCCTCACGCCGCGGCGCCGAGGATCGCGGCCGCGACCGCCTCGGGGCATTCCTCGTGGGCGGCGAGCGCACCGGGGATCGCGACGCTGCGCACGAGGCCGGCCTCGGCGAGCGCCGTCATCTCGGCGCCCGAGCGGCGCGGGGCGCCCCTGGGGTGGAGCATCGTCACCGGTGGCAGGCCGGGGCCGAACAGGGCGTGGAACTCGGCGCGGGTCCGCACCGGGTCGAGGCCGCCGGTGACGAAGGCGGCGGTGCCGAAGCGGGCGCGGGGCTGGTGCGTCACCCGCCGTTTCTCGGCCAGCAGCGCCGGGGTGACCCGGGCCCGGTCGGCATAGACGTGGGCCTGCATCATCCGCGACACGATCGGCGTGCTGACGTTGATCCGGTAGAGCAGGTTGCCGACGACCGGCGCCTCGACGGCGCGGCGCAGGCGCTCGAAGAGCGGCCGGCGCTCCTCGCCCATCGCGGTCGGCAGCGGGCCGCGCCAGGTCGGCGCCACCAGGATCAGCCGGGAAAAGGCGCCCGGATGCCGGGCCGCCGCGGCGAGAAGGTAGCCGGCGGCGTGGCCGGCCGCGATCCCGAGCGCGTAGGGGCCGGGCGCTTGCCATGCGCCACCATGCGGCGCCAGGAGCGCGTCGAGGAAGGCGTGCAGCGTGTCGGGGGCGAGCGGCACCCGGGAACGCGGTTGCGCGCCGAAGCCGGGCCAGTCCGGCACCAGGCAAGCGTGGCGGGCGGCGAGCCGCGTCGCCAGGGGCCGCATCTCCTCGCGGGTCGAGATCGAGGACAGGGCCGGCAGCAGCAGGGCCGGCGGTCCCTCGCCGATCCGGTCCACCGGCAGGGTCAGGGCGCGCCCGGCCAGGGTGAAGGAGAGGGTCTGCGTCTCGATGCCGGCCATCACGGGCTCCCTCAGAACGGCTTCACCACCACCAGGATCACGATCAGGATCAGCAGGAGCGTCGGCACCTCGTTGAGCACCCGGTAGAATTTGGGGCTGCGGACGTTCCGGTCGGCGGCGAAGTCCTTGACCATCCGCGACAGCCAGCCGTGGATGCCGCTCATCGCCAGCACCAGGGCGAGCTTGGCGTGCATCCAGCCCTGGGTATAGGCCTCGCTCATCACCATGAGGGCGATGCCGAAGATCCAGGTGGCGATCATGCCCGGCAGCATGATCGCCTTGGCGAGGCGCCGCTCCATCACCTTGAAGGTCTCGGCCGTCGCCGAGCCTGCCGGCAGCGCGGCGTGATAGACGAACAGCCGCGGCAGGTAGAGCATCGCCGCCATCCAGGCGATGAGCGAGACGATGTGGGCGGCCTTGATCCAGAGATACACGGTGGGGTGGTTCCTCGCGGGGGATTAAGACTGAACTGAAATCTTGGATCGAGGGATGTGGGCACCGCGCCATAACCCTCCCCCCTCTGCGGGGGAGGGTGGCCTCTGCGTCAGCAGAGGTCGGGAGAGGGGAACCACGCTTCCGGAAATGTCGCGCCCGCAGTGAGGGCGCCCTCTGGATGAGCGTCGGGCTGCTCCTCTCGGCGGGACTGCGTCCCGCTGCGCCTGCTCCGGCGGCCACCCTCCCCCGCAGAGGCAGGGCTGTCCGGGGAAAAATGGCACAGGTTAGTCCCTCCCCCGCTGCGTGGGAGGGTGGCTCCTGCGTCAGCAGGGGCCGGGAGAGGGGATGCCGCCTCCAGATAAAACTGAACCGTTCTGACGGGCGGTCCCTGGATCGGCGTCGCGCTGCCCCTCTCCCGCCCGGCTCCGCCGGGCACCCTCCCCCGCAGAGGGGGGAGGGGGAAACCCGTGCCATTCTTTTCCCCGGACAGCTCTGCGACAGAGCGGGGAGGGTTCTCGTGGTGGGTCATCCCCTCACCGCCGCAACCGCGCCAGCATCCGCTCGACATGGGGGATCGGCGTCTGCGGGGTGATGCCGTGGCCGAGGTTGAAGATGTGGGGCGTGCCGGCGGTGGCCTCCAGGATGGCGTCCACGGCGGCGTCGAGCGCCGCGCCGCCGGCGATCAGGGTCTCGGGGTGGAGATTGCCCTGCGTGACCACCGAGGCCGGCAGGCGGGCCCGCAAGGCGCCCAGATCCACCGCCCAGTCGACCCCGACTGCGTCGGCGCCGGTCTCCTCCGCCACCCGGGCGTGGCCGTCGAGCCCCGAGCCGCGGGCGAAGACGATGATCCTGGCGCCCGGCACCCGGCCGCGGATGCCGGACACGATCCGGGCGATCGGCTGGAAGCTCCAGCGCGACAGCGCGTCGCCGGCCTCGCCCGCCGGCACGTCCGGTAGGCTGCCGGCATGGCTCTCGAAGATCTGCACCGCGTCGGCGCCGGCCTCGAACTGACGCACCAGGTACTCGGTCGAGACCGCGACCAGCCGGTCGATCAGGGCGTCGAGGAGGGCGGGGTCGCGGGCGGCGAGGGCGCGGGCGGGCGCCAGGTCCGGCGTGCCGCGCCCGCCGATCATGTAGCTCGCCACCGTCCAGGGCGCGCCGCAGAAGCCGAGCAGCGTCGTCTCGGACGGCAGCTCCGCCCGCAGGCGGCCGACGGTCTCGAAGACGGGCGCCAGGTGGCGTATGACCCGCGGGTCGCCCGCCTCGATCAGCGCGTCGAACTCGGCCCGGCCGGCCATCGGGTCGAGGCGGGGGCCTTCCCCCTCCACGAAGCGCACGTCCTGGCCGAGCGCGTGGGGCACCACCAGGATGTCGGAGAACAGGATCGACGCCTCGAAGCCGAAACGGCGGATCGGCTGCAGGGTGACCTCGGTGGCGAAGTCGGGGTTGTAGCAGAGGTCGAGGAACGAGCCGGCCTCGGCCCGCACCGCCCGGTACTCCGGCAGGTAGCGCCCGGCCTGGCGCATCATCCAGGCCGGCGGGGGCGAGAGCGCCTCGCCGTTCAGCACCCGCAGGATCGGCCGCTCGGCGGCTTCCTTCCCGGCTCCCGCGGTCCCGCTCATTCCCCGTCCCCCCGAAAACCGTCTGCCGCCACGCCGGCGGCCGGTCTCCCTATGCCGAGAACCGCACTCCGGCGCCAGCCCGACGCGTCGTCGCGACCCCGGGCGATGCCCATCCCCACCCAGGCCTCTGAAAAGAAAAGAGAGATTCTAGGAATCTGTTTTTTCTATTGGGGGCAGGCATCGCGGGGCTCCAGCCCCGTCCACAGCCCGTCCCCACCGCCGGTGCGTTAAGAGGCCTTTAACAGATTTGCTCCATTGTCGAAGGATCGCGAGAGTCACGAGGGGTTTGACCCCCGTCGGACTCGGATCGGCGGGTCCACGTCCCGGATTCTCCCACGGGAGGTCCGCCACGAGTGTTAACGCCCGGCCTGTTGAGGCGCGAGGCCGTTAACCCACAGGCCTCCTGCCTGGACCTCGCTTCGTCGGCGCATTATCCACACTCATCGACTCCGCGCCGCCGATCGGTGGACGACGCACCGAGCCTCGGAGTCTTGGTGTCTGCCGCGCCCGCGGCGAGCCCGGGGAGCCCGCGTGGTCCGCAGCTACTTCCACCTCCATCTCGTGTCGGATTCCACCGGCGAGACCCTGATCAACGTCGGCCGCGCGGCCGCCGCGCAGTACGAGGGGGTCTCGGCGATCGAGCACGTCTACCCCCTGGTGCGCTCGGGCACCCAGCTCGAGCGGGTGATCAACGAGATCGAGCAGGCCCCCGGCATCGTGCTCTACACCCTGGTCGGGCGCGAGCTCACCGAGCGGCTGGAGGAGGCCTGCCGGGCCACCGGCTCGCCGCTGCTCTCGGTGCTGGAGCCGGTGCACCAGCTGCTGCAATCCTATCTCGGCACCCACTCGACGGCGCGGCCGGGCGCGCAGCACATGCTGAACGCGGAGTACTTCAAGCGCATCGACGCGATGAACTTCACGCTCGCCCACGACGACGGCAACCTGCCGCACGACCTCAACGAGGCGGACGTGATCCTGCTCGGGGTGAGCCGCACCTCGAAGACGCCGACGGCGATCTACCTCGCCAACCGGGGCTTGAAGACCACCAACATCCCGCTCATCCCGGGCGTGCCGCCGCCGGCGATCCTCGAGACCCTGCGCCAGCCGCTCATCGTCGGGCTGATCGCCTCGCCGGAGCGGATCGTGCAGATCCGCCAGAACCGCCTTCTCAGCCTCAAGGCCGACGATTCGTCCTCCTACGTCGACCGCGACGCGGTGGCGAACGAGATCGCCTCCTCGCGCCGGCTCTTCGCCCGCAACCGCTGGCCGGTGATCGACGTCACCCGGCGCTCGATCGAGGAGACCGCCGCGGCGATCGTCGACTACTACCGCGAGCACCGGCTCAAGTTCATCGCCGACTGATCCGATGCCGCACGCTTCCACGCTCTGGCGCGGGCCCGCGCCGCTCCTCCTCGCCTCGACGAGCCCGACCCGGCGCGCGCTGCTCGAATCCGCCGGGCTGACTGTCGAGACCCGGGCCCCGGGCGTCGACGAGCGCGCCGTCGAGGCGCAGGCCGCCGGCCTCTCTCCCCAAAACCTCGCCGAGCGCCTGGCCTCCGCCAAGGCGGCGGCCGTTGCGGGCCTGTCGCCCGACCGGGTAGTGGTCGGCGCCGACCAGGTGCTCGACCTCGACGGCACGGTCTTCCACAAGCCCGCCGACCGGGCGGGCGCCGCCGCCCATCTCGCGCGGCTGCAGGGGCGCACCCACGCGCTCCACTCCGCCGTGGCGCTCGCGGTCGACGGCGCGGTGGCCGAAATCTTCGTCGTCACCGCGCGGCTCACGATGCGGCCGCTCGACGAGGCGGGGATCAAAGCCTACCTCGACGCCGCCGGGCCTTCGGTGACCGGCAGCGTCGGCGCCTACCAGCTCGAGGGCGTCGGCATCCACCTGTTCGACCGCATCGAGGGCGACCACTCGACCATCCTGGGCCTGCCGCTGCTGCCGCTGCTCGCGCGGTTGCGCGGGCGGAGGTTGCTGGCGTTCTGAGGACACATGTCGGAGGCAGGGCCGTAGCGTGACACCTGTTCCCTTCATCCCACCCGCGACCTCATCCTGAGGTGTCAGTCCATCAACGATGGACTGACCTCGAAGGAGGGCTCCTGAAGGCTCTGCGATCCCTGGAGCCCTCCTTCGAGGTCAGCCGACTTTCAATCGGCTGACACCTCAGGATGAGGTTGAGGATCGGACAACTGCGAAAAGCACTCGAACCGCCTGAGACTGATGTCGCGATGACGACCCCGCACCCCCGAGCCTTCGTGGTGGGCCACCCGATCGCCCATTCCCGCTCGCCGCTGATCCACGGCCACTGGCTCGCCGAGCACGGCCTGCCCGGGACCTACGAGCGCGTCGACGTCCATCCCGACGCCTTTCCGGAGTTCGTCCGATCCCTGCACGCGGCGGGCTTCGTCGGCGGCAACGTCACGATCCCCCACAAGGAGGCGGCGTTCCGCCTCGCCGAGGAACTGACGCCCCGGGCCGAGCGGATCGGCGCCGTCAACACCCTGTGGTTCGAGGGCGGGCGCCTCCACGGCGACAACACCGACGCGCCGGGCTTCCTCGCCCATCTCGATGCCAGCCTGGGTGCCGGCTGGCCGGAGGCGACGGGCGTCGCGAACGGGCGCGCCGCCCTGGTGCTCGGCGCCGGCGGGGCGGCCCGGGCGATCCTGGTCGGTCTCCTCGAACGCGGCCTCGACCGGCTGATCGTCGCCAACCGCAGCGCCGAGCGGGCCGAGGGTCTGACCGCCCTCGATCCCGCCCGGATCACGGCTTCGTCCTGGGATGCGGTGCCCTCGCTGCTCGCGGAGACCGGGCTCCTCGTCAACACCACGGCGCTCGGCATGGCCGGGCAGGATCCGCTCGTCCTCGACCTCGCGCCGCTGCCGGCACAGGCCGCGGTGTCGGACATCGTCTACGTGCCGCTGGAGACCCCGCTGCTCGCTGCCGCCCGGGCCCGCGGGCTGCCGGCGGTCGACGGGCTCGGCATGCTGCTGCACCAGGCGGTGCCGGGCTTTCGCCACTGGTTCGGCACGACGCCTTGCGTGACTCCCGCCCTGCGCGCCCGCATCGTCGCCGATCTGGAGAGCCACGGATGAGCCGGCCCTTCGTCCTCGGCCTCACCGGCTCGATCGGGATGGGCAAGAGCGCCACCGCGGCGATATTCCGCGCGCGCGGCGTGCCGGTCCACGACGCCGATGCCTGCGTGCACGCCCTCTATGGACCGGGCGGGGCCGCCGCCGTCGCGATCGGCGACGCGTTCCCCGGGACGCTCGGCGCCGACGGGTCGGTCGATCGCGCGGCGTTGCGCGACGCCGTGCTGGGCGACGCCCAGCGCCTGCGCCACCTCGAATCCCTGGTCCACCCCCTGGTGGGCGCGGCCCGGGACGCGTTTCTCGCCACGCACGCGGCGGCGCCCCTCGTGGTGCTCGACGTGCCGCTCCTGTTCGAGACCGGCGGCGAGCGCCATTGCGACGCCGTCGCGGTGGTCACCGCCCCGGCCGAGGTGCAGCGCGCCCGGGTGCTGGCCCGCCCCGGCATGACCGAGGCGGCCTTCGCGCAGATCCTCGCCAAGCAGATGCCCGACGCCGAGAAGCGCCGGCGCGCCGACTACCTGATCGAGACCGACCGCGGGTTCCCCCACGCCGAGGCGCAGGTGGACGCGGTGATCGCCGCGGCGGCGGCGCGGCGGGCCGGTTAACGCTTCCTCGCTACACCGGTCGATAACCAGCTCACAGGGGAACCGCACGATGCTGCGCGAGATCGTCCTCGACACCGAGACCACCGGCACCGAGGCCAAGACCGACCGGCTGATCGAGATCGGCTGCATCGAGCTCCTCAACCACATCCCGTCGGGGCGCGAGTTCCACCGTTACATCAACCCGCAGCGGGCGGTGTCGGAGGGCGCGTTCCGGGTCCACGGCCTCTCGGACGCGTTTCTCTCCGACAAGCCGCTCTTCGCGCAGATCCTGCCCGACTTCCTGGAGTTCTGCGGCGACGCGACGCTCGTGATCCACAACGCCGCCTTCGACGTCGGCTTCCTCAACGCCGAATACGCGCGGCTGGGCGACGAGGCGCCGCCGCCGATCGAGCTGGCGAGCGTCGTCGACACCCTGGCGCTCGCCCGCCGCAAGCATCCGGGTGCGGCCAACAACCTCGATGCGCTCTGCTCGCGCTACGGCATCGACAATTCCCGCCGCACCAAGCACGGCGCGCTCCTCGATTCGCAGATCCTCGCCGAGGTCTATATCGAGTTGCTCGGCGGCAAGCAGACGACGCTCGGGCTGACGGTGGAGGGCAATGCCGGCCCGGCCGGTCCGTCCCTGCGCGCCGCCCCCGTCGCGCACGGCCCGCGCCCGACCCGCAGCCGGCTCACCGAGGCCGAGCTGGCGGCCCATGCGACCTTCACGGCGGGCATGGGGGAGAAGGCGATCTGGCGGGATTATCTGGGGGAGGCGGGGTGAGGCGTTCGTCGGCGAACGCCACTCACGGGTCCCCGTAAAGATCATCAAGGAAGGCCTGATTGACGGGCTGCGGGTTCGGGCCGGCCATCTCCCGCAGCTCGCGCGCAAATGTTGTCGATTGAGTGACGAGATTGTCCTTATCACGTTCGAGCGCGCAGCGTAGGTCTTGTCGCATTGCTTCCGTCTCAGTCGCGCGCTTGAGGGAGCTCGGCTCCTGGGCGAGGGCGTCGACATCAGAGCCTTTGATCAACAGGATCATGTCTATCTCGACTGAAGATGTGCGATATCGAAAATTATGAATTGCCGCTTACGATACCATGTCCGCTTGATCCATCCGAATAATGATAAAGCGCGTCCCCCCTCTCCCGTGTGGGAGAGGGGCCGGGGGTGAGGGTGACACGCTTCCGTGTAAAGCTCGAAGCGTCGTGCTGGCAGCTCAACTGTCTGAGCTTAATTCTGAACCGTCTCCACCCTCACCCCTACCCCTCTCCCACACGGGAGAGGGGATCCCGCGTTTTATTTTTTTTTGAACAGATAGAGATGGATTCTACGATAAATTAGATGAACTTCATGTTGAATATTTTTTATGATATTGTATTGTCAACACCAAAGGCCTGCCCACGGTTTTATATGGTACCACCACTCAATCGGACTTAAAATTCGCAATGGTAATTTTGGTAAAAAACCTCTCTTGCTGATAATTGTCTTGTGATCACACGTACAGAATACATCGCATCCTAGTCCAATCGCATTACCTAGCAATTCGCGATCACTCGGATCGGGAAGAGCCGAGCAAATCGATGAGTCCGATATCCGTCGTCCGAGGCTACGACTATGGCTCCTGTCGACGGAATAAAAATCGATCAGCCCATGCGCGTACTCGGAGAGATCATGTTTTAGATCAAAGTCTGGTGTTTGATTTGTTTCTTCAAGTATTTTCTCAGATGTAGATATATGCCAGCCCGCACGCTGTCCCACATAGAAAATATGCATCAATGCTTCAATTTCTTTCGCTCGCGAGACAGGAATGTCTATCGGGATGTATTCATGTTCAAATATTTGATATGGATATTTTACAATGATATTTATCACGTTAGTATCTAGAAATATATCTTTTGGAATTTTCTCAAATGAATATTTCTCACAATCGGCACTATGACTTCCCGAGATGTGTATAAAATCCATTTTCGCCGTGTCGCATCCCAATTTTCAAGCATCTGGGAACCCAACAAAGATCAGCTAGGTCCTGTAAAATCGCACAAATATTATATATATCCAAGTCAAAAAGTGAGCGGCGCCCGATCGCGATCGGGCGCCGCTGGCGTCCTACTCCGCCGCCCTCACATAGCTCTCCACCGGCGGACACGCGCAGACAAGGTTTCGGTCGCCGTATGCGTTGTCCACCCGGTTGACCGGCGGCCAGTACTTGTCGACCCGGAAGGCGCCGGCCGGGAAGCAGGCGGCCTCGCGGGAATAGGGCCGCTCCCAGGGGCCGATCAGGTCCTCGACCGTGTGGGGCGCGTTCTTGAGCGGGTTGTCGGCCCGGTCCATCCGGCCCTCCTCGATCGCCCGGATCTCGTCCCGGATCGCCAGCATGGCGTCGCAGAAGCGGTCGATCTCGCCCTTGGTCTCGGATTCGGTCGGCTCGATCATCAGCGTGCCGGCCACCGGCCAGCTCATCGTCGGCGGGTGGAAGCCGCAATCGATCAGCCGCTTGGCGATGTCCTCGACGCTGACGCCCGCGCTCTTCATCAGCGGGCGGGCATCGATGATGCACTCGTGCGCCACGCGCCCGTGCGTGCCGGTGTAGAGGACCTCGTAGGCCCCGGCGAGGCGCTTGGCGATGTAGTTGGCGTTGAGGATCGCGATCCGGGTGGCCTGCGTCAGCCCCCGCCCGCCCATCAGCAGGCAGTAGCTCCACGAGATCGGCAGGATCGCCGCCGAGCCGTAGGGCGCGGCCGAGACCGAGAATTCGCGCCCGTCGGTCTCGACGTGGCCGGGCAGGAACGGGATCAGGTGCGCCTTGACGCCGATCGGCCCCATGCCGGGCCCGCCGCCGCCATGCGGGATGCAGAAGGTCTTGTGCAGGTTGATGTGGCTGACATCCGCCCCGATGTCGCCGGGCCGGGCGAGGCCGACCAGCGCGTTGAGGTTGGCGCCGTCGAGATAGACTTGGGCCCCATGGGCGTGGGTGATGTCGCAGATCTCCCGCACCGCCTCCTCGAACACTCCGTGGGTGGACGGGTAGGTGATCATGCAGGCGGCGAGGTCTTTTCCGTATTTCTCCGCCTTGGCACGGAAATCGGCCACGTCGACGTTGCCGTTGCGGTCGGCCCCGACCACCACCACGGTCATGCCGCACATCTGCGCCGAGGCCGGATTGGTGCCGTGGGCCGAGGACGGGATCAGGCAGATCGTCCGGTGCCCCTCCCCGCGCGACAGGTGATAGGCGCGGATCGCGAGCAGGCCGGCATACTCGCCCTGCGCGCCGGAATTCGGCTGCATCGAGATCGCCGCGTAGCCGGTGATGTCGGCGAGCTTTTGCGAGAGATCGGCGATCATCTCGGCATAGCCCTCGGCCTGGTCCTTCGGCGCGAAGGGGTGCAGCTCCGAGAATTCCGGCCACGAGATCGGCAGCATCTCGGCGGTGGCGTTGAGCTTCATCGTGCAGGAGCCGAGCGGGATCATCGCCCGGTCGAGGGCGAGGTCCCGGTCGGCGAGGCGGCGCATGTAGCGCGTCATCTCGCTCTCGGCCCGGTTCATGTGGAAGATCGGGTGGGTCAGGTACTCGGAGGTCCGCATCAGCCCGGCCGGCAGCCGCGGCGCGGGCCAGGCTTCGTCATACGTGAGCGCGTCGCCCCCGAAGGCGCGCCACACCGCCTCGACGATGTCGGGCCGCGTGCGCTCGTCGACCGTGATGCCGATCCGGTCGGTGCCCACTTTCCGCAGGTTGATCCCGTTGGCCACCGCATTCTTCAGGATCACGCCCTGGAACGGGCCTACCGTCACGGTGATCGTGTCGAAGAAGGTATTCGGGTGGGTCTCGAAGCCGAGCCGGTTCAGGCCCGCGGCGAGCCGGGTCGCGTCGCGGTGGATCCGCATCGCGATCACCTTGAGCCCGCGCGGTCCATGGAACACCGCGTACATCGAGGCGATCACCGCCAGCAGCACCTGGCTGGTGCAGATGTTCGAGGTCGCCTTCTCGCGCCGGATGTGCTGCTCGCGGGTCTGGAGCGAGAGCCGGTAGGCGCGGTTGCCGCGGGAATCGACCGAGACGCCGACGATGCGGCCCGGCAGCGCCCGCTTGTGGGCGTCCCGGGTCGCCATGTAGGCGGCATGCGGCCCGCCATAGCCCATCGGCACGCCGAAGCGCTGCATCGAGCCGACCGCGATGTCGGCGCCCATCTCGCCCGGGGGTTTGAGCAGCGTCAGCGCCAGCGGATCGGCTGCTACCACGGCGATGGCGCCCGCGTCATGGAGCTTGGCGAACACGTCGGTGAAGTCGTGGGCCGCGCCCTCGACGCCCGGATACTGGACGATCGCGCCGAACACGCCCGCGGGATCGAGGTCGGTGAAGGGATCGCCGACGACGATGCGCCAGCCGAACGGCTCGGCCCGGGTCTTCAGGACCGCGATGGTCTGGGGCAGGCACTGCGCGTCGACGAAGAAGGTGTCGGGCTTTGAGGGATCGGACTTGGCGGTCGCGATCCGGCGCGCCATGCCCATCGCCTCGGCGGCGGCCGTCGCCTCGTCGAGGAGCGAGGCGTTGGCGATGTCGAGCCCGGTCAGGTCGCCGACGCACGTCTGGAAGTTGAGCAGGGCCTCGAGCCGGCCCTGGCTGATCTCGGGCTGGTAGGGCGAATAGGCCGTGTACCAGGCCGGGTTCTCGAAGATGTTGCGCTGGATCGCCCGCGGCATCGTGGTGCCGTGATAGCCCTGGCCGATCAGCGAGGTCAGGAGCCTGTTCTTGTTGGCGGTGGCACGCAGGCGCTCGATCGCCCGGCGCTCCGACAGGGCGGCGCCGAACTCGGTCGCGTCCGCCTGGCGGATGCCGGCCGGCAGGGTCTCGTCGATCAGGGCGTCGAGGCTCTCAGAGCCGACCACCTCCAGCATCCGGGCGATCTCGTCCACCGACGGGCCGATATGGCGGCGGTTGGCGAAGTCGTAGGGATCGTACTTGTCCATCGGCATGGGAGGCGCGCCCTGATCGGAGCCGCGTGGGGCGGCTCGGGATGCGAAGGCGGAGCCGGTCGCTGCCCCGCCCGTCGGGATGTCAGCCCAAGGAGGCCCGGTAGGCCGCCTCGTCCATCAGCCCGTCGAGCTGCGACGGGTCCGAGAGGCGCACGCGGTAGAGCCAGCCCTCCCCTTGCGGGTCCGTGCCGACGCTCTCCGGGCTCGCCACCGCCGCCTCGTTGATTTCGGTCACCTCGCCGTCGACCGGCGCGTAGACGTCGGAGGCCGCCTTGACCGATTCCACCACCGCGGCGGCGGCGCCCTTGGTTAGGGTGGCGCCGACCTTCGGCAGCTCGATGAAGACGAGGTCGCCGAGCTGCCCGGCGGCATGGTCGGTGATCCCCACCGTCGCCACATCGCCCTCCAGGCGGAGCCACTCGTGCTCGTCGGTGTATTTCAGCATCGAGAGAACTCCCTTGTGTCAGGACCGCTTGAAGCCGGCAGGGCGGAACGGCAGGGGCACCACCGCGCAGGGCAGGCGCTGGCCGCGCACCTCGGCGAAGACCTGCGTGCCGGGCACGGCCAGCGCGCGCGGCAGCACCCCCATGGCGATCGGCCCGTCCAGGCTCGGGCCGAAGCCGCCGGAGGTCACCCGGCCGGCCGCCTCGGTGGCGTCGGCCGCCGCGTAGAGCGCCGCACCGGCCCGCACCGGGGTCCGCCCCTCGGGCTTCAACCCCACCCGCAGCCGCGCCGGTCCCTCCTCCAGCTCCGCCAGGATGCGCTCGGCACCGGGGAAGCCGCCGGCCCGGTCGCCGCCGCGGCGGCGCACCTTCGGGATCGCCCAGGCGAGACCGGCCTCGACCGGCGAGGTCTCGGGGCCGATATCCGAGCCGTGCAGGCACAGGCCGGCTTCGAGGCGCAGGGAATCGCGGGCGCCGAGGCCGACCGGCTTCACCTCCGGCTCGGCCAGCAGCGCCCGGGCGAGCGCCACAGCGGAGGCGGCCGGCAGCGCGACCTCGAACCCGTCCTCGCCGGTATAGCCGGAGCGCACGACCGCGCCCGCCTCGCCGCCGAACGCGATCGGGCGTGCATCCATGAAGCGCATCCCGGCGACCGCCGGCAGATGGCGGGCGAGGGCCGCTTCCGCCCCCGGGCCCTGGAGGGCGAGCAAGGCCCGCTCGACCGGCTCGACCGTGCAGGCGGTGCCGATCGCGTCGAGGAGGTGGGCGAGGTCGGCCGCCTTGTTGGCGGCGTTGACGACCAGGAGGTAGTGGTCGCCCAAGTGGGCCAGCATCAGGTCGTCGAGGATGCCGCCGCCCGGCATCGTCAGGACACCGTAGCGCTGGCGGCCGGCGCCGAGGCCCAGGACGTCGATCGGCAGGACGGTCTCGAGGGCACGGGCGGCCTCGCCGAGGTCGCCGGAGCGGGCCCGCACGGCGATCTGGCCCATATGCGAGACGTCGAACAGGCCGGCGGCCCGGCGCGTGTGCAGGTGCTCCTTCAGGAGCCCGAGGGGATAGTGCAGCGGCATGCTGTAGCCGGCGAACGGCACCATCCGGGCGCCGGCCTCCCCGTGCAGCGCGTGCAAGGGCGTCTCACGGAGGCTGGCGGTCATCGCGGAGGCTCCCGAGCGTGTCCGGCCGCAGGCGGGACCACCGGTCCCCTGCGGTCCGACTTCACCCGGGAGGCTAGGACAAAAGTGCCATTGACGCTACCCGGTCGGGCTCGCCGGCCCGTACGGACCGATCGGCAACGGTGCCGCTTTGCCGCCCGCCTGCGGCAAGAACGACCGAACCGGACCGCTCAAGCGAAAATGTTTTGCGCGATCGGCTCGGGAGGCGGCAAACGAAGCAGCTTCTGCCGCGACCGGGGAATTATCCTGGCGCCATCGATGGGAGACGAGACGCCATGAGCGCGAGCGCCAAGCCGAGCCCGGCCGTGCCGGTCAACGAGAACGACCGTTCGACCGGTCAAGCGATCCTGGGTCCCCGCGGCGTGGCCGATCCGGATCCGGCCGAGACCGCGGACTGGCTCGCCTCCCTCGAATCGGTCCTGCGCCACGGCGGCGCGGCCCGGGCGCGCTTCCTCCTCGACCGGCTGGAGCAGAAGGCGCGGGAGATCGGCATCGTCGAGGAGGCGCCACCCTACTCGCCCTACCGCAACACCATCCCGCTCGAGAAGCAGCCGCCCTATCCGGGCGACCTCGCGGTCGAGGAGCGGATCACCTCGATCATGCGCTGGAACGCGCTCGCCATGGTGGTGCGGGCCAACATGGCCTACGGCGAGCTCGGCGGCCACGTCGCGAGCTACGCGTCCGCCGCCGAGATCTTCGAGCTCGGCTTCAACCACTTCTTCCAGGCCGGCGACGCCTCCGGGGCCGGCGCCGACCTCGTGTTCTTCCAGCCGCACTCGGCGCCCGGCGTCTATGCCCGCGCCTTCCTCGAGGGCCGGCTCTCCGAGACCAACCTGAAGCATTACCGCCAGGAGATCGCCGGCGAGGGCCTGTGCTCGTACCCGCATCCCTGGCTGATGCCCGAGTTCTGGCAGGTGCCGACCGGCTCGATGGGCATCGGGCCGATGAACGCGATCTACCAGGCGCGCTTCATGCGCTACCTGAGCGACCGGGGGCTGGCCGACACCGCCGGCCAGCACGTCTGGGGCGTGTTCGGCGACGGCGAGATGGACGAGCCGGAATCGATCGGCGCCCTGACGCTGGCGGCGCGCGAAAAGCTCGACAACGTCACCTTCGTGATCAACTGCAACCTGCAGCGCCTCGACGGGCCGGTGCGCGGCAACGGCCAGATCATCCAGGAGCTGGAGAGCGTCTTCCGCGGGGCCGGCTGGAACGTCGTCAAGGTGCTGTGGGGCTCGGAATGGGACGCGATCTTCGCCCGCGACACCAACCACGCCCTCCTGCGCCGCTTCGCCGCCACGGTGGACGGCAAGTACCAGACGCTGGGCGCCAAGGACGGCGCCTACAACCTCGCCCACTTCTTCGGTGAGGACGAGGAGGTGAAGGCGCTCGTCTCCCACATGTCGGACGGCGACGTCGACAAGCTGAAGCGCGGCGGCCACGATTTCCGCAAGCTCTTTGCTGCCTTCGCGGCGGCGAAGGCCACCAAGGGCCGTCCGACCGTGATCCTGGCCAAGACCAAGAAGGGTTACGGCATGGGGGGTGCGGGCGAGTCGCGCATGACCGCCCACCAGGCGAAGAAGCTCGACACCGACGCCCTGAAGGCCTTCCGCGATCGCTTCGCCCTTCCGCTCACCGACGCGCAGGTCGAGGGGCTGGAATTCTACAAGCCCGACGAGAACAGCCGCGAGCTGCGCTACCTGCGCGAGCGCCGGGAAAAGCTCGGCGGCTTCCTGCCGAAGCGCCGCCGCACGGCGGCCCACGTCCCGGTGCCGGACCTCTCGACCTATGCCGGCTTCGCGCTCGAGGCCGACGGCAAGGAGATGTCCACCACCACCGCGGCGGTGCGGCTGTTCAGCAGCCTGATCAAGCACAAGGAGCTGGGCCCGCGCGTCGTCCCGATCGTCGCCGACGAGGCGCGCACCTTCGGCATGGCCAACCTCTTCCGGCAGGTCGGCATCTACTCGCCGCTCGGCCAGCTCTACGAGCCGGAGGATGCCGGCTCGATGCTCTACTACAAGGAGTCCCGCGACGGGCAGCTCCTGGAGGAGGGCATCACCGAGGCCGGCGCCATCTCGTCCTGGGCCGCGGCGGCGACGTCCTACAGCGTGCACGGCCTCGCGATGCTGCCGTTCTACATCTACTACTCGATGTTCGGCTTCCAGCGCGTCGGCGACCTGATCTGGGCGGCGGCCGACCAGCGCGCCCGCGGCTTCCTGATCGGCGCCACGGCGGGCCGCACCACGCTCGGCGGCGAGGGCCTGCAGCACCAGGACGGGTCGAGCCACCTCGTCGCCGCGACCATCCCGAATTGCCGCGCCTACGACCCGGCCTTCGCCTACGAGATGGCGGTGATCCTCGATCACGGCGCCCGCGACATGATGGAGCGCGACGTCGACGCGTTCTACTACGTCACGGCGATGAACGAGAACTACGCCCAGCCGTCGATGCCCGACGGCGTGCGGGACGGGATCATCCGGGGGATGTATCGTTTCGCCGGCTATGGAAACGATAAGCCGGCTATACGTCTCCTCGGCTCGGGCGCGATCCTGCCGGAAGTCATTGCGGCCGCGAAGATTCTCGCCGAGGAATGGGGCATCGCCAGCGAGGTCCACAGCGTCACGAGCTTCAGCGAGCTCGCCCGCGACGCCCGCGAGGTCGAGCGATCGAACCGCCTCAATCCGGGCCTGCCGCCGAAGCGCAGCCTCGTCGAGGAGGCGCTGTCCGGCCCCGCCCCGGTGGTGGCCGCCACCGACTACGTCCGCGCCTACCCGCAGCTGATCGCGACCGCGATCCAGGCCCGCTACGTCACGCTCGGCACCGACGGCTTCGGCCGCAGCGACACTCGCAGCGCCTTGCGCGCCTTCTTCGAGGTCGATCGGCACCACGTCGCGGTGGCGGCGCTGGCCGCGCTCGCCGACGACGGCAAGCTCGACCGGGCGACGGTGGCCGAGGCGGTCGCCCGCTACGGCCTCGGCGCGAACCGCCCGGCGCCCTGGACGGTGTGAGGCGGAAAGGCGCGGGATCCCCTCGGCCGCCGGGCGAGGGAATCCCGCGATCGCTTCCGCGGGGGGTTCCCCCGTCAGCCGAACGCCCCGACCTCGTGCTGGATCATGCCGCTGATCTCGCGCACGAGACCGAACAGGCGGCGGATCGGGGCGAACAGGGTGCGGTGCTCGGCCTCGTAGGTGCCGACGCCCCGGGGACCCGCCGGCTCGCCGAAATTGAGGCCGAGCGTCGGGTCCGGGGTGACGGGGAAGATGTCGTCGAGGAGCTTGAGGCAGCCCTCGACGTCGAGGCGCAGGATGCGCTCGATCAGGGCCTCGCGGGTGATGCCGTTCTGCGGCCGGAAGCCCGGGATGTGCACCGCCAGGAACCAGATCCGGTGGATCAGCGCCAGGCGCAGGGCGTGCAGCAGCGCCAGCCGCGGCGTCATCTCGGGCAGGTCCGGGGCGACCGTGTGCAGCATCAGGTGGTCCTGCGTCAGCCGGCCGAACAGGCGGCGCAGGTGCGGCGCGAGGTTGAGCCGGTCGAGGGCGGCGGCGACCGCGACGATCTCCTCGCGCCGCCCGTCCCGCGTCGCGCGACGCGCCCGCTCGAGCCAGACCGAGGGGTCGAGGGTGTCGATATAGGCGCGCAGCACGTCGAGGTCGCCGACGGCGGTGGCCTCCTGCACCAGCCGGAAGGCGCGGGCGAAGCGCTCGGAGCGCTCGCGCATCTCGACGAACAGGTCGGGCGCGCGGCCCGCCGCCCGCCCGACCCCGTGCAGGGAATTGGCCAGGAAGCCGAGCTGCTGCAGGATCGCGTTGTTGGGAATCGCCCGCATCTGGCGCGGATGGGTGATGGCGACCGGTCCGCCGCCGTCGGATTGCCGCGCCACCGGGCGCGAGCCGGTGCGGTCGATCAGGTTCGGCCCGAAGGTGCCGAGGAGCGCCGCGTAGCCCGGATCGTTGACGAGCGTCTCCATGTCCTGGCGCACGCCGGTGAAGAACTCGGTGGCGAAGTCGCCTTCCGCGTAGATCGGGTCGGGCGCGGGCTGGAGCCGGCTGTAGACGTGCTCGCCGATGCGCGCGACCGTGGCCTCGGCGAGCGCCTTCGTGCCGAACATCAGGTAGCCGTCGCTGCCCTGGAAGCTCGATTCGAGGCTGGTGCGGATCCCGGCCTCGCGGTTGCGCCGCCGCGCGTGGTCGGGGGCGAGGTAGGCCAGGCGGTCGGACAGGCTCGTCGGATGGGCGCCCCGGCCGATCGACTCGCCGTGGGTGTCGAAGATGACGAGCTCGATGTCGGTGAGGTCGTGCGCCGCCATCAATTCGGTGATGCGGAAGCGCAGGCGCTCGATCCAGAAGGTCGCGGCGAGCTGGCCGACGTAGCGCCCCGAATCCGAGTAGCCGAACTGCACCACGAGGCGCCCGGTGCGCTTGAGATAGGCGCGCCAGTGGGGTGAGCGCAGCGCGTCCTCGATGACGTGCACGCCCTGTTCCAGCGCCGAGGCCGTCTCGAAGAGCGGCGTGATCTCGACCCGGTCGCCGATGCCGAAATGCTGGGCGAGCCAGAGCGCGGCCAGCAGCGTGTAGCCGGTCTCGGTCTCGGCGATCAGGAAGCGGACCGGGTGGGTGCCGTCGACGTGCTTGAGGATCTGGGCGATCGTCATCATCAGCCGGGCGGCCGAGGCCCGCTCGGCGGCGAGCGCCCCGAAATCCACCGGCACCGCCGCGACCGTGTCGAGCAGCGCGTTGATCGAGGCGAGGTGCGAGCGGCGCTGGGCCGGATCGATCGGGTCGCCGTCCTGCTCCAGGGCCCGGCGCACGGCGTTGTGGACCTGGCTGGCGTTGAGCCGGAAATGCGGCAGGCCGTTCTGGAGCCCGTGCGCGGCGACGCCGGCCCGCAGGACGCAGAGCCCGAGCCGCGCCTCGTCGTCGTCGGCGTCCAGGATCGCCCGGTCGAGGAGGGCGAGGAGGGGGCCCGCCTCGGTCTGGGCCTGGTCGCGCTCGATGATCAGCGCCAGGGCGAAGCGGTGCACCGCCTCGAGCCCGGGCTGGTCGCCGAGCTTGGGCGCCACGGCGAGCTGGCGCAGGACCGCCGCCCGCGCCTCCTCGGCGAGGCGCCGCGCCGGCGCGGCGGCCGGGTCGTCGGGGAGCTGGGCCAGCACCCGGTCGAACTGGGTGCGCTTCGATTCGAGCCGGTAGCGCAGGGTGTCGTACCAGCCGATGTCGGTGCGCCCGTCGGTGTCGCAGCCGACCCAGGAGGCGATCACGACGGGCTTGGGAACGAGCTCGCTCCAGCGGTCGGGCCAGCGCTCGCGGGCGGCCCGCAGCAGCGCCTCGTTCAGCCCGTCGAGGGCGGCGCGGCCGTGCTGGACCGCGTGCCGGGCCTGGTCGAACTCGTCGTTGAGGGTGATCACCGGGTCGGCCCGGGCCGAGAGCGCGGCGGCTTGCGCGATCGGCGCGCGCCGCGCCGCCGGGTCGGGCTCGGACGCCGCCTCGGCCAGCAGCCGGGCCACCTCCTTCGGCATGCCGAAGGTCGGATGGGCGGTGAACACCGCGGCGAAGCGCGTGCGCTCGACCCGGGTGCGGGCGGTGTCGAACGTCATCTCGGGATCGCCCAGAGCCGCCCCCGCCACCGCCTCGGTCGCGGCGGCGGAATCCGGCTCCGACCCGAGGCCGAGATAGGCCCGCAGCCGCGCCGCCCGCGCCTCCAGCGCCTGGGCGCGCAGGCGCACGAACAGGCCGCCCAGATCCTCCTCGCCGATCTCGCCCCGGTCGAAGCGGCGGCTGATCGCCAGCGCCACCGTCAGGACGGGATTGCGGAACGGGTCCTGGCTCGCCTGATGGCGCGCCTCCTCGACCAGGCGGAGCAGGTCCGCCTCAAGCGCGTCGGCCTGTCGGGGGCCGGCCTCTCGGGCATCGAGGCCTTGGGTGCCGGAGCGGTGGGGGCTGTCCATCGGGTCGCTTCGTCCTGTGGCCGGATCACCGTCCGGATCGCGCGGCGCGCGGGCTCGCGCCTGCGAGCGGTGACGCAAGGAGCGTTCCGCATTCCGGCCACGCTCTACCGCGGGATCCCGCCGGTTGCGAGGGGAGGGGGCCGACGCGTTGCCGGGCGATCGGCGCGGGACCCAAGATCCCCCTGCGGCGACCCGGACAATGGTTAAGATTTGCCTAAGTGGACTTGCGTTGGCAGGCCAACGCTTCGCCCGCTAAGATTCTTGTCTTGTCGCAGATTTTCGGCGCCGAACCGGCAACCACTTCGGCGAAATCTGCTTCGCGCGCCATCCTGCGAGCCTCGCCGATGCCGGCTCGCGAAAAGGGACCACGCCATGATGTCGATCGGAGTGGCCGTCACGGCGGCCACCACCCTCGTCGGCCAGGCCCTGCCCGCCGGGCTGATGGGCGAGCGCCCGCGGGCGTCGGCGACCCCCGGGCAGCCCATCGCGGGTTTCCCCGCCGCGGCGGCGTCCGGGAGGGCGCCCCCCGAGGATGCGCTCGTCGACGGCGCGCTTCTGGAGGCCGTCGAGGCAGGCCTGCTGCTGCGCGAGGCCGGCTACCTGCGGGGTGCCCGGGCGGCCCGCCTGCCGGGCTGACGACGAGGGACACGCCCGGGCGGCGGCCCCCGCACGCCGCAGACCGGCCCGGCGCCGCGCGACCGGACAGGCCGCCGGAAATGCTCTAAGGCTGGCATCACGATGGAGATGATCGTGATTCTGGCCGCGGCGGCGGCCCTGGTATTCGCCGGCGTGATGCTCGTGTTCGGGCGCGGGCGCGGCCGTCCAACCCTGCGGCTCCCGCACGAGCAGGAACTGGAGGACCGCGGCGACGAGCTGTTTCGCGATTTCGACCAGGACCTCGCCGGGGTGTTCGAGCAGGCTGCCCATCAACCGGAGGCGCCGCGGGCCTACGAGCGGCTGGAGGCGCCTCGCCCCCGCCCCCAGGGGCCGATGACCATCGACCACGATCCCGCCGAACCCGGCCTGCCCGAGCCGGAACCCCACGGCTCCGGTCCGGGCGCGCGCCGTCCCCATCCCCAGCCGTTCGAGCGTAACGGAGATTCCCGGTGACCCGTGCCGCCTTGACGGCCGTCCTTCTGGCCGCCCTGTTGGCCGGCCTTGCCCTGTCGGCCGGCCCCGCCCGTGCGGCCCCCGAGGACGCGGTGCCCGCCTGCGCGGCCCCGCAGGCGCCGGAATTCGCCGGCGGCAAGGGCTTTCGCCTCTGGGTCACCCGGCAGGGGACCATGACCTGGAACAACCCGCTGCGGCCGCTCTCGCCGGAAGCCCTGCAGGTGCTGCAGGTGGTGATCCGCAACAAGCTCGCCACCGCCTACGGACCCGACCTGTCGGGCCTGCGCCGCGGCCCGTCGCCGGCGGCCCTGGAGGCGCAGAACGGTGCGCCGATCCGCTGGTCCGAGGCCCTCGAGGGCCTGCCCGCGGCCCTGCGCATCCTGTCCGAGGATGACGGCCAGGTCCTGGCCGAGCTGGCCTTCAAGGCCTGCGGCGATCCCCCGAAGGTCGCGATGCCCAAGCCCGCCCCCGTGGCCCGCGGCACCGCGAAGGGCAGGGCCGCCGCCAAAAAAGACGTCAAGGCAGACCCGAAGGTCGAGGCGGCCTCGGCCGACGGGGCCGCGGCCGATCCGTCCGCGGAGACGCCCAAGGCGGCGTCGAAGCCCGCGCCCCGCGCGCCGAAGCCCCGGCGCGAGAGGGCGCCGGACGCCCCGGCCCGGACGCCCGGCGGGCTGATGCTGCCCCAGGGCGCGATTCCCTGATTCGGCGACCGCCGTCCGGTCCGGCGGCCGCGCCCCGTCCGTCGCGGCCGTTCGCGCCGGACGGTTCC
Organism: Methylobacterium sp. ap11; assembly: GCF_900110515.1. Lineage (NCBI taxonomy): Bacteria > Pseudomonadati > Pseudomonadota > Alphaproteobacteria > Hyphomicrobiales > Methylobacteriaceae > Methylobacterium > Methylobacterium sp. ap11. The sequence continues at coordinate 157,670 of NZ_FOEB01000007.1, read as the reverse complement.
CTACCCCCACAGCCTCGATCTGGAGATGCTTCGCGATGTACGATTCCTGGCTGCGCCTCGGCCTCGACACGGTCCGCCTCGGCCTCGAGGCGCAGACGGTCGTCGCCCTGCGGCTCGCCAAGCTCTCGCTCGGCGGCAGCGCGGCCCAGGACGAGGCGCACCGCATGGTGGTCGAGAAGATGGAGGCCGCCGCGGAGGCGGCGATGACGCTCGCCACGGGCGGCACGCCCGAGCGGGTCGTGCGGGACTACCGCCGGAAGGTGCGGGCCAACGCCTACCGCCTCAGCCGCGACTGAGGCGGGGGACGGGGTCTCCCGTCCCGGTACGCCCGCGGCCGGTCGCGGATCGCATGGTCACTCGCCGGCCGTCACTCGACCGCCGTCACTCGATCCCCGTCACTTGGCAGCGCTCACTTGCGGGCGGCCATCATGTCGTGGGTCAGCACCGTCAGCTTGCCGATCAGGCTGGTAATGTCGCCGTGGGTGCACGACCATTGCGTGCCGACCGCCCCGCCGTCGGAGGAGACCGAGACCACCGCGACGGAGCGCAGCTTGCCCTCGCGGGCCAGGCGCAGCTGCTCCTGCAGCACCTCGATCATCGAGGCGGTGTTCTCGTCGACGGGGCTCGCGGCCACGGCCTGCGGGAAGGCGACGACGCGGGTGGTTTCGGCGGCGATTTCGCTCATGGGACTCTTTACGAACGCTTGAAGGAATCGGAAGCCCGGGCGCGGGGCCCGGCCGCGGTGCGGTCGAGCCGCCCCAGGAGGTCGGACAGGTCCGCCGGCAGCGCCTCGTCGAGGCAGCCGTCGAACGCCGCGTGCAGGCCCGGCGCCAGGACGGCCGCGAGGAGACCCGCGCCGTCCGTCGACCGGAGGGCCGGCGGCGGCAGGATGGCGGGAACCGGCCCGCCGGAACGATCGTGCATCGTCCGTGACATCATCGCAGCCTCGCCTTGCAGGATCAGCCCTCGCCTCCAAAACTGCCCATCCGCGTCAGGATCACAATCCCTGCTCTGTGGCCGAGCTTCCACTTCGGAAACCGATGTGGTGGCACCGCAACACTTGGATTGATCGCTCGGGTCATCGTCCGGGCCGCATCCGGAGACCCTCGCGGCCCGCCCGCCCTTGGTCGGCGACACCGCTCCAAGGGACGCGATCAGGCCGGCGACGGATGTGGGTCCTGCAACCCGGGGTCGTCGCCCGCGCGGATTGACGCCCGGCGGGCCGGGGGGCAACAGACGGTGGTTCCGTCAAGACGCGTCCGCACGGCTCCCGCTCCCATGTCCTCCCAAGGGTCGTCCCAAGAGCCTGCCGGTCCCATGCCGGCGGCGCCCAGTCCCGCCGCTCCCATGACCCACGGGCCCGCCGCCCCGCTCCCCGCCGCCCCGTTCACCCGCGCCGGCATCCTTCGGGGTATCCGGCTCAGCCTGCCGCTCTGGCCGAGCATCGCGGTCTTCGGCGCCGCTTTCGGGGCCGCGGCGGCCCAGCGCGGCGTGACCCTGGCGGAGGCCGCGGGCGCGAGCGCGCTCGTCTATGCCGGCTCGGCCCAGATGGTGACCTTGGAGGTGTGGGGCCAGCCCTGGACGCTGCGTGCGCTGCTCGCCGCCATGACGGTGACCGGGCTCATCAACGCCCGCATGATCCTGATGGGCGCGACGATCCAGCCCTGGATGCGCGGCACCCCGCTCTGGCGCACGGCGATGACCCTGTTCGTGCTCGTCGATGCGAGCTGGCTCATCGGCGTGCGCCACCGCGCCGAGGGCGGGCGCGATCTCGGCGTGCTGTTCGGAGCCGGCATCGGCCTGTGGCCGCTCTGGGTCGCCTCGACGGTGGCCGGGCACCTGGCCGGCGCGCTCGTCACCCAGCCCCGGGCCTACGCCCTCGACATGATCCTGCCGGTGTTCTTCGCCGCCATGCTGGCGCCGCTCTGGCGCGGCGTGCGGCCGGCCCTGCCCTGGCTCGCCTCGGGCCTCGTCGCGCTCGTGGTGCAGCGGCTGGTGCCGGGCTACGCCTTCATCGCGGCGGGTGCGGCGGCCGGCCTCGTCACCGGCCTCCTCGTCGACGACGGGGCGGCGCGATGATCGACGCGCTGCTGGCCGGCCCCGCCGGCCCCTGGATCGCCATCCTGGCGCTCGCCCTCGTCACCTATCTCTGCCGGGCGTCGGGCGTGGTGCTGATGAGCCGGGTCCGCCTCACCCCGCGGGTCGAGCGGGGCCTGCGCGCCCTGCCGGGCTCGATCGTGGTGGCGACCGCCGTGCCCACCGGCCTCTCGGCCGGCCTGCCGGGGCTCCTCGGCCTCGTCACCGCGGCCGGCGTGATGGCGCTGACCCGGTTCGAGCTGGCGGCGGTGCTGGCCGGGATGGGGGTGGTGGCGCTGGGACGGGCCGTCGGGCTGTAGACCGACCGGCGGTCTTCACCGCAACCGCTGTCGGATCCGGTATCCCAACCCATCCCGCACGTCGCGGTAGCCGTCGAGGCGCTGCTCGCGCGAGCCCTGTCCCACGGTCGGGTCCGGGGTCGGCCAGTACTCGACCTCGGCCGCGAGCGTGCGGGTGAGTTCGAGGGCGGCGTGGTGGGCCTCCGGCGAGAGCGAGACGATCAGGTCGAAGTTCAGGCCCTCCCACTCCTCCAGCTCCTCCAGGGTGCGGGGGCGGTGGCGCGAGGCGTCGATGCCGATCTCGTCGAGGGCCGCGATCATGAACGGGTCCGCCGGCTCGCCCCCGCGCACGCCCGCCGACTGGACGTAGACCGACTTGCCGAAATAGTGCCGCGCCAGGGCCTCGGCGCAGGCCGAGCGCACGGCGTTGAAGTTGCAGACGAACAGCACCGACTGCACCCGCCGGCCCGGTCTCGCGGGGTCGGGCCGGGACGGGTCGGGTTTCGTCGGATCGGCCCCGGCGGGCGCGGCGCCGTCCGCGGAGGGGCCTTCGGGCACCGGCTCAGCCCTTCCAGTGCAGGGCGAAGATCAGCGTGAACAGCCGGCGGGCGGTGTCGTGGTCGATCTCGACCTTGCCCTCGAGGCGCTGGCGCAGCAGCTCGGACGCCTCGTTGTGGACCCCGCGCCGGCCCATGTCGATCGCCTCGATCTGGCTCGGCGAGGCGGTGCGGATCGCCTTGAAGTAGCTGTCGCAGATCATCTCGTAGTCGCGGATCACGCCGCGGAACGGCGTCAGCGACAGGAGATGGGTCATCACCGGCTGGCCGTCGGCGGTCGAGATCGCGAAGGACAGCTTGTTCTCGACGAGGCCGAGCGACAACCCGTAGGGACCGCCGTCGTTGTTGGCGACCCGGAAGGTGTTCGATTCCAGGATGTCGTAGATCGCGATGGCGCGCTCGTGCTCCTGGTCGGGATTGCCGCGCCCGATCGAATCCTCGTCGAGCGTCACCGCCGCCAGGCGCTGTCGCGGATCGGGAGCCTCGCTCGCCATCGGATCTCCTCCCCGGATCGTCGCGGGTTCGTTGTCAGGGCGTGCAGCAGAGGCGAGCGCGGCCTCCCGCGCAAGCCGGACGTAGGGTGGCTTGGGCGGGTTGATCAAAGGTTCAGGCGGATCGCCACCGAGCGGGCATGCCCGTCGAGCCCCTCCGAGCGGCCGAGCGTCACCGCCGCGGGGCCGAGCGCCCGCAGGGCCTCGGGGGTGCAGGAGAGGAGCGAGGTCCGCTTCATGAAGTCGAGGACGCCGAGGCCGGAGGAGAACCGGGCCGAGCGGGCGGTCGGCAGGACGTGGTTGGGGCCGCCGACATAGTCGCCGATCGCCTCGGGCGTGTGGGCGCCGACGAAGATCGCGCCCGCGTTGCGCACCCGTGCCGCCAGGTCCTCGGCGTCGTGCGACTCGATCTCGAGGTGCTCGGGCGCGAGGCGGTCGACGAGCGGGATCGCGTCGGCGAGCCGCGCGACCCGCACGATCGCCCCGTAGTCGCGCCAGCTCGCGGTCGCGATCTCGGCCCGCTTCAGGGTCTTGAGCTGGCCCTCCACCGCCGCCGCCACGGCGTCGGCGAGCGCGTCGCTGTCGGTGACCAGGATGGCCTGCGCGGCGGTGTCGTGCTCGGCCTGGGCGAGCAGGTCGGCCGCCACCCATTCGGGGTTGGCGGAGGAATCGGCCAGGATCAGCACCTCGGAGGGGCCGGCGATCATGTCGATGCCGACCTGGCCGAAGACCCGGCGCTTGGCCGCCGCCACGTAGGCGTTGCCCGGGCCGACGATCTTGGCCACCGGCCGGATCGTCGCCGTGCCGTAGGCGAGGGCCGCCACGGCCTGGGCACCGCCGACGCGGAACACCTCGTCGACCCCGGCGAGCCTGGCGGCGGCGAGCACCAGCGGGTTGGTGACCCCGTCCGGGGTCGGCACCACCATGGCGATCCGCGGCACGCCGGCGACCTTGGCCGGCACCGCGTTCATCAAGACCGAGGACGGGTAGCTCGCGGTGCCGCCCGGCACGTAGAGGCCGACCGATTCGATCGCGGTCCAGCGCCAGCCCAGCGTCACCCCGAGCGCGTCGGTCTCGCGGTGATCCGCCGGCACCTGGGCGCGGTGGTAGGTCTCGATCCGCGCCTTGGCCAGCGCCAGCGCGTCGAGGGCCTCGGCCGGGCAGGACGCGGTGGCGGCCTCGATCTCCTCGGCGGAGACCCGAATGGTGTCCGGCGTCAGGTCGAGCCGGTCGAAGCGGCGTGTGTAGTCGATCACCGCGTCGTCGCCGCGGGCGACCACCTCCGCGATGATGTCGCGCACCGCCGCGTCGACGTCCTCCGAGACCTCGCGCTTGACCGAGAGCAGGCGGGCGAAGTGCGACTCGAAATCGGGATCGCGGGAATCGAGGCGCTGCATGCGGAATCCGGTCTCGTGTCGGCGGGCCGAAGGAAGTGGCCCGAGAGGAGGGACGGGCCGGCGGATCGTGCCAGGGCCCGCCGACTGCCAAAAAATTCAGGCCGCGTCGAGGGGCCTGTCGTGGGCGGCGTGCAGCGGCTTGCTGTCGGCCTGCCAGACCGGGCCGAGATCCTTCATCGCCGCCTCGATGCATTCGAGCTCGAGCCGGATCGCCCCGCCGCCGGCAAAGACCAGGGTGGCGGTGCCCGACGGCGCCTCGCCGGGCTCGAACGTGATGGCAAGGAGCTCGAGCGGGCTGTCGGGCTCGTCGCGCGGGATGTTGCGGCAGCGCACGGAGAGCACCCGCTCGAAGTGCAGCCCGGTGAGCCGGCGGCGCGGCGGGGCGCCGTCGGGGCTCTCCCAGTCGAAGCGCCGCGCCACCAGGGCGAAGCGGCGCTCCCGCGGCAGGTAGGCGAGGTCCCCGGTGCGCAGGACCGCGTCCTGGAGGTGGGTCGAGATGATCGCGAGATCGTCGGCGTCGAGGGCAGCGAGCTTCAGGAGCTCCATCTCCGCATCCTTCACTGTCGGCGTCCCTGTGCTGGGGGCCGGTCGCCTCGGCGGTCGCGGCCCGTGCTGTCGAAAAGGGTGGTCGCCCGTAGGTGGCGACGTCCCCCGCCCGCGACAACCGCTCCCCGCGCGATGAGGCCGCGCCGTGGCATCCGCGCCCGCCCCGCTGCCGTGACGGCACCGAATCGCCTCAGCGCGCGTTCATGTGGCTGCACCTAGCGTGACCGGTGAAACGATCCGGCACACCATCCGATACGAAGGAGAGATCCGTGAAGACCGTGATGACCGCGGCCCTGGCCGCCCTGACCCTCGGCCTCGGCGTCGCACCCGCCTTCGCGCAGTACGGCTACGGCGGCTACGACGACGACCGCCCGCGCCGCCGCTACGAGGAGCGCTACGATTACGACCGCCCGCGCGCCCGGCGCTACGATTACGACCGCCCGGGCTACCGGGAGTACGGCGGCGGCCGCCTCGGCCGGATCTGCGTCACCGCCCGCGGCAACTGCCCGACCCGGCCCGCCCCGCTCAACTCGTCCTGCGGCTGCGAGGTCCCGGGCTTCGGCTTCAAGCGCGGCGCCATCGGGTACTGATCCCGATCGCCCATCCACTGGACGCGGCGTCAATCCCAGATGTCCGCGTTCAGGATCTCGTGCGCCAGGGCCCGGCTCGGCTCGCGGTGGAGGCCGGGCCCCGAGAGCACGAACTCGATGTCGGCCAGCCGCGGCAGGTCCGGGTGCGCCAGTTCCTGCAGGCCGTCCGGGATCAGGCTGCGGGGCTGGGCCATCACGCCGACGCCGGCGAGCGCCGCGGCGCGCAACCCGCTGAGGCTGGCGCAGGTGCAGGTGACCCGGAAGGCCCGCCCCTCCTGGGTCAGCGCCGCCAGCGCGATCGCCCGGGTGATGCTGGGGGCCGGGAAGCTCGCCAGCGCCACCGGCTCGCCCCGCTCGGGCAGCGCGGTGGGCAGCCCGACCCAAACCAGCCGGTCGCGCCGCACCAGCACCCCTTGCGTCTCGCCGACATGGCGCTTGCCGAGCACGAGGTCGAGCTCGCCGCGCGCCAGGGCGTCGTTCAGGAATCCCGTGAGCGCCACGCTCAGCTCGAGGTCGACCGACGGATAGGCCTCACGGAAATCGCGCAGGACGTCGGACAGCCGGCTCTGGACGAAATCCTCCGAGGCGCCGAACCGCACCTTGCCGCGCACCGGGCCGCCGGCGAGCGCCCGCTCCAGCCGCTCGTGCGCGTCGAGCACCGTGCGGGCGAAGCCGAGCACCGTCTCGCCCTCCGGGGTCAGCGCCACCGAGTGGGTGTCGCGGGCGACCAGCCGATGGCCGAGCTGCGCCTCCAGGCGCTGGACATGCTGGCTCACCGTCGACTGGCCGAGCCCGAGCTGCTCGGCCGCCCGGCTGAAGCTGCGGCTGCGCACCACCGCCGCCAGGGTCCGCAGCAGCACGGGATCGACCAAGCGGGTCATGTCGGTCGCATCACGTCGAAGGCACCATGGCGGCTCTCCGCATCCTGCATGAACGGGACTCAGGCTATCGCATTTCGCGATAACTGTAATCCTGGAGCCTTGCGTACCCATGCGGGCACGGGCCGGTTAGGGAGAAGGAGATCCCGTCAGACCCCGATCCTTCCGGCCCGCCATGCTCTCTCGCCTGCGTCCCGACAACTTCACGCTGATGATCGTCGGCGCCCTGATCCTCGGCAGCGTCCTGCCGGTGCAGGACAGGGCGGCCGAATGGCTCAGCCTGTTCGCCAACGGCATGATCGCGCTGCTGTTCTTCCTGCACGGCGCGCGCATCGACCGGCAGACGGCGCTCGCCGGCCTGGTGCATTGGCGCCTGCACCTCGTGGTGTTCGCCTCGACCTTCGTGCTCTTCCCGATCCTCGGCCTCGCCGCCGGCCTGCTGAGCCCGACGCTGCTGACCCCCGCGCTCGCCGCCGGCGTGCTCTTCCTCTGCGTGCTGCCCTCGACCGTGCAATCCTCGATCGCCTTCACGTCGGTGGCGGGCGGCAACGTGCCGGCGGCGATCTGCTCGGCCTCGGCCTCGAACATCCTCGGCATGTTCATCACCCCGCTCCTCGTCGCGGTGCTGCTGAACTCGCAGGGCAGCCACCACGAGTTCGACTGGGCGGCGGTCGGCAAGATCATGGCCCAGCTGCTCCTGCCCTTCGCGCTCGGCCAATTGCTGCAGCCGCGCCTCGGGCCCTGGCTGACCCGGCACAAGCCCCTGACCATGGTGGTCGACCGCGGCTCGATCCTGCTCATCGTCTACATCGCCTTCAGCCACGCGGTGGCGACCGGCCTGTGGAGCCGCACGCCGCTGCCGGCGCTCGCCACCATGCTGGTCGTCGACCTCGTCCTCCTCGCCCTGGTGCTGACGATCACCACCGCGGCGAGCCGCCTCCTCGGCTTCTCGAAGGAGGATGAGATCACCATCGTGTTCTGCGGCTCGAAGAAGAGCCTGGCCTCCGGCGTGCCGATGGCGAACGTGATCTTCGCCGGCCAGGACGTCGGTGGCATCCTCCTGCCGCTGATGCTGTTCCACCAGGTCCAGCTCATGGCCTGCGCGGCGCTCGCCCGCCGCTACGCCGCGCGCGCACAAGCCGTGCTCGCCGCCGAGGGCCCGGATCGGGCCGGGGTGGCGCCCGCGGCGGCCAAGCTCGCGGCGCGTTGAGCGAAAGGCTCGCGGCGCGTTGACGAAAGATTCACGTCGTCAGGTCATTTTCATGGGGAGCCAAGTTGCGTACCGGCTCTCCTGGATATCCGGCCCCGTCGCGTGTTCCGCGGCGGGGCCGTGCCGTTTGATGGGGCCGTTCGATGGTTTCATGCGGCCTTTCCAACCCACGACCTCATCCTGAGGTGCCCACGCAGTGGGCCTCGAAGGAGGGCTCCAGTAACCTCGGAGACTTCTGGAGCCCTCCTTCGAGGCTCCTTTCAGTCGCACCTCAGGATGAGGTTGCGGGTGGAATATAATTTACCAAGATATTTCGTATTTCATTCACCTTATCGCTTCAGCGGGCGCACACCATCCGCCGCTAACCTCCCGGGCGCCGTCACCCGAGGAGGCGCCCGATGGGCACGTTCGTCCTGCCGCGCCGCGACCTCGCGGCGGTGCCGTTCCTTCAGCTTTTGCGCGGCTTCGGCCACGCCCTGATGGCGGCGTTCATCTTCTTTGCCTGCTTCGCCTTCTCGGACACGTCGCCCTACGACCTCGTGGCGATCCCGACGATCGTGCTCTGGGTGCTGCTCGGCGTGCGGCTCTACCGGGGGGCGGTGCCCCTCGTCCTGGTGCTCCTGGTCTTCGTGGGAGCCACGGTCGTCGCCCTGATGCCCTATCTCGACGAGGAGTTGCCGCCCGTCTGGACGGTGCAGCTGTGCTACCTCGCCGTCACCGGCATCTTCTTCACCATGTTCTTCTCCGACGAGTCCGACCGGCGGGTCGAGACCGCCCTCAAGGTCTACACCGCCAGCGCGCTGTTCTGCGGGATCCTCGGCATCGGCGGCTATCTCGAGCTGATCGGCAACGACAAGCTGTTCAGCATGTATGGCCGGGCGTCGGGCACCTTCCAGGATCCGAACGTGTTCGGCTCGTTCCTGACGCTCGGCGCCTTCTACCTGATGCACGACCTGCTCACCGGCCGGGCCCGGCGCCCGCTCCTGTCGGGGCTCGGCCTCGCGGTCCTGCTCGCCGGCGTGTTCCTGTCGTTCTCCCGCGGCTCCTGGGGCGGCACCCTGGCGATGGGCATCCTGCTGGTGGTGATGCTCTACCGCACCAGCGCCTCGCGGTTGCGCCGCCGCATCGTGCTGCTCGCCGCCCTCACGGCGGGGTTCGGGGCGGTGTCGCTCGCCGGCCTCCTCTCGGTCGGCGATGTCGGCGAGACGTTCGCGAAGCGCGCCGCCGTCACCCAGGACTACGACGAGGGCGAGACCGGCCGCTTCGGCAACCAGCTGCGCGGCATCGGCATGCTGATCGAGGACCCGCTCGGCATGGGCCCCCTGCGCTGGCGCCGCACCTTCAACCTCGAGCCGCACAATTCCTACATCGGCGCCTTCGCCAACGGCGGCTGGGTCGCCGGCGTCGCCTTCGTGTTCCTGGTGCTGATGACGAGCCGGGTGGGGTTTCGGCTGATGAGCCAGGACACGCCCTACCGGCGCCACGCCCAGATCGTGGTTCCGGCCCTCCTGATGTTCTTCCTCCAGGCGATGCAGATCGACATGGAGAAGTGGCGCCACGTCTACATGATGCTCGGCATGGTGTGGGGCCTGGAGGCGGCGCGGGTGCGGTGGCTGGCCTCCGGGGAGGCGTGAGGCGGGCCTCGGTTTGCAGCCGCGGGCAAATGGGCTAGAGCCCGGCAAACCCCGCGCCGGCCTCCCGCCCGGGCCCGTCCCCGCGACGGGCGCCCGAGGCCGCGCCGACCGCTTCTTGTGCGAGACCCGATGTCCAAGCCCGCAAAGGCCGAGAAGGCCGCCACCCTCAAGCCCCGCCTGCCGCGCGGCCTCGTCGACCGCGGGCCGGCCGAGATCGCCGCCACGAACCGGATGCTGGACAAGATCCGCGAGAGCTTCGAGCTCTACGGCTTCGAGGCGGTCGAGACCCCGTTCATCGAGTACACCGAGGCGCTGGGCAAGTTCCTGCCCGATCTCGACCGGCCGAACGAGGGCGTCTTCTCGTTCCAGGACGACGACGAGTCCTGGCTGTCGCTGCGCTACGACCTGACGGCGCCGCTCGCCCGCTACGTCGCCGAGCATTTCGACGCGCTCCCCAAGCCCTATCGCAGCTACCGCGCCGGCACCGTCTTCCGCAACGAGAAGCCGGGCCCGGGCCGCTTCCGCCAGTTCATGCAGTTCGATGCCGACATCGTCGGCGCGCCCACCGTCGCGGCGGATGCCGAGATCTGCATGATGGCCGCCGACACGCTGGAGAAGGTCGGCATCGGCCGCGGCGACTACGTGGTCAAGGTCAACAACCGCAAGGTCCTCGACGGCGTGATGGAGGCGATCGGGCTCGGCGGCGCCGACCAGGCCGGCCGGCGCCTCATCGTGCTGCGGGCGATCGACAAGCTCGACCGCCTGGGCGCGGACGGCGTGCGCCTGCTGCTCGGCCCCGGCCGCAAGGACGAGAGCGGCGACTTCACCAAGGGCGCGGGCCTCTCCGACGAGGCGATCGAGCGCATCCTGCGCTACGTCTCGTTCCAGGCCGCCCCCACCGAGGGCGGCGACCGCCTCGCCTTCTGGGAGGACTTCTTCGGCTGCTGGAGCGAGGTCGTCGGCACGTCCGAGACCGGGCGCCAGGGCATCGCCGAACTGCACACGATCATGAAGCTGTGCGAGGCGGCGGGCTACGGCCACGACCGGGTACGGGCCGACGCTTCCGTGGTGCGCGGCCTCGAATACTACACCGGCCCGGTCTTCGAGGCCGAGCTGACCTTCCCGGTCGTCAACGAGGACGGCCAGACCGTGCGCTTCGGCTCGGTGGCGGGCGGTGGGCGCTACGACGGGCTCGTCGGCCGCTTCCGCTCCGAGCCGGTCCCGGCGACCGGGTTCTCGGTCGGCGTCTCGCGCCTGTTCTCCGCCCTCCAGGTCGTGCGCAGCCCGATCGTCTCCGGCCAGGCCGCCCCCGGCCCGGTGGTGGTGCTGGTGCTCGACCGCGAGGAGACCGCCGCCTACCAGGCCCTCGTCTCGAGCCTGCGCCAGGCCGGCATCCGCTCGGAGCTCTATCTCGGCGCCTCCGGCATGAAGGCCCAGATGAAGTACGCCGACCGCCGCGGCGCGCCGTGCGTCGTCATCCAGGGCAGCGACGAGCGGGCCAAGGGGGAGGTCCAGATCAAGGACCTGATCGAGGGCGCGAAGGCCGCCGAGGCGATCGCCAGCAACGCCGAGTGGAAGGCCGCCCGCCCGGCCCAGCTCTCGGTGCCGGTGGACGAGATGGTGGCGCGGGTGCGCGAGGTGCTGGCGCGGCATTACGGGGGGTGAAGCAAGTCCGCCCCCCTGGTCTGCGTCATTGACATAGTCGGCTCGCAGGTTCAGAGATGAGCGTCGGTTCTCCGTTGCACACGGTCGCCGAGACCTCGGCGTTCATCAGAGATGCCGAGGCCGCGCGCATGCCGCGGACGAGCCGACTTGCGCTCAAGGCCATGCTTGCGGCCGATCCGGAGGCGGGTGATCTCATCGTCGGCTCTGGTGGCATCCGCAAGGTCCGACTTGCCGGTCGGGGCAAGGGGAAGAGCGGAGGATATCGCGTGTTGACGGCCTATGTCGGACCCGATGCGCCTGTCTATCTGCTGGCCGTTCTGAGCAAGGGCGACCGGGACACTTTCAGCGACGCCGAGGTGCAGCAGCTTGCCAAGCTGACATCCTCGATCAGGGCGCATTGGAACCGGCGGCAGCACTGATCCGCCGCAGCATCGGGTTTGAGCGCATGGCCAGAGACATCTTCGAGAGGACGCTGTCGGCCTTGCAGGAGGCCGAGGCTCATGCAAGGGGCGAAACTCCGCCCGGCATGATCGTCCATATCCCCGATACGATCGACGTGGCCTCAATCCGCCGTCAGACGGGCAAGGCACAGACGGCCTTTGCGGCCAGCATCGGTGTCCCGGTCGCGACGCTTCGGCAATGGGAGCATCACCGACGGCAGCCGCAGGGACCCGCTCGCGTGCTGCTGGCGCTGATCGAGAAAAATCCGAGGTTGGTGGAGGATATGCTCGGCCAGCCGGATTGAGTTCTTCATTCCGACGATGCGGTCGCCCAAGCGACGCCGGGAACAGCGAAAGGGTCCGAGGCGCAGAGAGCGAACTGCGATCCGAGATCGTCGCCTCCGCACACCCCCACGGTCGCCAAGCCCGCCCGCGGCTGCTACAGGGCCGTCCGAGATTTGCAGGTGTTGTGACCAATGACGGGTAACGGAGCCGCGGCCCCCCGGCCGGCGGCGGCGCACGAGGCGCTCCTGGCGCTGTTCGAGGACCGGGGCTACGCGCGGGTCGAGCCGCCGGTGCTGCAGCCGGTCGAGCCCTTCCTGGAGCTGTCCGGCGAGGACATCCGCCGACGCATCTTCATCACCCAGGACGGCGCCGGGGCGGAACTGTGCCTGCGGCCCGAATACACGATTCCGGTCGGGCGCCACCACCGCGCCGTCGCCGACGGGCAGGCCGCCGATTACAGCTATCTCGGCCCGGTCTTCCGCCTGCGGGCGGCCGAGCCCGACGAGTTCCACCAGGCCGGCATCGAGTCGATCGGCCGGGCCGACGTGCCGGCGGCCGATGCCGAGATCCTGGGTCTCGCCCTCGACGGGCTCGACCGGCTCGGGCGCGGCGAGGGCCAGGTGCGCCTCGGCGACATGGGCCTGATCACCGCGCTCCTCGACGCGCTGAACGTCCAGCCGGCGGCCAAGCGCCGGACGCTGCGGGCGGTGGCGGCCGGCCGCTCCCTCGACGCGGTCGCCGCGCCCGTCGCGGTCGATGCGGCCCATGCCGGCCTCCTCTCCGCCATCCAGGGCCAGGACCCGCAAGGGGTGCGCGCCTTCGTCGAGGACGTGCTCGCCATCGCGGGCATCAGCCGGGTCGGCGGCCGCACCGCCGGCGAGATCGCCGAGCGCTTCCTCGCCAAGGCGGCGGCCCATGCCGAGGGCGGCGCCGGCCTGGGCTCCAAAGCCCGCGAGGTGCTGGACGCCTATCTGGCGCTGACCGGCGATCCCGACGCCGCGGCCTCGGCCGCCCGCGACCTCGCCCGCCGGGCCGGCCTCGACGACCCGCGACTCGAGGCGGCGCTCGCCCTGTTCGAGGAGCGCAACGGCTTCATCGCCGCCCGCGGCCTGCCGCTCGAGCGCTTCGTGTTCACCGGCAGCTTCGCCCGCAACCTCGACTACTACACCGGCTTCATCTTCGAGGTCGCGGACGGGGAGGGGGGCGAGTCCGCCGCAGGCATCAAGCCGCTCGTCGGCGGCGGGCGCTACGACGGCCTGCTCCAGCATCTCGGCAGCCGGGACGCCCTGCCCGCCGTGGGCTGCTCGTTCTGGCTCGAACGCCTCGGGGGTGAGCGCTGATGAGCGACACGATGATGGCAAGGACGATGGCCAATCCCGTCGATGGTCCCCTGGTCCTCGCGGTGCCCTCGAAGGGCCGCCTGCAGGAGAACGCCGCCGCCTTCTTCGGCCGCGCCGGCCTGACGCTCGCCCAGACCAGCGGCGCCCGCGACTATCGCGGCCGCCTGAAAGGCGTGGACGGGGTCGAGGTCCGCTTCCTCTCGGCCTCCGAGATCGCCGGCCAGCTCGCCAGCGGCGCGGCCCATCTCGGCATCACCGGCGAGGACCTGATCCGCGAGACCCTGCCGGACGCCGCCGGCCAGGTCGAGCTCCTGACCCCGCTCGGCTTCGGCCAGGCCACCGTGGTGGTGGCGGTGCCCCAGGCCTGGATCGACGTGCGCTCGATGAGCGACCTCGACGAGGTGGCGAGCGACATGCGGGTGCGCCACGGCAAGCGCCTGCGCATCGCCACCAAGTACGTTAACCTGACCCGCCGCTTCTTCGCCGAGCACGGCGTCGCCGATTACCGCATCGTCGAGAGCCTGGGCGCCACCGAGGGCGCGCCGGCCTCGGGCAGCGCCGAGATCGTCGTCGACATCACGACGACCGGCGCGACGCTGGCCGCCAACGCGCTGAAAATCCTCGACGACGGGGTGATCCTGCGCTCGGAGGCCAACCTCGTCGCCTCGCTCGCCGCCTCCTGGAGCGAGACCCCGCGCCGCGCCGTCCAGGCGGTGCTCGGCCGCATCAGCGCCGAGGAGCGGGCCCGCACCACCCGCGAGGTCCGGGCCGGCATGCCGGCCTCGGGCGAGATCGATCTGGCGGGCCTCGCCGCCCTGCACGAGGCCGAACTGCCCTACGGCGCGCCGGAGGGGCGCGGCGAGATCGTGCTGCGCTGCCCCACCGACGCGGTGTTCGGGCTGGCCGAAGCCCTGGTCCAGGCCGGCGCCCAGGCGGTGAGCGTGCGGCGCATCGACTACGCCTTCGCGGCGGAGAACCCGCTGGTGGAGCGGTTGCTGGGGCGGGTCTAAGCCGAGCTGAGAGCGTCGCTCTCGGCTCTCGCAGCTTCTCATGTCGATGACGCAGCGTCAGATGCGAAGCGATGGGACCTGTACGCCATCCATGCTATGCGGGTGAACGGCACGAAAAAGGGGGCATTCATCGATGACGGAACTGCTTCGGCAAGCCTTCGTGGCGTTGGAAACGATGCCCCCCGAGACACAGGACGATTTGGCACGAGCGCTGCTGGCCTACGCGCAGGATGGCGAGCCTGAAGAAATCGAGCCTGAGCACCTCGAAGCCGTACTCGAGGGAATAGCACAGGCTAGGCGAGGCGAGTTCGCTGAAGGCGATGCCATTGACATCGTGAGTGCCGCCTTCCGCCGTGCTCGGCGATGAAGCTGCGGCTCACGCATCGAGCCGAAGCGGACCTCGCGCGTATCGCCGATTATCTCTACGCTCGCAATCCGAGTGCAGCATTGCGTGTTGAGGCGGATCTGAAAGCCGCACTCAGGCTCATTTCGTCTTATCCGGAGATCGGTAGGCACCAGAGACGCGATGTACGGCGTTTCGCCGTGCCGCGCTGCCCATATCTCATCTTTTACGGCATTGATTCGGCGCTCGACGAGATCAATATCTTTACGATTCGCCACGCCGCCCGCCGGGAGGAGCACTGACGGTTCGCGTCAGTGCTCCAGTAACAGAACCTACTCCGCCGCCTCGACGAACACCGTCCCGGCCCGCGGCAGGTTCAGCGCGTCCCACACCTCCACCAGGGCTTCCGTCAGCGCCGCGATATGCGCCTCGCCGTGGAACGGCGAGGGCGTGATGCGCAGGCGCTCGGTGCCGCGGGGCACGGTGGGGTAGTTGATCGGCTGGATGTAGATGCCGTGGCGCTCCAGCAGCCGGTCGGCCGCCGCCTTGCAGGCCTCCGCGTCGCCGACCATCACCGGAACGATGTGGGTCTCGGTGGCGAGCACCGGCAGGCCGGCATCGAGGAGGGCGGCCTTGGTGCGGGCGGCCTGGCGCTGGTGCGCCTCGCGCTCGGTGCCCGACTGCTTGAGGTGGCGGATCGACGCGATGGCGGCGGCGGCGATCGCCGGGGGGAGCGCCGTCGTGAAGATGAAGCCGGGGGCGTGGCTGCGCACCGCGTCGCAGAGCGCCGCCGAGCCGGTGATGTAGCCGCCGACGCAGCCGAAGCCCTTGGCGAGGGTCCCCTCGATCACGTCGACCCGGTCCATCACCCGGTCGCGCTCGGCGATGCCGGCGCCCCGCGGCCCGTAGAGGCCGACGGCGTGGACCTCGTCGAGATAGGTCATGGCGCCGTAACGCTCGGCGAGGTCGCAGATCCTGCCGATCGGCGCCACGTCGCCGTCCATCGAGTAGACGCTCTCGAAGGCGATCAGCTTCGGCCGGTCGCCGGCGGCGATCAGCAGCTCCTGGAGGTGGGCGAGGTCGTTGTGGCGGAAGATCTGCTTGTCGCAGCCCGACTGGCGCACGCCCTCGATCATCGAGTTGTGGTTGAAGGCGTCCGACAGGATCAGGCAGTGCGGGATCAGCTTGGCGATCGTCGAGATGCCGGCCTGGTTCGAGACGTAGCCGGAGGTGAAGACGAGGCCCGCCTCCTTGCCGTGCAGGTCGGCGAGCTCGCGCTCCAGGTCGACGAGCGGCGAGTTGTTGCCGGCGATGTTGCGGGTGCCGCCGGCGCCGACGCCGCAGCGCTGCGCGGTCTCGGTGAGCGCGCCCACCACCGCCGGGTGCTGCCCCATGCCGAGATAGTCGTTCGAGCACCACACGGTGATCTCGCGGGTCGAGGCGTCGGGACGGCGCCACTGCGCGGCGGGAAAGCGGCCGTTGATGCGCTCGATGTCGGCGAAGACGCGATAGCGGCGCTCGCCGTGCAGGCGCTCGATGGCGCCGCGGAAGAGGGCCTGGTAGTCGGTCGCGCCCTGAACGGGGTCGGGGCGGGTCTCGGGCCGGGTCTCGGGCATCGTGGTCCTTCGCGGTCTGGCCGGACGGCTGTCCGGGGCGGGACCGGGCGAGGCCCCGGGAAGGAGCCCGTCCGCGCGGCGTGGGACCGGGATCGCCGATCCGCCGCTGGTCGCGCCTTGATCTCGCTCAAATGCGACGGCTTTGTCTTTTGAAAAAGTCGAGGGCGAGGCGGGCGTTCTGACGCCTCCCGCACGGGCACGGAAGCTGGAAATTGGTCATGGCGACGAAGGGTCGCGCGCGATGAGCGGGCGGGAAGACGGCAGGTCCGGCGACGGAACCCGGGAGCAGCGCCTGAAGGCGGCGCTCCGGGACAACCTCAAGCGCCGCAAGGCGCAGGCGCGGGGCCGGGAGGCGGCCGAGCCCGGCGAGGCCCCGCCGGACGCACCCGCGGATCGAACCGGCGGGGATGGGCGTTGACGCGCAAGCGTAGCGGTCGCATCGCTGCGGTGCAATAAACGGGTTTCGGAATCGGGGCGCGCTTCAATGGCGCGCCGGACGCGCCGCGAGAGGCGCGAGGGACGTTCTCACCATGGATCGCATTCACATCGTCGGCGGAAAGCCGCTGCACGGCATCATCCCGATCTCGGGCGCCAAGAACGCGGCCCTGCCGCTGATGATCGCCAGCCTGCTCACCGGCGAGACGCTCGAACTCTCGAACGTGCCCCGGCTCGCCGACGTCGCCTCGCTCCTGCGCATCCTCGGCAATCACGGCGTCGACCACATGGTGGTGGGCAAGCGTCCGGGCCAGACCACCGAGGCCGGCCAGACGATCCGGCTCACCGCCTCGAACGTCATCGACACCACGGCGCCCTACGACCTCGTCTCGACCATGCGGGCGAGCTTCTGGGTGATCGCGCCGCTGCTCGCCCGCTTCGGCGAGGCGCGGGTGTCGCTGCCGGGCGGCTGCGCCATCGGCACGCGCCCGGTCGACCTGCTGCTGATGGCGCTGGAGACCCTCGGCGCCACGATCGAGATCGACGGCGGCTACGCGGTGGCGCGCACCAAGAACGGCTTGCGTGGCGGCGAGATCAAGTTCCCGAAGGTCACCGTCGGCGGCACCCACGTCGCCCTGATGGCGGCGGTGCTGGCGCACGGCACCACGGTGATCGAGAACGCCGCCCGCGAGCCGGAGGTGGTGGACCTCGCCGCCTGCCTCTCCCGGATGGGCGCGCGGATCGAGGGCGCCGGCACGCCCCGCATCGAGATCGAGGGCGTGTCGCGCCTCTCGGGCGCCCGGCACGCGGTGCTGCCGGACCGGATCGAGACCGGCACCTACGCGATGGCGGTGGCGATGACCGGCGGCGACGTGACGCTCGAGAACACCCGGGCCGACCTCCTGCACAGCGCGCTCGACATCCTGGCCACCACCGGCACCGAGGTGACGCCGCTCGACCACGGCATCCGCGTGCGCCGCAACGGCCACGGCATCGCGGCGGTGGACATCACCACCGATCCGTTCCCGGGCTTCCCGACCGACCTCCAGGCCCAGTTCATGGCCCTGATGACCCGGGCCAAGGGCCAGTCGCGCATCCGCGAGACGATCTTCGAGAACCGCTTCATGCACGTGCAGGAACTGGCGCGGCTCGGCGCCAAGATCCGGCTCGAGGGCGACGTCGCGGTGGTCGAGGGCGTCGAGCGCCTCAAGGGCGCGCCCGTGATGGCGACCGACCTGCGCGCCTCGGTCTCGCTGGTCATCGCCGGGCTCGCCGCCGAGGGCGAGACCCAGATCAACCGGGTCTACCACCTCGACCGCGGCTTCGAGGCGCTGGAGGCCAAGCTCGTGCGCTGCGGCGCCGAGATCCGCCGCGAGCGGGTGTGAAGTCCACGTCCAGACGATCGGGCGATGGGATCTAACAAAAGGCGCGGCTGAACCGGCCCGACGGATGTTCCCGCCGGGCTCAAGCCTCCGTTAGGCTTGAGGCGCGTCAATCGTTGTCCGGGCGGCCGGGGGCCGGCATCGTGCCGCCACTCTCGGTCGATCGCGGGCGGGAGCGGTTCAACCGGAGCGTTCCCGTGCCCTCTCTCTCAACCAAGCTGATCCCGCCCGGGATGCTGAACGTCATCAAGCGTTCGCCGTCCCTCTACGCCGCCGGGCGCAAGGCCCGCTTCGCGCTCGGCTCGCGCCTCGGCGCCCGGCCGGTCGCCGGCATCGGGCGGGCCCACTACAACGACTTCATGCTGACCTCGACCGCCCCCGACCGGGTGGCGAGCTATACGACGGGCGCACGCCAGTTCGTCGACATCCTGGAGACGGCGCTCGAGGAGGCCGGGCGCGACTGGGACTCGGTCGGCCAGGCGCTGGAAATCGGCTGCGGCTACGGCCGCATCGTGCGCGAGCTGTCGCGGCGGCTGCCCGGCAACCGCATCGCGGTCTGCGACGTGATCGACGAGGGCGCCCGCTTCACGGCATCCGAGTTCGGCGCGACCCAGGTGCCGGTGATGGAGCGCGCCGCGGTCAAGCCGTCCGCAGCCTACGACCTGATCTACCTGCTCTCGGTCTACACCCACCTGCCGCGGGACTTCGTGGTCTCGAACCTGCGCGACGTCGCCCGCGCCCTGAAGCCCGGCGGCGTCGCGGTGTTCACGATCCACGGTCAGGGATCGGCCGAGACGGCGGAGCGCTACGAGCAGTACTGGCTCGACAAGCCGGGGGTGCTCTCGGCGATGGCGCAGGCCGGCTACTACTACGCCCGCTACCCCTACTACACCGACGAGTACGGCCTGACCTGGTTCACCAAGGACGCGGTCGAGCGTCTGGTGGCCGAGGCGGCGCCGGAGCTGGAGCCCGTCTCGTACCGGCCGATGCAGCTCGACGCGCATCAGGACGTCTACGTCTACCGCAAGCGCGGCTGAACGGGAGCCGGGGCGGATCGGATCCGCCCCGGCCCGGTCCTCAGGCCGCCGCCTCCGCGGGCTTGGTCCGCTCGGCGGCGAGCCGGGTGACGGCGGCGAAGTCGACCTTGCCGGAGCCGAGCTGGGGCAGCGCGTCCACCGCCACGATCTCGGCCGGCACGGCGAGCTCGCTGAGGCCGCTGGCCCGGGCGCGCGCCTGGAAGGCGGCGCGGGTCGCATCCTTCTTCTCGGTCACCAGCACCAGCCGCTCGCCCTTGCGGGCATCGGGCAGGGCCGCCACCGCGCTGGCGGCGTCGGGATAGAGCTCGGCGGCGACCGCCTCGACCGCGGCGAGCGAGATCATCTCGCCCCCGACCTTGGCGAAGCGCTTGGCCCGGCCGCGGATGGTGACGAAGCCGTCCGCGTCGATCGTCACGATGTCGCCGGTGTCGTGCCAGCCCTCGGCCGGGGCCTCCAGCACGCCGGGGCGCTCGGCCCTGAGATACCCCAGCATCACGTTGGGCCCGCGCACGAACAGGCGCCCGCCCTCGGCGACGCCGGGGACCGGCTCGAGGCGCGCCTCCATGCCGGGCATGATCCGCCCGACGGTGCCGAAGCGGTTGAACATCGGGGTGTTCAGCGCCAGCACCGGCGCCGTCTCGGTGACGCCGTAGCCCTCCAGGATCCGCAGGCCGAACTTCTCGGCGTAGGCCTTGCGGGTCGCCGGCTTCACCGGCTCGGCCCCGGCCAGGATGTAGCGCAGCGAGCGGAAGTCGTAGGCGTGGGCGACCCGGGCGTAGCCGGCCAGGAACGTGTCGGTGCCGAACAGGATCGTCGCGTTCGAGCCGTAGACCAGCTCGGGCACGATCCGGTAGTGCAGCGGCGAGGGGTAGAGGTAGACCGGCACGCCGGAGACCAGCGGCAGCACCAGCCCGACGGTGAGCCCGAACGAGTGGAACACCGGCAGGACGTTGAACACCTTGTCGGTGCGGCCGAAATCGATCCGCGCCTGGGCCTGGGCGGCGTTGGCCAGCATGTTGCGGTGGGAGAGCACCACGCCCTTCGGCGTGCCCTCGCTGCCCGACGTGAACAGGATCGCCGCCGGGTCCTCGGGCTTGCGGGGGTGGAGCGCCTGGCGCCAACCGATCAGCCCGCGCAGCTTGTCGAGCCGGCCGACCCGGCCGCGCACGTCCTCCAGGTAGATGATCTTCAGGCTCTGGCTCAGCGTCTCCAGGAGCGCGTCGAGGCGGCCCTTCTGCACGAAGGCCCGGGAGGTGACGATCGTGTCGACCTCCGCGGCCTTGCAGGCGCTCAAGATATTCGCCGGGCCGGCCGTGAAGTTGATCATCGCCGGCACGCGGCCGGCCGACATCACGCCGAGCACGGTGACGGCCGCCGCGTTGGCGTTCGGCAGCATCACGCCGATGGCACGGCCCTGCGGCGCGAGCGGCCCGAGCTTGGCGCCCAGCACCCGGGCGCCCATCAGCAGGCGCCGGTAGGTGAGCGTGCCGGAGACCGGATCCTCGAGCGCGACCCGGGCTCCGCCCTCGCGCTCGGCCGCCTCGACCACCGCGTCGAACACGGTGCGGTCGATCGGCGCGGTGCGGAAGATCAGGTCCGACATCACCCCGTAGAGCGCCGCGCCGGCGGCCTGGCGGCGGGCCTTGCCCTTGAGGCCTGCATCGACCTCGAGCCGCACCGGCTCCAGCACCGTCACGATGAACTTGGGCCACCAGCGCCGGCGGACCTGGGCCCGCGACAGGCGCGAGAACGCCGTCCGCTCCGGCCCCTCGATCTTCACCGGGACCACCGGCACGCCGGACTTGTCGGCGATGAGGCCGGCGCCGTCATAGACCTTCATCAGGCTGCCGGTGACGGTGAGGCGGCCCTCGGGGAAGATGATCAGGGTCTCGCCGCCCTTGACGGCGTTGATGAGGGTCCGCGTCGCCATCGGCTTCGTCGGGTCGAGCGGCAGCGCCCGGGTCAGCCACAGGAACGGCTTCACCCACCATTTCTGCGCGATGGTGTGGTCGATGGCGAAGGTCGGCTCGCGCTCGGTCAGCGACAGGGCGAGGCCCGCATCCAGGAAGCTGACGTGGTTGAGGGCGATGATGGCGTTCGGCCCGGCCTTCTCGATGTTCTCCAGGCCCCGCACCTCGAGCCGGTAGAAGGCCCGGAAGACGATCGACAGGAAGTCGCGGAACCCGCTCGTCGGCAGGACCGCCATGACGGCGACGCCGGCCACGAGGTTGGCGATGCCCACGATCAGGAACTGCCCGGCCGAGGACAGGCCGGCCTTCTGCAGCACCGCGAGGCTGACGGCGCCGAGCACGATGAAGGCGGCGGCCAGCACGTTCGAGGCCGCGATGACCCGGGCCCGGCGCTCCTTCGGCGTCCAGGCCTGGAGCGCGGCGAAGGAGGGCACGATGAACAGGCCGGCGGCGGCGGCGAGCACCACGAAATCGACCGCGATGCGGGCGCCGCGCCACGACCCCAGGAACTCGAGGGCGCCGACCGGGGAGGGCGGCGGGACGCTCGCCGACGCCACGAGCGCGAGGTCGAGGGAGACGAGGCCCATGATCAGCGCCGCGATCGGCGTCGGCAGCATCACGATCCGGCCGGCGCAGAGCCAGGAGGCGAGGCCGGAGCCGAGCGCCACGCCGACCGAGAACAGGGCGAGGAGCGCCGTCACCACGGTCTCGTCGCCGCCGAAGGTGCGCTTCACCAGGGCCGGCAGCAGGGCCAGCACCACGGCGCCGACGAGCCAGAACCAGCTGGTGATGAGCCCGGTGCGCCACAGCCGCGTGTCCTCGTAGAGGTCGCGCATCAGGGAGCCGGTCGAGCGCAGCACGTTGCGGTCGACCTCGAGGGTGGGCGCCGCCTCGCCGGTCGTCGGGATGGCGAGGCTGGCAAGCCAGCACAGGCCGGCAAAGCCCATCACCAGGAGGCCGAAGGCGTGCGCCCCGCCATGGGTGACGGCGAGCCCGCCCGCGATGGTGCCGGTGAGGATGGCGAGGAACGTCGCGGCCTCGATGAGCGCGTTGCCGGCCGGCAGTTCGGCGCGCGCCAGGTGGTCGGGCAGGATGCCGTACTTGATCGGCCCGAACAGGGCCGCGACGATCCCGAACAGGACGAGGGCCACGAACAGGATCGGCACCGAGGAAAGCCAGAACCCGAGCACCGCGACGGCGGCCGCCAGGATCTCCGCCGCCTTGAGGCGCCGCGCGATGAACGCCTTGTCGTAGCGGTCGGCGAGCTGGCCGCCGAGGCCTGACAGGAAGAAGAACGGCGCGATGAAGGCCGCGCCGGCCAGCGTCACCAGGGCCGCCGAGCCGCCATCCGCGCCGCCGCCGACCCCGCCCGCCCCGAACATGATCAGGAACACCAGGGCGTTCTTGAGGAAGTTGTCGTTGAAGGCGGAGAAGAACTGGCACCAGAACAGGGGCGCGAAGCGCCGGCTGGCCATCAGCGATCCTGACATCGGGGCGTTCCTCGCTGGGTGTTGCGTCGTGCGTGGAGGCCGGGTCCCGGCCGCCGCGGACAGAGTGCTTAGCCGGTAAACCCTAATCGGCTTTGTTGCCGCGGTCTGCGGCGATCCGATGTCGGGCCGCCGCGGACGGGAACCGGCTATTCCTTGCCCATCTCCATCAGCAGGCGCTCGGCCCGGGCATCCTCGATGCGGTTGACGAGGCGCTTGCCCTCGTGGACGTCGCGCACGGTCTTGACCATCGTGATGCAGGACTGGACCAGCATCGTCACGCCCATGGCAAGGTAGGCCTTGGTCCAGAGATCGAGGGGCAGGAACAGGATGCCGCCCGCCACCATGGTGGCGGCGCCGATGAACGAGGCGTAGGTGAACGCCACCCAGGCGGAGGTGTGCTGCGTGGTCTGCTGGGTCATGACGGTGTCTCCTCGGAAACGGGATGCGGGTTCGGTGCGGTCAGGCGGCGCCGGCTTCGGTCCGGCCCTTGGCCTGCTCCTCGGCCTGCGCCTTGGCGCGCAGGCGCTCCATCACGCTGCCGGCGCTCGGCCGGGGGCGCGGGCTGAAGCCCGCTTCCTCCAGGCGCTCGCACAGGGATTCGGGCGCCGCCGCGTCGATGATCGCCATCGCCTCGTCGGAGGCGGCGTCGGCAGCCTGGGCCTCGCGCAGGCGCCGCAGGGTGGCCTGCGCCTCCGCGAGCGCCGCCGGGCTCCCCGTTCCCTGCCCGCGCCGGGCCCGCAGGCGGCGCACCGCCTCCGTCGCCCGGGCGATGCGCTGGCCGCGCTCCAGCTCGGCGAACTGGTGGGTGCCCTTGCGCACCGCGCGGCGCAGGGCGGCGACCTCCGCCGCATAGGCCGCCCGGGTCGTCTCGAGGGTGAGCGCCTCCTGCTCCATCTCGGCCAGGGCCTCGGCGGCCTCCCGCGCCAGGTCCTCGCGCCCGCCGGCGAGCGCCGCGACGGCGCTGGCCTCCAGATCGACCATCCTGGCGTGGAGCGCCGTCTGCCGCTTGGCGTCGACGGCCTCCTGGGCGATGGCCCGCCCGAGCGCCCGGCGGCTGTCGTCGAGGGCGGCGGCCGCGTCGCGCAGCTGCTGCTCCAGGATCAGGAAGGCGTGCTGGTCGTGGAGATCCTCGGCGGCGCGGGCGGCGGCGCCCCGGACGAGGGTGGAGAGGAGGTTGAGCATCGTCGGCTCCGGTTCCGTGAACGTTGTTCACGAAGGCACCTTTCCACAGCCGTGAACGTTGTTCAAGCGCAAATTTGAACATCGTTCACGTATGTGCGGAGACGCACGGGGTACGAAGATGCGACAACGCACGGCGAGAGGTGGGACCGGCATGCGCAACGAGGAGAGACGGGACCGGCTGCGGATAGCGCTGATCGACGCCGCGGAGGCGACCATCGCGGCCGACGGCCTGGCGGCACTCAAGGCACGGGACCTCGCCAAGGAGGTCGGCTGCGCGCTCGGGGCGATCTACACCGCGTTTCCCGACCTCGACGCCCTGATCCTCACGGTGAACCTGCGCACCCTCGCCCTGTTCGAGCGGGCGATCACCGAGGTGACGATCGCCCCGCCGCCGACGGGCGCGGCGAGCCCGGCCGAGCGGGCGGCGGCGGCCGACACCCTGGTACGGCTGGCGGTGGCCTACCTGCACTTCGCCGCCGAGAACCCGGCCCGGTGGCGCGCGCTGTTCCAGCACCGGATCACGCAAGCCCTGCCCGACTGGTACCTCGTCGAGCAGGTGCGCCTGTTTCGCTACATCGAGACCCCGCTGCAGGTCCTGCGGCCCGGCCTCGGCGACCGCGAGCGGGCGCTCCTCGCCCGCTCGCTGTTCTCCGCCACCCACGGCCTCGTCAGCCTCGGCCTCGACGAGAAGCTGATGGTGCTGAGCGAGCCGGTCCTGCGCGGGCAGATCGAGATCGTGGTGGGAGCGCTGGGGCGGGGGCTGGCGGGGGAGTGAGGGCAGGCGCTTCGATGCGCACGATTACCAGGAAAGCGTCTCCCCCCGATAATCTAGGTACGCGCAGCCCCGCTGCCCGAGTTGCCCCTCGACCACCGCCGCCATCCCGTCCGCGCTCGTCGCCACGTCGATGTCGGCGTCGGGACCGCCCATGTCAGTGCGGACCCAGCCCGGATGCATCAGCACCGTGCCGAAGGGCGCGTCGCGGTGGCGGGCGGAGAAGCTGCGGGCGAGCGTGTTGAGGGCGGCCTTGCTCGCCCGGTAGCTCTCCCAGGTGCCGCCCTCGTTGAGCGACACGCTGCCGAGGATCGAGCTCATCAGCACCATCAGGCCGCCGGGGGCGACCCGGCCGGCGAAGGCCTCGGCGAAGCGGATCGGGCTCACCGCGTTGGTCTCGTAGACCTTGAGCGCCGTCGCCCGGTCGCCCTCGGGCAGCGGGACGTGGGCGCCGTCGGCGATGCCCGCGACCACGAACACCACGTCGAAGCTCTCGGGTCCGAGCTCGTCGCGCAGCCGCGCCACGGCCGCGTCGTCGTCGATGTCGACCCGCCGGATCGCCGGGGCGACGGGGGTGAGGGCGGCGAGCGCCGGCGCCTCGCCCCGGGCGGTCGCGGTCACTGCCCAGCCGCGGGCGAGGAAGGCCCGGGTCAGTCCCAGCCCCAGGCCCCGGGACGCCCCGACGATCAATGCGCTGCGGTCCAGCTTGGCCATGGTGGTCTCCTGCGAGTGGTCCTGTCGATCCCGCGGGAGAAGTAGCGTCCCAAGCGCCGCGGCAAGCGGTCGAGTGCCGCGGCAAGCGGTCGAGTGCCGCGGCAAGCGGTCGAGCGCCGCGGCAAGCGGTCGAGCGCCGCGGCAAGCGGTCAGGCCGCCGCCGCCCGCCCCGCGCTCCAGCGCTCCACCGTCGCCAGCAATTCGTCGGGCCGGAACGGCTTGCCGACGTGGTCGTCCATCCCGGCGGCGCGGAACTGCGCGACCTGCTGGGGCAGCACGTTGGCGGTGAGCGCGACGATCGGCAGGCGGCCGAGCGGCGAGCCGAGTTCGCGGATGTGGCGCGTCGCCGTCACGCCGTCCATGCCGGGCATCTGCACGTCCATCAGCACCACGTCGTGGGCGCCGGCCTGTACCGCCAGAACCGCCTCGGCCCCGTCCGCCACCACGGTGACCCGGTGGCCGCGGCGCTCCAGGATCGCCCGGGCGATGTCCTGGTTGATCGGGCTGTCCTCGACCAGCAGCACCCGGGCCGGCCGCTCCAGCGGCGCCGCCGCTCGACGCTCCCGGCCGGCGGCCTCCTCGGCGGCCTCCGCCAGCGGCACGGCGAACCAGAAGGTCGAGCCCTCGCCGGGCCGGCTCTCGACCCCGATCTCGCCGCCCATGGTCTCGATCAGCCGCCGGCTGATCGCCAGCCCGAGGCCGGTGCCGCCGAAGCGGCGCTGGATCGACCCGTCGACCTGGGAGAAGCGCTGGAACAACCGGCCGAGGCGATCGGACGGGATGCCGATCCCGGTATCGTGGATGGCGGCCTTCAGCGCGTGGCGGCCCCCGCCGAGCGGAACGCTGGCGAGGTGCAGGGTCACGCTGCCCGCGGGCGTGAACTTGATCGCGTTGTTGAGCAGGTTGAGCAGGACTTGGCGCAGCCGGTCGCGGTCGCCGACGAGGCGCGGAACGAGGCCGGGCTCGATCCGCACCGCCAGGGCCAGGCGCTTGGTCTCGGCCGCGCCGCCGACGATCGCGACCGCGTTGTCGGCGAGGCAGGCCGGGGCGAAGGGCTGCGGGTCGAGGTCGATCTGCCCGGCCTCGATCTTCGAGAAGTCGAGGACGTCGTTGACGACCGTCAGCAGGGCCTGGCCGGCATCCTGGATCCGCTCGGCGCTGCGGGCCTGGGCCGGCGACAGGCCGCCGGCGCGCATCAGCAGGTCGGCGTAGCCGATCACGCCGTTGAGCGGCGTGCGGATCTCGTGGGACATCGTCGCCAGGAACTCGGTCTTGGCCGCGCTCGCGGCCTCGGCCTGGAGCCGCGCCGCCTCGGCCACCCGGTTGGCCTCCAGCACCGCGAGTTCGCGCCGCTTGCGCTCGGTCACGTCCGAGAAGGTGCGGATCGCCCCGCCCTCGGACAGGCGCACGGTCCGCACCTCGATCACGGTGCCGTTCGGCCGCGTGCGCTCGTAGACCGGGGGAGCGCCCAGCAGGTCGCCGGTGAGGGTGAGCCAGGGCTCGCGCCCGGCCTGCGCGTCGCCGAACTCGCCGGCGGCGTCCTGGTGGGCGACGACGTCGGCCAGGGCCGGTCGGCAATGGCGGTACTCGGGCGGCAGGCCGAGGAGGTCGATCGCCCGCTCGTTGCAGAGCTGGACGATGCCCGCGGCGTCGATCAGCAGCACCCCCTGGTCCATGTTGGCGAGGGTCGCGTCGAGCAGCGCCTTCTTGTGACGCAACGCCGCCTCGGCCGCCCGCCGGGCCGTGATGTCGGTGATGGTGCGCAGCACCCCGCCCTCGGCGGTGGGCGCGTTGTGGACCTCCAGGATCGTGCCGTTCGGCCGCGTGCGCTCGTAGCGCTCGCCCAGCACCGCGAGGTCGCCCATCGCGATCGCCTCCCCGAACGCAAGATCGGTGCCGGCATATTCTCCTGCCGTCTCGAGCACCCGCCGCAAAGCCGCCCGCGAGGGCCGCGTCGCCAGGAAGGCGGGGTCGAGGTCGAGGAGCTCGGCGAGGCGCCGGTTCGTCACCGCGACGGTCCCTTGCGCGTCGACCATGATCAGGCCCTGGTCCATCGCGTCGAGGGTGGTGGTGAGCACCGCCTCCTTCTCGACGAGCTCGCGGGTGCGCTCGGCGATGCGGTCCTCGAGGTCGGCGTTGCTCTTGCGCAGGGCGTCGGCCTGGCGGTGCAGGGTGGCGGAAGTCTCGGCCAGCACCGCCCCGACCTCGTTGACCTCGCGCACCGGCGTCACCGGCGTGCGCAGCGGGATGCCCCGGCTGAGGTCGTCCGCCGCCTCGGCGAGGAGCGCCTTGGCCAGCAGGATGCGGCGCCCGGCATGGAGCGAGGCGAGGAGGGCGATCAGCCCGAGCCCGAGCACCACCGGCGCCAGCACCATGACGGAGGTGGCGAGCGGCGCCTGCAGCGCCGACTGGGAGACGCCGATCGTCACCACCCAGCCCGACGGTACCGAGCGGTGATGGGTGCCGAAGACCGCGATGCCGCTCAGGTTGCGGCCCCGCCACTGCCCGGTCGTCCCCGCGACCGTGCCGAAGCCCGGCAGCGGCTTGCCGGCCGCCGCGTCGGTGTCGACCGAGCGGCCGATGATGATCCCGGCCCGGTCGGCGACCGAGCCGGAATAGGGCGCCGCCACGCCCGCCGCCCGCAGGATCTCGCCGAACAGCGAGGCCGGCAGCGTCGCGGTGAGGAGGTGGGTCACCGTGTCCCCGCGCCGCACCGGCACCGTGACGGCGACGACCGGCCGGCCCGATCCGGCCTCGGCGAACAGGCCCGAGATCGCCGGCGCGCCGGTTTCCTGCATGATCGGGTCGTCGACGAGGGCGCCGCCCGGCAGGGCCGCGCCCCGGGGCAGCCGGGTGTTCACCCGCTCGCGGCCGTCGGGATCGCGCAGCACGATCTCGATGCCCGGCAGGCGCACCAGCTCCCGCGCCTGGCGGTCGAACCGGGCGTCGTCGCCCGCCTCCAGGGCCGGCGAGGTGGCGAGCGCCCGCAGCATCGCGACCTGGCCGCCGAGGAAGCCGTCGATCTGCTCGACCGCGTGCGCGTTGAGCGTCGCGGTGCGCTCCTCCATCCGGGCCTGCTCGGCCTGGACCCAGCGCTGGGCGATCAGCCCGATGATGATGAGCGCCGGCACGAGCAGGGCCACCGCCAGCGCCGTGACGTGGGCCCAGAGGGGGCGGGCGCGCACGCGCCGCGGATTCGCCGCGGCCTCGGCCGTACCCTCGCCTGTGTGGTCGTGATCGGACACGCGTTCCCGGCCCGGCGACCTCGCGCCCACCGCGAGCAGTCCGCCTCCGGTAGAAGACTGACAAACCGGCGTGTTGGCAAGGTGATCACCCGCCGCGGCGCCGGTTCATCCAACATAGGCCGTTGCTCGCCCCGGGATAGTCCGTTCGGCGGAGCGGGCGCGGGGCAGGCCGTTCTCAGTCCCCCCGCCCTCAGTTCCCCGCTCTCAATCCATGTCGCGGCTGGAATCCCCGGCATCGAGCCCGTCGAGGTCGTCCTCGGCCTCGCCGTCGGAATCGTGCGCGTCGAGGCCGGCGGCCTCGGCGAGGTTGCGGGCGGCGCGGCGCAGGAGCTTGCGCAGGCGCCGGCGCTCCTTGCCGTCGAAGCCGTCGAGCATCTCGGCCTCGACGTCGTCCCAGATGCCTTCGATCGCCGCCGCCTTGGCCATGCCGGCCTCGGTCAGGCGGACCCGCACGACCCGGCCGTCCCCGGCCTCGGTGCGACGCTCGACCACCCCCATGGCGGCGAGCCGCGTGATGGTCTTCGAGGCGGTGGGCGGGCGCACCCGCAGGGTGGCGGCGAGGTCGCCCATGGTCATGGTGCCGGCGGCGGCGAGGGCCTGGACCACCTGCTCCTGGCCGGCGAAGAGGTCGAGATCGGCCAGACGGTCGCCGATGCGGCCGCGGTGCAGGCGCGCCGCCTGCATCAGGGCCCAGCCGACGCTCTTGGCGCCGGGGGGCCGGAGGCGCTTGGCCGCCCGGCGCGGGGTGTCCCCGGCTACGGCCACTGCCTGCTCGCCCGCTGCCATGGGTTCAGCCCCTTTTTCGAGACGGATCCTGCCGCGCCTGCACCATCGGCGCAAGGACGGAGGGCCGGGGCGCCGCGGCGGCGCCCCGCACGCACATGGCAGCCGGCCTGTGACGCCTGGATGACGCGGCCCCGGTTCCGGCCCGGACCGCCGCGGCTTATGTTGCCGGCGACGGACAGATGGCGAGGAGACGCGCATGCCGGCCCGGCCCTGGGGCGACCTGACCACCGAGGAGTGCCGCGCGGGCGCGCTCCGGGCCGCCGTGGCGGTGCTGCCGGTCGCGGCCGTGGAGCAGCACGGGCCGCACCTGCCGCTCGCGACCGACGTCGTCATCGCCGAGGGCTACCTCGCGCGGGCCATGGCCCTCGTCCCGGATGACCTCGACGTGCGGGTTCTGCCGGTCCAGCAGGTCGGCCTGTCGCCGGAGCACGCCGACTTTCCCGGCACCCTGACGCTCACCCCCGAGACGGCGCTGAGGGCCTGGGGCGAGATCGGCGACGGGGTGGCGCGGGCGGGCTGCCGGCGCCTCGTCGTCGTGTCCTCGCACGGCGGCAACAGCGCCCTCGCCGACCTCGTGGCCCTGGGTCTGCGCGGCCGGCACGGAATGGTCGCGGTGACGACCGCCTGGAGCCGCTTCGGCACCCCGCCGGGCCTGTTTCCCGGGGACGAGGCGCGCCACGGCATCCATGGCGGCGGGATCGAGACCGCCCTGATGCTGGCCTTGCGCCCCGACCTCGTGCGCCGCGACGCGATCCGCGACTTCGTGCCGGCGACGCGGAAGATCGAGCGCACCTATACCCACCTGCGGGCCGGCCGCCCGGCGGCCTTCGCCTGGCACGCCCAGGACCTGAACCCCGCGGGCGCCATCGGCGACGCGCGCCTCGGCACCGCGGAGGCGGGGCGGGCCCTCCTCGATCACGGCGCCCGGGCCTTCGCCGAGCTCCTGCGCGACATCGCCCGCTTTCCCCTGCCTTCTTTCCCTCCGCCGACCTTGGTCTCCCGCGGCGACGAGTGACACACTATATCACCGACTGGCGCGGCGCCCCGGCGGCGCCCGCCCCCGGTCCGGTTGCAGAAGAAGCCTCCCGCATGTCCGACAAGATCCCCGTCACGGTGCTCACCGGCTACCTCGGCGCCGGCAAGACCACGCTCCTCAACCGCATCCTCACCGAGCCGCACGGCAAGCGCTACGCCGTGATCGTCAACGAGTTCGGCGAGATCGGCATCGACAACGACCTCGTCGTCGGCGCCGACGAGGAAGTGTTCGAGATGAACAACGGCTGCATCTGCTGCACCGTGCGCGGCGACCTGATCCGCATCATGGACGGGCTGATGAAGCGCAAGGGCAAGTTCGACGCGATCATCGTCGAGACCACCGGCCTCGCCGACCCGGCCCCGGTCGCCCAGACCTTCTTCGTCGACCAGGATGTCGGCGAGGCCGCCACCCTCGACGCGGTGGTGACGGTGGTCGATGCCAAGTGGCTGTCCGAGCGCCTGAAGGACGCCCCCGAGGCCAAGAACCAGGTCGCCTTCGCGGACGTGATCCTGCTCAACAAGTCCGACCTCGTCGACGAGGCGGGCCTGGACGGCGTCGAGCGCCAGATCCGCGCCCTCAACCCGTCCGCCGAGATCCACCGCACGCAGCATTGCGCCATCGCCCTGGACAAGGTGCTCGGTCGCAACGCCTTCGACCTCGCCCGCATCATCGAGATCGAGCCCGGTTTCTTGGAGGAGGGGCACCACCACCACCATTCCGACGAGATCCAGTCGATCTCGGCGCGGTTGCCCGGCGCGGTCGACCCCAACAAGTTCATGCCGTGGATCTCCGACCTGACCCAGGTCCAGGGCCCCGACATCCTGCGCTGCAAGGGCATCGTCAGCTTCCCCGACGAGCCGCGCCGCTTCGTCTTCCAGGGCGTGCACATGATCCTCGACGGCGACCTGCAGGACGAGTGGAAGCCGGGCGACCCGCGCGAGTCCCGCGTCGTCTTCATCGGCCGCCACCTCGACCCGGAGGCGATCCGCAAGGGGTTCGAGGCCTGCCGGGCCTGAGCCGCCCGCTCCCGGCTCGACCGGGAGCGAGCGATCGTTGCGCCGTGGCGATCCCGTGCGCGCTCGCGGCGCGCTCGCGCGCCGGACGGCCATGCCGCGGGTCGCCGGCACCGCCGCGCTGTCGGGTGGGGCCCGCGACCTCGACGCGGCGCGGCGATCCGCGTCCGGGGCTCCGGCGTCGGTCCGGCCGCGGGTCCGACGATCAAGCGGGTCCGGCGATCAGGGCCTGCGCTCCGGCACGCGCGGCGCCAGCCGCAGCACCAGTGCCCCGGCCGCCATGCAGGCCAGCGAGCCGACCAGCACGCCGATCTTGGTCTCGGCTTCGAGCTCGGGGCTCGCCGCGAAGGCCAGCAGCCCGATGAACAGGCTCATCGTGAACCCGACGCCGCACAGCAGCGCCACGCCGTAGACCTGCAGCCAGGTCGCACGCGCGGGCCGCTGCGCCCAGCCGAGCCGGACCACGGCCAGCACGAACCCGAACACGCCGAGCTGCTTGCCGACGAAGAGGCCGAGCGCCACCCCGAGCGTCACCGGGTCGAGCAGCATCGCCGGACTGAACCCGGCCAGCGAGACGCCCGCATTGGCGAACCCGAAGATCGGCAGGATGAGGAACGCCGACCACGGGTGGATGGCGTGCTCGAGGATGTGCAGCGGCGAGGTCGGGTCGTCCGGCTTGCCGACGCTGAGGCGCAGCGGGATCGTCAGCGCGAGCAGCACGCCCGCGATGGTCGCGTGGATGCCGGATTTCAGGACGAACACCCACAAGACCGCGCCGAGCAGCAGGTAGGGCCACAGGCGTGCCACCCCGGCCTTGTTCATTCCGTAGAGCACGGCGAGCGTCAGGCCGGCGCCGCCGAGCATCGGCAGCGAGAGATCGGCGGTGTAGAACGCCGCGATGATGAGGA
Source organism: Methylobacterium sp. ap11 (assembly GCF_900110515.1). Taxonomy (NCBI): domain Bacteria; kingdom Pseudomonadati; phylum Pseudomonadota; class Alphaproteobacteria; order Hyphomicrobiales; family Methylobacteriaceae; genus Methylobacterium; species Methylobacterium sp. ap11. The sequence continues at coordinate 125,323 of NZ_FOEB01000007.1, read as the reverse complement.
CCGCGCCGAGGTCGTCGATGATGGCGAGCGCGGTCAGGAAGACCTTGAGCGAGACCGGCACCCGCGAGCCGAGCAGCGCCAGCACCCCCAGCGCGAAGGCGATGTCGGTGGCCGCGGGAATCGCCCAGCCGCGCAGGGTCTCGGGCGAGTGCCGGTTGACCGCGACGTAGACCAGCGCCGGCATCAGCATGCCGCCGAGGGCGGCGATTCCGGGGAGGATGCGATCCGGCCAGGTGCGCAGGCGCCCGTCCAGCATCTCGCGCTTGATCTCGAGGCCGACCAGCAGGAAGAACACCGCCATCAGGGCGTCGTTGATCCAGTGCAGCACCGAGAGCGGCCCGAGATGGGCCGCGAGGACGGCGAAATAGGTCTCCGCCCAGGGCGAGTTCGCGACGACCAGCGCCAGGGCGGCGCTCGCCATCAGCACGAGGCCGCCGCCGGCCTCGTTGCGCAGCATGGTGCGCAGGGCCGAGAGCGGCCGGCGCACCGGCAGGGGGACCCGACCGCTCATGCCGCCGCCGTGCCGACACGGGAAGGACGGGTCGGCGATGCCCGGCCGATCGCCGGGGGGGTCGGAGCCGGCACGGGGCCGGCCGCCGGGACCGGATCGCCGCCGCGAAGGATCGGATGGGGCATGGGCACGGGTCTCCCCCGCTGGCGGCCCGACCAACGGCGAAGAACCTGCAAGCCCCGCGCCGGGACCGCACACCTTGGCCTCCGTATCCCATCGACGGGGCCGGCGCGCAACGGGCGGCGGCGTCCCGGATGCGGTATGGGGCGGCCTTCGCCCGCCCGACCGGATCCATGACCGCCCTCACAGCCAGACTCCGCGCCCTCTACGAGGGCGACACCGACGGGGCGCACCGCTTCCGGTACGCCCTGCTCGCCTTCGATGTCGCGACGGTCGCCTTCGTGATCGCGACCTCGTTCCTGCCGCTCTCGCCCTGGGTCGCCGCCGGCGACGTGGTCCTCGGCCTCGGGGTGCTGGCCGACTTCGCCGGCCGCCTGGCGATCAGCCGAGCGCCGGCGCGCGAGTTCCTGCGGCTGAGCACCTGGACGGACGTGGTGGCGATCGCCTCGTTCCTGGCGCCGATGTTCGTGCAGGGCGTCGGCTTCCTGCGCATCCTGCGCACGCTGCGGCTCCTGCGCACCTACCAGCTGCTCGACCGGCTGCGCCGGGACAGCGGGATCTTCCAGCGCCACGAGGAGGCGATCCTGGCCGCCACCAACCTGGTGGTGTTCGTGTTCGTGATGACCGGCGTGGTCTACGTCACGCAGGCCGGCAGCAATCCGGCGATCGGCAGCCCGGTCGATGCGCTGTACTTCACGGTCACCTCGCTGACGACCACCGGCTACGGCGACATCACCCTGCCGGGCCCGTCCGGCCGGCTGATCTCGGTCGTCGTGATGATCTGCGGCGTGACGCTGTTCTTCCGCCTCGCCCAGGTGGTGTTCCGGCCCTACAAGGTGCGGTTTCCTTGTCCGACCTGCGGGCTGCAGCGCCACGAGCCGGACGCCGTGCACTGCAAGGCCTGCGGCACCGTGCTGAACATCCCCGACGACGGCGCCGACTGATCCCGACGCCCTACCGTACCGTGACCTGGCCCTTGATCCTGTCGTAGGTCGCCCGGCTCAGGACCCGCTTCGACAGGAGCTCGCCCGGCGAGGCGTAGGGCCGCCGGGCGACGATCGCCTTGCCGATCATGCCGCCGCCCAGCCCGTTCAGCTCGGCCACGCTGGCCGTGTTGAGGTCGACGGCGCCGGCCGCGGCCGCGGCGGGAGCCGGCTCCTCGGCCGTCGCGACCGAGGGCGGGCTGAAGACCGGGGGAGGGCTGGGCGCCGGCATCGTCGCCGGGGCGGCGCTCGGGGCGGGAACGGCAGGGGCGGGAGCCGGCACGGGAGTCGACATGGGGGCCGGGGCGGGCGTCGCCTCGGCTGCCGGCGGCTGGCGTGGCGGCGACGGCTCGGCCGGGCGCGGACCGGGATAGACCGAGCGCACCGGGTCCGCGGTCTCGCCCGTCGCCGGAGCCGCGGCGCTCCGCTCGCTCTCGGCCCGTCTGGACGAGTCCGCCTTGCCGGACGGATCCCCCTTGGAAGAGTCGCCCTTGGAGGAGTCTCCCTTGGCACCACCCACCTTGGGCGGCTCGGAGAGGTGGGGGCCGGTCGCGCGCGGCATCAGGAACTGCCACAGGCCGGCGAGGCCGGCTGCCAGCACGACGATGACGAGGGCGCGGGTGATGGCCGAACCGGTCAGCATCGCGGGCGGGTGTCCTCAAGGCTCGAAGGAGCGGGCCGCGCGAGGCGGTCCCTTACGTCACAGTCTATCGCAGGTGATGGCGGAGGCGAGGCGGCGCCAGCCCCGCCCGGGCTCCATTCCGTGCGATGTCCACGGATTTGCACGCGCGATTCGACGCGCACCGGGCCGGTTTCCCCGGTGTCGCGGAGCGCGATGTCCCGGACGACCTCTCTCGGCGGGCGTCAGGCGGCGATCGGGCGCCGGATCGCGCGGATCGCCCCGTCGCCGGTCCCGGGCCCCGTGCGCCCGGCGCGGATGCGCCCTTCCGCCTCGGCGAGCGGCTCGATCGCCACCGCCATGTGGTGGCCGTTGGCGTGGATCAGGCGGGCCTCGTCGAGCATCATCCCGACATGGCCGCGCCAGAACACCAGGTCGCCCCGCCGCAGGCCGGCGAGGTCCGCCGTGACCGGCACCGCCTCGCCGAAGGCGGCCTCCTGCTGGTCGCTGTCGCGCGGCGCCGCGATCCCGGCGGCGGCGAGCGCCGTCTGTACCAGCCCGGAGCAATCGAGCCCGAGGCTGCTGCGCCCGCCCCAGAGATAAGGCACGCCGAGGAAGCGCAGGGCCGTCGCGGCGACGTCCGGCTCGACCGCGTCCAGGGCGGCGAGGTGCCCGGCCCAGGCGAAGCGGCCGTCGGCGAGGCGCGCATAGGCGCCCTCGCGCCCCGCGACCGCCACCCGGGCGCCGAGGCTGAGCGCCCCGACGACGGGCCGCTTCAGGTCGGCGGCCGGGTACAGGAAGGTCCGCAGGGCCGAGACCCGATGGGTCGGGACCGGATCGACCGGGCCGAGGGCCTCGGCCGGCAGGTAGCCGACATAACCGTCCGCCGAGAGCTGCGCGAAGGCGAACCCGTCCCGGACCTCGTAGACGGTCGCCGCCTCGCCGAGCAGCGCCTCGCTGTCGAGGGCGGCGGCGGGATCGGGCGCACGGCGCAGGGGCGCCACGGGGACGCGGATCCGATGCGTCGTCCCGGCGACGTAGCGGGCCGCCTCGACCCGCCCGCGCAGGCGCTCGTCGGCGAGGTCGGGCCGGGCCGGCGTCAGGCGCGGATCGAGGGGGGCGTCGGCGGGGAAGGGGGCGGTCATGGTGCCGGCCAGTCTCTCAAGCCGGGAAGCCGGGGGCAAGCCGGTGCGCGCATCGAGCGGGATGACGGCGTGGCGGACCGCACCTGCGACGTTATGCCCTGGATGGGGTCCGGCACGGGCACAAGTCGAATTTTCGCGGCGCCGGCGTGCGGTTACCTTCCGGACCCTGCGGAACCGCGCCGGCAGCCCGGGCAACCATTCCGGCCGCGCCGGGTTGGACATGCGCGTGTTGCACTGCAACAATCGCCGTGCCTGCGCTATGGTCAGCCCATGATGATGAGCCGCACCGTGAAGAAGCCGACCGACAAGCCCCGCAACCTGCCGCCCATCCGGGTTCGCAAGGAGCCGCCGACCGTCTCCGAAGCGGTGGCCGCGGCCCAGGACCTCGCCGACGACGTCGAGCAGCAGGTCGAGATCGCCGCAGGCCTGATCGGCCTGTCCCCCGACGAGGTGCGCCCGCACGTGCTCCAGGCGGCCCAGGCCCAGGCGGCCAAGCCGAAGGCCGAGCGTTCGCCCGAGCGGATCATCAGCACCGGCAGCGGCCTGCGCGGCCCCCGCACGGTCATCGTCGAGCGCCGGGCCACCCGGCCCCTGGTCGAGCGCCGGATCCGGCCGCCGCTCGACGGGCGCCGCTGAGGTCTGCGGCCACCGCCGGCCCGCCCATCATCCCGTGCTGTTGCGCAAGGAGTTGCATTCGAGAGAGTATTGTCCACCATCGAACGCATCGGTGCGATTTCGGCGGGCCGCCCCGCCATGATAGGCTGGCGGCACGACAATCCTTCGGCGAGGGCGGCGTCCGATTGCCGTCGGTATGGTGAGACCATGAACTCTCTCGAGCCTGTCCTGTCAGGCGTGACCGCTCTGCGGCTCGACAACCAGCTCTGCTACGCGCTCTATGCGGCCTCCCACCGCATGACGAAGTGCTACCGGCCGCTGCTCGAGCGGCTGGGATTGACCTATCCGCAGTATCTCGTCCTGATCGTACTGTGGGAGAACGACGGCCTGACCGTCTCCGACATCGGCCGCCGCCTGCGTCTCGATTCCGGAACCCTGACGCCGGTGCTCAAGCGCCTCGAGGCCGCCGGCTTCGTCCGCCGCACCCGGCGCCAGGCCGACGAGCGCGAGGTCGAGATCAGCCTGACCGAGGAGGGCCACGCCCTCGAGGAGCAGGCCGTCGAGGTGCGCCGGTCGATCGTCGAGACCCTGCAGATGACCGAAGGCGAGATCGCCGACCTGCGCGCCCGCCTCGACGTGCTCATCGCCACCCTGGGCGGCGATGCCTGAAGGCGACGGACCCTGCGGCGGTTTGTTTTGCCGGTTAACAAATCCTGCTTGAGCGCCGCGCCGCATCCCGTTTAAAGGGACGGACGGGAAGACGCCGCCCGCCGCGAGGGGGAGCGGAAGGTCGCGCGTCCCCGAGGGCCGACGCGCCCGGGTTCGATCCGCGTGGGCCATTCCGCGTCGGCGAGATCCCCGCGATCGGCCTCTCGCCTCCGCCGTCTCCCGCCCCCGACCGGACCCCTTGCGAGTGCGCCGCGACGTGACACCCGTGACCTGCACCCGTCCTCGCCCGGGACGCCGCATCGCCGCCGGCCGGGCCGGCGCATGAGGAGCCTCAAGGCCCTGGCGGGCGCCCTGACCGGCTGGTCGGAGCGCAACGGCGAGCCGCGCCGCCAGGTCGGCGTGCTGCCGCTCCGGACCCTGCCGGGCGGCGAGATGCAGGTCATGCTCATCACCTCCCGGGAGACCCGGCGCTGGGTGGTGCCGAAGGGCTGGCCGATGAAGGGCCTGAAGAACTACGAGGCCGCCGCCCGCGAGGCCTACGAGGAGGCCGGGCTGATCGGCCGGGTCGGCCGGCGGGCGCTCGGCAGTTACTTCTACCAGAAGCGCCTGAAGAGCCGCGACACGGTGCTGTGCCAGGTCCAGGTCTTCCGCCTGGAGGTGCGCAAGCAGCTCAAGACCTGGCCCGAGCAGCACGAGCGCGACTGCCGCTGGTTCAGCGTGCCGGACGCGGCGGAGGCGGTCACCGAGGCCGGGCTCGCCGCCCTGATCCGGGCCGCCGGCGCGGACGGCGCCAAGGCCAAGGCGAAGGTCAAGGCCGCCGCGCATGCGGGCTCCGCGGCCAAGGATGCGGCCAAGGATGCGGCCGCCAAGGACGCCTCTGCCCGGGAAGCCTCCGCGAAGAGGAATGCCGCCAAGGCATCGACCGGCCGGGAATCCGGCGGCAAGGGGTCCGCCACCAAGGGGCCGGCCGGCCGCGCGCCCTGACGGCGACGGTGCTATCGGGCCGTCATACGGCCCCGCTATAGCGGCAGGCTTTCCCGCGGGGTGATCCCCGCGGCTCCCTCCCGACGAATGCGGACGCGATGGCGATCATCCAGGCCTTCCAGGCCGGCGAATTCCTCAACTCGGTCCTGAGCCTGTTCTGCGCCTTCGTGCTCGGCACCCTGATCGGGGCGGAGCGCCAGTACCGCCAGCGCACCGCGGGCCTGCGCACCAACGTGCTGGTGGCGGTGGGGGCGGCGGCCTTCACCGATCTCGGCATGCGCATCGGCCACGCCGACGGGGCGATCCGCATCGTCGCCTACGTGGTCTCGGGCGTCGGCTTCCTGGGCGCCGGCGTGATCATGAAGGAGGGGATGAACGTCCGCGGCCTCAACACCGCCGCGACGCTGTGGTGCTCGGCCGCCGTCGGGGCGCTCTCGGGCGTCGACCTCGCCGCGGAGGCCGCCCTCGTCACCGCCGCGGTGCTCGCCGGCAACACCCTGCTGCGGCCCCTCGTCAACGCCATCAACCGCATCCCGATCGACGAGCGCGACGCCGAGGCAACCTACGAGGTCCGCGCCACCACCGACACCGACCGCCTCTCCGAGGTGCGCGACCTCCTGGTCGAGCGCCTGGAGGCGGCCCACTACCCGGTGAGCGAGGTCGACGTCGAGGAGCGCGGCGAGGACGAGGTCGAGGTCGTGGCGACCCTGGTCAGCACCGCGATCGAGCCGGAGGAGATCGAGGCGGTGATCGCTCGCCTGGGGGCTGCGGACGGCATCCGGCGGGCCACCTGGGTGGTGCGGACGACGGATTGAAGGGCATGCGCCCGATGCTGTGGTGGACCGCGGCGTTGCAATCGAGCGCCGCCCTCGGTATCCGATTTTCTCCGCGTGCTGTCTGCCGCGAGCCCGGCTGCGCGCTGTGGGGCAACATTCCTGATTGGACGGCGGACGTAGCATCCATCCATTCCTGAGAGGGATGCGAAGTAACGTTCGAATTCTGGTTTGACCCATCCGATCTTTGGAAGGCTGAAATGTGGACAAACGATTATCGTATGGTTACTAACCAGGCGCGGGCATGCCCATCAGGTCGAAAATTTTTCCCAGTCGATTTATTTTCGAAGAGAACTCAAAATCGAAAAATGAGTTTAATGGTGAATATTAAAAACATATTAGTTTGTTATTATTGAAATGAATCGCGTGTTCCGCCGCATACCCAATAAATCGCTATGACGAGGATGAAATGGATCTCTTTGACTTCGATTGGTATAGGTCACTCGTCAAAGACCTTCTTAAGCGCGGCCAGTTGCGACAGCATTACCGCGAGCGTGGACAAAGCAAAGGGCTTTCGCCTAGTCCGTATTTCGATCCGCAGTGGTATGCGCGCGTAACGAACAATCCGATAGACGGCGAGATCGATCTTCTCGACCACTTTGTCGAGAACGGATTGTTGAATCTATACGATCCCCATCCTCTGTTTAACTCGAAATGGTATAGTTGGAACTATCTTGGGGAAAATGCGACTGTCATCCCCTTGATTCACTACATCGAAGAAGGTTGGCAGGCTGGAAATAATCCGCATCCGCTTTTTTGGGGACAGTGGTACAAAAATAAGTACTTGAACGAGATCGATGGCATCGATCCTTTCTATCATTTCCTGGTCGAGGGACATACCAAAGGCTGCCAGCCCAATCCACTTTTCGATGTGCATTGGTATGTTCAACAATACAACTTGAGCGACAAAGATAACGCGCTGATAGATTATATTTACGGTGGCCACACAACCCGCGATCCACACCCATTATTCGATTCAAACTTTTATCGATCGCAGGTCGATTGCTTCGAACTGAGCCCTCTTGAGCATTATTTGACGAATAGGTCAAATGCTAATCCGTGCATCATATTTGACGAGGAGTTTTTTGTACAGCAAGCGCGCAGTAAACTGATATCGAAAGAAGTGCAAAAATATCCATCTCTAGTGCAATTTATAGAAATTGGGAAAGAATTTAGCATAGATCCACACCCCTTGTTCAGCGAAAAATTTTATTACAAACAATACCAAGATATCAAGCAGAACGGCATCGGGGCTCTCAGCCACTACGTACGATGGGGCGCGCGCGAGGGGCGCCAGCCGCATCCGCTGTTCGAGCCTGATTACTTCTGGGAGCAGTTTCCCGAGACGCGCAACGCCAATCCTCTGATCGAGTACCTGAAGCGGTCAGCCGATTCCAAGGCCAGGCCGAGAAGACCAAGGCAGCCCGACACACGGTTGAAGACTCTGCCGTCATCCCGAAAGGTTGTCAGCTTCTGCAGCAAAGGGCCTCGCCCCGAAGTGCCGACGATCGACGCTCACGTTGGTGTGTTTGCGCACATCTTCTACAGCGATTTGGCCAATTATGTCGTTAAATACACAAATAACATTACGTTAAATTGCACTATCTACATATCAACAACGACTGTTGTTGATGCAAAAGTTATCGATCGAGTCTTCAGTAAGAAGTCGAAGCACAATTTTGTCATCCGCGTTGTCCCAAATCGCGGTCGCGACATCGCACCAATGATAGTGTCATTTCGCGATGCCTTCGAGGAGTGCGACTACGCGGTCCACGTTCATACGAAAAAGTCGCCGCACTACCTAGGCGGGTTCGATCGGTGGCGCGACTATCTTTACAAGATGAATCTGGGGTCTCCAGAGCTTGTCAATTCGATAGTTGCGACTTTGAGCCGGCCCGAAGTCGGTGCCGTTGCGCCCGATCATTTTGCGCCGATCAAGCCGCTCATCCAATGGGGCGGAAATCTCGACAACGTCGCGAATCTGCTGTCGATGTGCGGCGAGACCGTCAGGGATGAGTCGGTTCTCGATCTCCCGAGCGGATCGATGTTCTGGTTCAAGCCGCGAGCACTGAAGAAACTACTTGATCTAAATCTGCGTCACTATCACTTCGACCCTGAAGAAGGGCAGGTCGACGGCACGCTCGCGCATGCCATCGAGAGAGGGTTCTTCTACTTCACGGAAGCGGCGGGCTACGAGTGGGTAATCCACGGCGAAGCCGGTTCGGGGACGGTCGTCGATGCAACCGGCGCTGAAGCAATCGGAAACCGATACTTCCCGACAGATCGTGATCTCGGTGCTGTTCGTAAGTACTACGGCGAGTGCACACACTACTTGATCCGGCCCAGCGATGTCGAAAAGCCTCGACTGAACCTGATGATTCCGCTCATCGAGCAGAGCAAAGGCTATGCCGGCATCGCGACGGGCATCCAGATCTTCCATGAACTCCGTCAGCGGCTGGGTGCCGATTTCGACGCTCGGATCATCACGACGGACGTCAGCTTCGGCAATCAATTTATTCCCGCCGAGGGTTTCGAGATCGTCTCCGCGCTTGATGCCGATGTCGAAGGGCGCGACGTCGTGATCGATGGGGCGCGTCGCTATCAATATCCGATCTTCATGCGACGAAACGATATCATGCTTGCGACCGCTTGGTGGACGGCCGCGGGAACGTTAAATATCATGGAGCAGCAGAAAAAGCTGTTCTCCACACGCCCGCAAAAGTTCCTATATCTTATACAAGATTTTGAGTGCGGATTTTATCCATGGTCGACGAAATATGCATTGGCGGACCAGACGTATCGTCACCCCGACATGACCGTGCCGATATTTAATACTGATATACTCAAAGATTATTTTGTAAAAAATGATATTTATGACCGTGGTCACGTCCTGAAGCCGGGTGTCAACTCGAACATAGATCAGCACATCGAACGCAGCTTGCCGAAAGAAAAGATCGTCCTGCTCTACGCACGGCCGCACGCCGAGCGAAACTGCCTGCCGTTCCTCGATATGCTGATCGACGCCGTCACGACGTCGGATCCGGAATTCTGGCAGGACTGGAGCTTCGTCGCGATCGGGGAGGACTTCGATCCCGACGTGCTGCGCTGTACCGACCGGATCACGACGAAGGGACGCCTGACGCTGGCCGAATACGGCAATCTCGCTTCGCGCGCCGCACTCGCCATCTCGCTGATGGTCTCGCCTCACCCGAGCTATCCGCCGATGGAACTCGCGAATGCCGGTGTCCTCGTTCTGACGAACGACTATGACAACAAGGACATGTCCCGGATCCACGACAACATCGAGTCTTTCGGCGTGTTCGACTTGGCGGCCGTGAGCCGCAGAGTCTCGGACCTTGGCCGTCGGTGGCTGGCCGATCCCGAGTGCGGCTGGCGCGGGAAGTCGAAGGTCGATTGGTTCTTCGACGGCCGATCGAACATCGACGAGATGATCTCGGCCCTGGCGGATGAGACCCGGGCGCTGATCGACCATAACGCATCCTGACGACCGGCCGGGGCGCCCGGGTTCTTGCCGGGCGCCCATGGCCGATCCGTCAGGCCGCCCTCTGTCGGGGGCCGGGCGATGGGATGGATGCCGAACCCGGGATCTGCCGGTTCGATCGAGCGCTTCCGGCAGGCGATTTGAGAGTGTCGGCTCCGCACCCGGCTGCGGACCGGGAGCGCGTCGGCGCTCGTCACCGTGCGTCCGCGGCAGTGACCGGCACGCGGGCAGCCATATCGGCGACTGCGATGCCAGCCCGGTCCCCCATGGTGGTCAGGTGCCGGGCAGCGTCACCCGCTTCGCCCGCCGCCGCTGGATCATGAGGAAGCTGCCGAAGGACAGCCCGATGACGAGGAGCGAGACGCCGGTGGTCACGGTGCCAAGGGCGTAGATCTCCGGCGTCGTCACCGTGGTGGTGAGGCCCTGCAACTCCAGCGGCAGGGTGTTGCGCCCGCCGATCGCCTGGCTGGTGCGGGCGAGTTCGTCCCAGGACAGGGTGAAGCCGAAGAGCGCCACGCCGACGAGCGAGGGCAGGATGATCGGCACCACGACGTGCCGGAGCGATTGCGGGCCGGTGGCGCCGAGGTCGCGGGCGGCCTCCTCGTAGGCCGGGTTGAAGCGGTTGAACACCGCGAACATGATCAGGAGGCCGAAGGGCAGGGTCCAGGTCAGGTGCGCACCGAGCGCCGAGGTGAACAGCCCCATCACGGTGCCGTGGTCCTGGAGGACGCCCCAGCCGGTTCGCGCCGCGAGGGCCTTGATGCCTTCGTCGATCAGCCGGAACTCGAGGCCGATGCCGAGCGAGACCACGATCGACGGCACGATCAGGCTCGCCACCGCGACGTAGAACAGCGGCGTCTGGCCGAGGAAGCCCTTGCGGAAGGCCAGCCCGGCGAAGAACGCGATGGTGACGGTGAGGCCCATCACCACGAGGCCGAGCGCCAGCGAGCGCCGGAACGCCGCCCAGATGTCGACCACGCCGAGCCCGGCCCAGAGGCGCGAGAACCAGAAGGTCGAGACCCCGTTCATCGGGAAGGTGAGCCCGCCCTGCGGGCCCTGGAAGCTGAGCGCCAGGATCGTCAGGGTCGGCCCGTACAGGAAGAGCACGAACAGCCCGAAGAAGCCGGCGAGCACGTAGAACGAGAAGGGGCGGGGGCCGTCGCGGCGCATGACTCAGAGCTCCCGGCGCAGGTCGATCAGGCGGGTGAGGCCTGCGATCAGCAGCATCACGGCGCCGAGCAGCACCACCGCGTTGGCGGCGGCCGCGGGGAATTGCAGGTAGGCCATCTGCACCTGGATCACCTTGCCGACCGAGGCGATCTGCTGGCCGCCCATGACGCCGACCGTGACGAAGTCGCCCATGATGAGCGTCAGCACGAAGATCGACCCGATGGCGATGCCGGGCTTGCAGAGCGGCACGATCACGTTCCACAGGGTCTGCCAGGGCGTGGCGCCGGCATCCGTGGCGGCCTCGATCAGCGAGCGGTCGATCCGCATCATCGAGTTGAAGATCGGCACGATCATGAACACCGTGTCGAGGTGGATGAAGGCCAGCACCACCGAGAAATCGGAGTAGAGCAGCCCCTCGATCGGGGTGCGGATCACGCCTAAGGACATCAGCGTGTCGTTGACGAGGCCGTTGCGACCGAGCAGCGGCACCCAGGCGATCATTCGGATCACGTTCGATGTCCAGAACGGGATGGTGCAGATGAGAAACAGCACCGTCTGCATCGCGGTCGAGCGGACGTGGAAGGCGACGAAGTAGGCCACCGTGAAGCCGATGGTCAGCGTCGCGGCCCAGCCGAGGAGGCAGAACTTCAAGGTCGACAGGTAGGTGCGGAAGGTGGTGCAGAGGTCGCCCCCGGACAGGCAGCCCTCGAACACGTCGGCGTAGTTCTGCAGCGTGAAGGCCGGGATGATCTCGTACTCGTTGTACTCCCAGAAGCTGACGATCAGGGTGAGCGCCAGCGGCACCAGGAAGAACACGAGGAAGATCAGCCCGAGCGGCATCGCCTGCCAGTAGGCGAGGCGGCGCTGGCGCCGCGTCACTGCTGCGAGGCCCGCAGGGGCCGGCAAGGGGGCCGGCAAGGGGGTCGGCAAGGAGGCCGACACGGGGGCCGGGGCGGCTTGCGCCGCCTCCGGCAGGGCATGCGTCCGAGCCGCGGACGTGCTCATGCGGCGATGAACTCGTTCCACTTGCGGACCATGTAGGTGTTCTCGTCCATCACCGAGTTCCAGCAGGCGACGCCGCCCATCCGCTGCTCGAACGAGCCGCCGTCGCGCAAGGCGCCGGCCTTCTCCATGATCGTGCCGTCCGGCGCCTTGATGTCCTTCTCGGCCGGCTTGCCCTCCATCCAAAATGCCCATTCGTAGGGCTCCATGTGGGCTTTTGCCGTCTCCAGCACCGCCGAATAGTAGCCTTGGCGATTCAGATAGGCACCGGCCCAGCCGGACAGGAACCAGTTGATGAAATCGTAGGCAGCGTCGAGCTTCTTTCCGGTCAGGGTCTTGGGCAGGCCGAAGCCGGTGGCCCAGGCGCGGTAGCCTTCTTTCAGCGGCTGGTAGGTGCAGGCGACGCCCTGCGAGCGCACCTTGGTGACGGCGGGCGACCACATCGACTGGATCACCGTCTCGCCCGACGCCATCAGGTTCACGGATTCGTTGAAGTCCTGCCAGAAGGCGCGGAACTGGCCGGCGCGCTTGGCCTCGATCAGCACCTTCATGGTGCGGTCGATCTCGGCCTTCGTCATGTTGCCCTTGTCGGGATAGGTGTAGTCGCCGCTGGCCTCCACCACCATCGCGGCGTCCATGATGCCGATCGACGGGATGTTGAGGATCGAGGCCTTGCCCTTGAACTCGGGGTTCAGCAGTTCCTTCCAGCTCGTGATCGGGCGCTTGATCAGGTCGGGCCGGATGCCCAGCGTGTCGGCGTTGTAGGTCGTAGGGATCAGGGTGATCCACTCGGTCGGGGAGGCGGCGAACTTGGTCGAGGTCTGGCCCTCGAGATAGAACACCTTCTTGGGCGCCGTGCCCTGGTCGCCGATCTTCTTGCCCGCGACCTCGCCCTTGGTGAAGACAGGGGTGATCTTGTCGGCGTTCTTGATCCGGCGCGCGTCCATGCCGACGAGGTTGCCCGACGGCATCAGCTTCTTGAGGCTGAAATACTCCGAATCGACGATGTCGAACGAGTTCGGCTGGGTGACGACGCGCTTCGAGACCTCGTCGGTCGTGACCGGGATGTACTCGATCGTGATGCCGAGATCCTCCTTCACCTTGCGGGCGATGTCGCCGCTCTGGTTCACGGCGGTGCCGAGGTAGCGAAGCGTCACCGGCTCGGCGGCGACGATCGCCGGGAAGCCCGTGATCGCGCCGGAGCCGGCGGCGAGGCCGGCCGCGGCGCCGGCGCCCTGCAGCAGCGTGCGGCGCGACAGGCGCGGGGTCTTGGTGTCGGTCACGGTGACGTCTCCCTCTTCTTCACGGTGGGTCAGGCGTCGAGGCGGTGGGCCTCGTCCGCCGGCCAGCCCACCCGCACCGTGTCTCCGAGGGCGAGGGGGTGGCCGGCATAGGCGTGGTCGCTCAGGATCGCGGTGAGCGGCGCGCCGGCCTCGGCCGCGAGGCCGGACGTCTCGAGGCCGGACGTCTCGAGGCCGACATGGACGGTGCTGCCCTGGTACTCGACCGCGACGACGCGGGCGCTCAGCCCGTCGGGGCCGGCCTGCGGACCGAAGCGCATCCGGTCGGCCCGCACGGCGATGCGCCGGTCGGGGAGCGCGATGACGTTGTGGCCGCCGATGAAGCGGGCGACGAAGGCGGTGGCCGGCCGCTCGAACACCGTGCGGGGATCGGCCGCCTGCTCGATGCGCCCGCCGTTCATCACCACCACGAGGTCGGACAGCGCCATCGCCTCCTCCTGGCTGTGGGTGACGTGCACGAAGGTGATGCCGAGCTCGCCCTGCAGGCGCTTGAGCTCGGTGCGCATCCGCACCCGCAGGAACGGGTCGAGGGCCGAGAGCGGCTCGTCGAGGAGCAGCACCTTCGGGCCGGTGACGAGGGCGCGGGCGAGCGCCACGCGCTGCTGCTGCCCGCCCGAGAGCTGCGCCGGCAGGCGCCCGGCGAGGTGGTCCATCTGCACGAGCGCCAGCATCGCCTCGGCCCGCTTGAGGCGTTCCGCCTTCGGAACGCCCCGCATCTTGAGCCCGAACGCGACGTTGTCGCGGCAGGTGAGGTGCGGAAACAGCGCGTAGCTCTGGAACATCATCGCGGTGCCGCGCTCAGACGGCGGCAGGTCGCCCACCGCCTTGGGGCCGATCACCACGTCGCCCGACGAGACCGTCTCGTGCCCGGCGATCATCCGGAGCGTCGTGGTCTTGCCGCAGCCCGAGGGCCCGAGCAGGCAGCAATACGAGCCCGAGCGGATCTTCAGGTTGATCCCGTCGACCGCGACGGTGTCGCCGTAGCGCTTGGTCAGGCTGATCAGCTCGATGTCCATGCACCGTCCCTTGGCGCTCTCCCGTTGGACCTCGAGCAAAGCAAGGGACGGGCCAGGGGGAGGGGACCGGCCGGCGCGGCGCCGTCCGGCGCGCTCGCGATTCCTGCCCCGGGGCCTGTTGCAATGCGCCGGGCGATCCGCTATCCCCCCGCTCGTCTTCGGCGCACCGCGACGGACTGCCCGGCCTCATCGGTCGCGGCCAGCTTTCGTGGCGCCGACGGGCCGTTGTAGCTCAGTGGTAGAGCGCGTCATTGGTAATGACGAGGTCGGGAGTTCAATCCTCCCCAGCGGCACCATCCTTCACCGTGAGAATCCAAGTTTTCGCTCGGTGTGTCTGCGGTCTGTCCGCTCCCGATCGGGGGGGCAGCCCGGCACCGGCGCGCCGTTGTAGCTCAGTGGTAGAGCGCGTCATTGGTAATGACGAGGTCGGGAGTTCAATCCTCCCCAGCGGCACCATTCTCCCCCGATCGTCCTGAACCACCCATCCGCCGCGATCCCGCGGGCCGCTCCGTGCGGTCGGCGATCCCGAGGCGCCGCCCGGCGACGGGCGGGACGTCCACGTCGGAGGCTTGGTCGGCGGCTTGGTCGGAGGCTTGGCGCCCTCAGATGCCGGCCGCGATCATGCGGTTCTCTCCCGCATCGCGCATCCACGCCGCGTCCCGGGCGATCAGGCCGGCGAGCCGCTCGACCGGCTGCGGCTTGCCGAACAGGTAGCCCTGCATCTCCTCGCAGCCCTCCTCGGCGAGGAAGCGCATCTGCCCCTCGGTCTCGACGCCCTCGGCCACCACGCCGATGCCGAGGCTGCGGCCGAGCCCCAGCACCGCCCGCACGATCACGGCGGCGGAGGGACGCTGCTCGAGCTGGCTGACGAAGGAGCGGTCGATCTTGATCTTGTCGAACGGGAAGGCCTGCAGCGTCGCCAGCGACGAGTAGCCGGTGCCGAAATCGTCCATCGCGATGCCGATCCCGAGTGCCTTCAGCCGCCGCAGCACCGTGAGCGCGCGGGTCATGTCGTTGATGATGACCGTCTCGGTGATCTCGATCTCGAGCCGGTCCGGCGGCAGCCCGGTCTCGGCGAGGATCGCCCGCACCCGCTCGGGCAGGTCGGCCTGCTGGAACTGGCGCGGCGAGAGGTTGACGGCGACCTTGAGCGGATGCGCCCAGCCCGCCGCCTCCCGGCAGGCCGCCCGCAGCACCCATTCGCCGAGCGGCACGATCAGGCCCGTCTCCTCGGCGAGCGGGATGAAAGCGCCGGGCGGCACGAGGCCGCGCGAGGGGTGGCTCCAGCGCACCAGGGCCTCGAACCCGACGAGCCGGCCGCAGGCCGAGCGCACCTGGGGCTGGTAGTGCAGCATCAGCTCGTCGCGCACCAGGGCGTGGCGCAGGTCCGCCTCCAGCAGGCGCCGCTCGGCGAGGGCCGCGTCCATCGCGGTCTCGAAGGCGCGGGCGGTGTTCCGCCCGTCGGCCTTCGCCTTGTAGAGGGCGAGGTCGGCGCGCCGCAGGATCGTCTCCCCGTCGGTCCCGTGCGCGGGGGCGAGGGCGATGCCGATGCTCGCGCCGACCTCGATCGACTGGTCGCCGATCGCGACCGGGCGGCCGATCGCCCGGATCACCGCCTGCGCCCGCGCCGCCGCGTCCCCCGCGCCGTCGACGGAGGCGACGAGGATCGCGAACTCGTCGCCGCCGAGGCGCGCCGCGAGGTCGCCGGCCGCCAGCCCGGCGCCGAGGCGCTCGGCCACCGCCCGCAGCAGCGCGTCGCCCGTCAGGTGGCCGAGGGCGTCGTTGACCTCCTTGAAGCCGTCGAGGTCGAGGCACAGGACCGCGCAGGATCCGCCCGCCTCGGCGATCTCGGCCAGGCGCCCCTCCAGGCGCTCGCGGAACAGGGTGCGGTTCGGCAGGTCGGTGAGCGCGTCGTGGGCCGCCATGTGGGCGATCCGCCGCTCGGCCTCCTTGCGCACCCCGATATCGCCGTGGGTCCCCACGAGCCGCATCGCCCGGCCGTCGGCGCCGCGCGAGACGACCTTCGCCCGGGTCAGGAACCAGCCCCAGCTCCCGTCCTTGCGGCGCAGCCGGTGCTCGCACTCGAAGACCGGGATCTCCCCGGCGAGGTGCCGGTCGAGGAGCCCGACGACCTCCGCCCGGTCGTCGGGATGGATCAGCGAGCGCCACGTCCAGGTGTCGGAGGGCAGCTCGCCCGGCGCGTAGCCGAGCAGCTGCCACCAGCGGTCCGAGGTCCAGGCCTCGCCGGTGCGCAGGTCGCAATCCCACAGCCCGTCGCTGCCCGCGTCGAGCGCCAGCGCCAGGCGCTCCTCGCTCTCCCGCAGCGCCTCGTGGGCGAGGACCATGTCGTCGATGTCGAGGGCGGTGCCGATCCATTCGACGGCGGCACCGTCGTGCAGGACCGGCACCATGACGATCTTGTACCAGCGGTAGTCGCCCGACAGGTCCTTCAGCCGCGCCTCCGTCTCGAAGGTGCGCGCCTCGGCCTCCGCGATCCGCCACGCCGCGGCGATCGCCTCCCGGCCGTCCGGATGGTGGCTGGCGAAGCGCTGCTCGCGGGAGGACACGCCCGCCCCGAACAGGGCCTGGAAGCGCCGGTTGGTGTAGACGGTGTAGCCGTCCGCGGGCATGACCCAGACCATCTGCGGGAGCGTGTCGGTGAGCGCCCGCATGCGCTCCTCGCTCGCCACCAGGGCGGCCGTCCGCGCGCTCAGCACGCGGTTCATCTTGCGCAGGCGGTCCGCCGCCAGCGCCAGGGCCGCGCAGCCGAGCACCGCCAGGGTGACGACGGCGATGACGGCGGCGAGCGCGGCATGCGGCAGGCTGTCGACGACCGCCTCGGCCTGCGGGTCCGGGACGACCTGGACCGCCGTCATCGCGAGGAAGTGCAGCACGGTGATCCCCGAGGCCATGAGGAGGCTCGCGCGGACGAGGCGCCCGCCTCGCCCCGCCGGCGGCGCCCCGCCCGCCCTTGCGCGCGGCAGCGCCCCGCCGTCGGCTCCCCGCGGCAGCGCCAGGAGGGCGCCGCAGGTCAGGGCCACCCCGGCGACGATGGCCGCCGCCGCCAGGGCCGGGTCCACGACGACGCTGCCCTGGATCCGCACGCCCCGCAGGCCGGTGAAGTGCATCGCGGCGATGCCGAGGCCCAGGATCAGGCTGGCGGCGATCGCCCGGGCCCGGTCGCGGGAGCGCCGCAGGAGGGCGAAGGCCGCGAGCGCGCTCGCGATGCTGGCGAGGAGCCACGCGAGCGTGATCGCCGGGTCGTAGCTCACGCCCACCCCCGGATCGTAGCCCAGCATGGCGATGAAGTGCGTGCTCCAGATGCCGGCGCCGGCGGAGAAGGCCGCACCGGCGAGCCAGCCGAGCGACCCCCTGCCGTGCTCGGCGCGTGCCTGCTCCAGCAGGTGCAGGGCGGTGTGGCAGGAGAACCAGCAGACCAGCGCCGCCAGGGGAACGGCCCAGACGGTGAGCTCTGCCGTCAGGCAGACGAACGCACGATGCATCATGTCCTGCCGTGACGCCAACGATGCCGGCAACCTGCCTCAGAGGAGCTTAACAAAGGGCGTCTCCGGCGAACAGTGCCGGCGCCCGGCCGCAATCGTGCCCGGATGACCGCCCCTGCCGGCGCCCGATCGGCTGGACCTGTCCGCCCGCCCGACTGCCCTTCGACTGGCATGACGGTGCCGGCCCGAGCCGGAGAACTGGTCGAAGCATCGGTTCCACGCAGGGTGCGGCCGGTCGTCGGGTGCCGGCGTCGTGGTCGGTGCGGCGCGCGGCCGCCGCCACGGCCCGTCGGTAACGATTCGTTAACCATTGCGGCGCACTGATTCGGGCATGTACTCACAGCTCCGCCGTTACGGCTGGCGCCCTCTCCAAGCGGTCGGCCACGTCACCCTCGCTCTCGCCCTGCTCGCCTTCGGACTCGCCTGCGCCGGAGCCGACCTCCTCGGCGGATGGGAGCGTGCCGCGCGGCTCCTCTCGGGTCAGGGCTGACTTCGTCCGGGCGCCGCCAGCTCCGCCTGCGCCCGCCCGGGTTGTATCCGCGGACCCTGCTGTTAAGCTTTGCCGTGCCGGCACGCCTCGCGTGACCCGCCGCGGCCCATCGGGCCGCCCCACCCGGCCGCCCTGCCGCCGCCCGCCCCGCGCATCGTCACGGATGCCGCGAGCCCGGGCGTCACCCTCGCTTGCACCGACGCGCGGCTCCTTTGCGGGCCCGCATCCCGTCGGCCGTGCCGCCGGCTCGCCCGCGTCCGCGGCGGCCCGCCGCGCGTCCGGCCCCCAAACCAGGACCCGACGCGATGATCGATCACCGCCGCCGCCTCCTCAGCCGCGCCGCCCTCGCCGAGGAGGGCCGCATCACGCTCCGGCGCGACCCCGACCGGGCCTGGCCCGGCGACCACAGCCGGCTCTGCGCCCTCGCGAACGACGGCGACCTGCTCTTTCTCGGCGAGGAGCCCGGTCCGCTGCCCGGCGGCGCCCGCGCGGCCTGGCGCATCACCGCGCAGGGTCGCGCCTCCCTGGGGGAGAGTCGCGCCGCCCTGGGGGAGAGCTCCTCCGCCCGCCCGTAGCGGCGGCTCCCGGGGCCCGGCGCCGCACCCGTGCTTCACAACCGGCCGCCGCGTCCCCACACTGAGGGGGCGGGGCAGTGGCCCGGGCAGGCCGTCGAGGTGAGCGATGGACTACGTCTGCGACGTTCCCGGTGGGAAGATCTGGTTTCGCATCGAGACCGAGGCGGAGGCGATCCGGGAATCGGCCCTGATGGGCCATGCCGTCGAGAAGCACTTCCGCCAGGCCCAGAGCCGCGCCGAGGCGTCCTACGTGCCGCCGGCCGGCGGGCCCTTCGTCGAGGAGCGGATCGGCCTCAAGGGGCATCTGGTGCGGACGATGCCGCGCTTCTTCACCCTGCGCGACGCCGAGGGCAACGGGCTCGCGACCGCGATGGTGCCGGCGGGCGCCGGCTGCCCGATCGTGGTCGGAATCGGCAACGCCGACCCCTACGTCGCGCACGAGGAGGCGATCCGGGGGCTCGGCACCCATCTCGGCATCCCGCTCGAACGCAGCCGCTGCTATCCCTACGGGCGCTGACCGCGCAGGCCCCGTGCTCACGCGGCCTCCGTGCGCGCCGTCGGCGCGCGGGCGGCGAGCGGCACCGCGATCCGGCAGGACAGGCCCCCTTCCGCGTAGTGGAGCGCGACCTCGCCGGCGAGCTCCCGCTCCAGGCTCGCCCGGATCAGCCGGGTCCCGAAGCCGGTCCGGCTCGGCGGCACCACCACGGGGCCGCCGCTCTCGCGCCAGCGCAGGACGAGCGTCCCGGTGCCCGCCCGCCCCTCCAGCGACCACTCCACCGCCACCTGGCCGGTCTCGGCCGAGAGCGCGCCGTACTTCGCCGCGTTGGTGGCGAGCTCGTGGATCGCCATGCCGAGCGGCAGGGCCACCGCGGGCGTGAGGGAGACCGGCGGTCCCTCCAGCCGGATGCGGTCGGCCCGCCCGCCCGCATAGGGCGCGAGCTCCGCCGACAGGATGCCCGACAGCCCCGCCCCCTCCCAGTGGTTGGCGGTGAGCACGTTGTGGGTCTGGGACATCGCCAGCAGCCGGGCCTCGAAGCTGCCGGTGAAGTCGGCGAGCGAGGCCGCGCTGCGGGCGGTCTGGCGCGCCATCGACTGCACGGTGGCCAGCGTGTTCTTCACCCGATGGTTCAGCTCGTGGATCAGCAGGTCCTGGCGCGCATCCGCGGCCCGGCGCTCCTCCTCCTGGCGTCCGAGCGCCCGCGCGGCGGCCGTGAGCGCGTGGCTGATCGCCTGCGCCTCCCGCACCGCCGAGCCCGGCACGGTCACCGCCTCGCCCCGGCCGAGGGCGGAGGCCGCGATGGCCAGCCGCCGCAGGGGCCGGGCCAGCAGGCCTGCGGCGAACCAGCCGATGCCGGCCGCCACCGTCGCGACGACGAGGCCCCACAGCAGGATCTGCCGGCGCAGGTCGGTCACCGACGCGAAGGCGGTGCCGGCGTCCTGGCGCACCAGCACGGTCCAGCCGAGACCCGGGAAGTCGCGGTAGCCCCGGGTCGGCCGGAACCCGGTGAGGTAGCGCCGGCCGTCCGGCCAGGTCTCCGTCTCGGTGCCCGAGCGCCCGTCCCGGGCGCCGGCGACGCTCGGGAGTTCCGCCGGCAGGCGGGTGCGGCGCAGGCCCTCGGGGCCGAGCAGCACCGTGCCGTCCCGGGCGAGCACCAGGATGGCAAGGTCGCGCGGGGTGCCGGTGGTCTCGCGCAAGGAGGCCTCGGCCGCTCGCGCCCAGGCCCAGTCGAGATGGCCCGAGACCACGCCGACGAGCTGCCCGGCATCGTCCCGCACCGGGGCGGCGATGTCGAGCACCCGGGGCGGGTCGGCCGGGTCGTGGTGCGGGTCGATCGCCGCGAGCAGAACGACGTCGTGGACGTCGCCCACGAAGGGGCTGTGACGCCCGTTGGTGAAGTATTCCCGGTGCCCGACCTCGGCGCCTTCGAGGGCGCCGGTGCTCGTCGCCTGGATCCGGCCGTCGACGCCGACCAGCCCGATGATGGCGTAGTCGGGATAGGTCTCCTGCGCCCGCCACAGCACGCGGCGCTTTCGCGCGAGCGGGGCGGCGGGGTCGCGGATGGTGTCGTTCTCGGCCAGGATCACGATGTCGCGCCAGCGCTCGAACAGGCCGCGGTCGAGCCGGCCTGCCATCATCCCGGCGACGTCGGCGAGCTCGGCCTCGATGCGCGCCTCGAGCCGCTGGCTCGCCACCCGGGACGCCACCAGGGCGAGCACCAGGGTCGCCACCAGGCCCACGATCCCGAGAGCGAGCGCCAGGAAGACACGGAGCGGCGGCTGCGGCACGGGACGATCCGCGAGAGGGGAGGGCGCGAAGGGCGAGGGGCGGGATGCCCTCCGGTTGCGGGCCGACCTTAGCCCAAGGCCAGCGCCCGGAGATAGCCTCGCCGTACCCCGGTTCCCCGGCGCCGCCGCCTTCTTCAACGAGCGTGAGGGGAGCGGGAGCCCGGCTCAGCCCGGCTCGATCATCGCCCGGACCTTGGCGGCGAAGGCGTCGACGGCGAACGGCTTGGTGATCATCCGCATGCCCGGCGCCAGGTGGCCGTTGCCGAAGGCGGCGTTCTCGGCGTAGCCGGTGATGAACAGCACCCGCAGCTGGGGACGCGCCGCCAGCGCCTCGTCGACCATCCGGCGCCCGTTGAGGCCCGGCAGCCCGACATCGGTGACGACGAGGTCGATCCGACCGGGCGCCTCGAGGATGCGCAGGCCGGTCTGCCCGTCGGGCGCCTCGATCACCCGGTAGCCGAGCTCGGTCAGGGTCTCGCCGACCAGCGCCCGGACGGTCGCGTCGTCCTCCACCACCAGTACCGTCTCGCCATGCTCGGCCCGCGGAACCGGCAGGCCCGCGGTCGGCGCGGGCTCGTCCGCGATCCGGCCGAGATGGCGGGGCAGGTAGAGCTTGACCGTCGTGCCCTGGCCGAGTTCCGAGTAGATCCGGACGTGCCCGTCGGACTGCTTGGCAAAGCCGTAGATCATCGACAGGCCGAGGCCCGTGCCCTCGCCGATCGGCTTCGTGGTGAAGAACGGGTCGAAGGCCCGGGCGATCACGTCGGGCGGCATGCCGGCGCCGGTGTCGGTCACGCTCACGCAGACGTACTGGCCCGCCCGCACCCCGATCTCGCTCGCCACGTAGGCATCGTCGAGATGGGCGTTGGCGGTCTCGATGGTGAGCCGCCCGCCCTCCGGCATCGCGTCGCGGGCGTTGATGCAGAGGTTCAGGATCGCGTTCTCGAGCTGGTTGGGGTCGCACAGCGTCAGCCACAGGCCGCCGGCCACCACCACCTCGAGCCGGACCCGCTCGCCCAGCGTCCGGCGGACCAGGTCGTCCATCGAGCTCACCAGCCGGTTGGCGTCGACCGCCCGTGCCTCGAGCGGCTGGCGCCGCGCGAAGGCGAGCAGCCGGTGGGTGAGCGCCGCGGCGCGCTGGGCCGAGGCCATCGCGAGGCCGGCGTACCGGGTCAGGTTCTGCGTCCGGCCCTCGTTGATGCGGGTCTGCATCAGGTCGAGCGAGCCGACGATGCCGGTGAGCAGGTTGTTGAAGTCGTGGGCGATGCCGCCGGTCAGCTGGCCCACCGCCTCCATCTTCTGCGATTGGCGCAGGGCCTCCTCGATCCGGGTGCGCTCCTCGATCTCCGCGGTCAGCCGGGCATTGGCCTCGGCGAGCGCCGCCGTGCGCTCGGCCACCTCGGCCTCCAGCGCCCCGCGGCGCTGGCTCAAGGTCTCGCGGGCCCGGACCTGGTCGTCGATGTCGGTGCAGGTCCCGAACCAGCGCTCGATCGCCCCGGTGGCGGGGTCGCGGATCGGCATCGCCCGGCCGAGCACCCAGCGATAGACCCCGTCGTGCCGGCGCAGGCGGTACTCGATCTCGTAGGGCTCGCCGGTGGCGAGCGAGCGGCGCCAGCGCCGCCAGGCCTCCGGCTGCTCGGCGGGGTGGAAGATCGCGTTCCAGCCCTCGCCGTCGGTCGATCCCTCCGGCATGCCGGTGAACTCGTACCAGCGCGGGTTGTAGTAGTCGTGGTAGCCGTCCGGCAGCGTCGACCACACCATCTGGGGCATCGACTCGGCGATGGCCCGGAACTTCAGGGCGCTGTCGGCGAGTGCGGCCCGGGCCTCCTTCTCGGCGGTGATGTCGACGCCGAGCAGCTGCAGGTCGGCGATCCCGCCGTCGGATCCGCGGCGCGGCACGTAGCGCACCAGGGCGTGGCGCCCGTCGGCGCCGGGATGGGGGGCCTCGAACGACACCGTCTCGCCCGCCAGGGCCCGGGCGAGGAAGGGCCGGCGCGCCGCGTAGGCCGCCTCGCCCAGGATCTCGCGCAGGGAACGCCCGACGGTCTCGGCCGGCGCCCGCCCGAACCACCGCGAGAAGTTGCCGTTGGCGAAGCGGCAGATCTCGTCGCGGTCGAGGGCGGCGATCAGCGCGGGGGCGGCCTCGGTGATGCTGCGCAGGTCGTCCCGGTCGGCCCGCGCCGCGGCGAGGTCCGCGAGGAGGCCGATCTCCCGCGCCGCCTGCCGGCCGAGGGCGACGAGGGCCGCCGCCGCCTCGACCGACAGCCCGCCGGGCCGCGCCGCGGTATCGAGCACGCACAGGGCGCCGAGCGGCCGGCCGTCCCCGCCGGCGAGGACGAGGCCGGCCAGGAAGCGCAGGGCCGGCGAACCGGCCACCGCCGACAGCCCGGCGGTGCGCGGGTCCCGCGTCAGGTCGGCGACGACGATCGGCTCGGCACCCGCGAGACGGCCGAGGATCGCCGCCTCGTCCGGGGCCAGGCCGGGCGGCAGCGGGCCGCAAGCCGGCACCCCGGGCCGCAGGACCATCGCGTAGGCGGTGCCGCAGACCGTGCGGGCGAGGCGGGCGGTGTCGGTCAGATCATGCCCGCCCGAATCGTGCCCGGTGTGGCCGGCCGCGCCCTGCCGGGCGGCCGCTCCCCTCTCTGCGCTGTCGACGTGCCTGCTCATCGTCCGATCGTCGCGGCCCCGCATCCCTTGTCCTGTGCCGACCTTGCGGCATGGCCGATAGACGGGCCGCGCCGCGCAGACAACCGGCGATGGCCGGGTCAGGTTTCCGGTCCGTCAGGGTGTCGCCCGCGCGGGAGCCGCCCTGCGGCGCGATGACCGGCCCGGCCCGGTTGCGGAATCGGGCGCCGCGCGGTAACTTGTTGATTATGTTGTAGTTTTCAAAAGTTCTAATCTGAGAGCGGTTGGCGGGAGCAGTTCCCTCGGCGCTCCACGGATCGGGTGCCCCGTCACAGCATGATCGTCTGTTCCTGCAACGTGCTCTCCGATGGCCAGGTGCGTGCCTGCCTCAATCCCGGCCCCGGCTGCCCGCGCACGCCGGCGCAGGTCTATGCCTGCCTCGGCTGCAGCCCGAAATGCGGCCGCTGCGCCCGCACCATCCGGGGCATCCTCGACCGGGCGCTGGCCGACACCCATGCGGCCTGCACCACCACCTGCGGGGCGGCCTGCACCCTGAAGGAACTGGAGGAGGCCGCCGCCTGACGGCGGCCCCCCTCTATTGCTGTCAGGCGAGGATCACTCGACCTCGGGCTCGATCTTCTCGAGGCCGCCGATGTGGCGCTGGGCGTAGAGCGGCAGGCCGACCTGGCGGATCAGCTCGAGCTGGGTCTCGAGGAAGTCGATGTGGCCTTCCTCATCGGCGGCCAGGTCCTCGAAGAGCTGCTTCGACACCCGGTCGTTGATCGAGTCGCAGTACTTCGCGGCCTCGAGATAGAGGCTGCGGGCCTCAACCTCGGCGGCGAGGTCGCAATCGATGATCTCCTGCACGTTCTGGCCGATCCGCAGCGGGTCGAGCTCCTGCAGGTTCGGGAAGCCCTCGAGGAACAGGATCCGGTCGACGAACCGGTCGGCGTGGTTCATCTCCTCGATCGACTCCTTGCGCCAGAATTTGGCGAGGTCGATGTAGCCCCAGTCGTTCAGCATCCGGAAGTGGAGCCAGTACTGGCTCACCGCAGTCAGCTCGCTGCGCAGGCCGCGGTTGAGGTACTCGACGACCTTGGCGTCACCCTTCATCGTTCGATCTCCCGTATCGATCGTCCGTCGGGGCCGGCGATGCCGGCCCATCCGGTGCCTTAGCTATCAGCGAACGTGACGCAGGGCCACCGCGGCCAGGTCCTTACACCGCTTTTGGTCCGTGCCGCGATCCCGATGCTCACGCCTCGCTGCACGCGAAGGCGTCGAGGTCGAGGGCGTGGCCGGCCCGGTCGCGCTTGGCCGTCAGGTAGCGGATGTTCTCGGGCGTGATCCGGCCGAGCGCCCGCTGGGTCTCGACCACCGTCAGGCCGGCGGCCTCCAGGCTCGCGGCCTTCTCGGGGTTGTTGCTGACGAGGCGGACCCGGGTCACGCCGAGCGCCGTCAGCATCGCCGCCGCGAAATCGAACCGGCGCTGGTCGAGGCCGAAGCCGAGCGCCTCGTCGGCCTCGTAGGTATCGAGCCCGCGCGCCTGGAGGTCGTAGGCGCGGATCTTGTTGGCGAGCCCGTTCCCGCGTCCCTCCTGATCGAGGTAGAGCACGATGCCGCCGCCGTGCTGCGCCATCCAGCCCGCGGTGCCGCGCAGCTGGTCGCCGCAATCGCACTTGAGCGAGCCGAACAGGTCGCCGGTGAGGCAGGCCGAGTGCAGCCGCACCGCCACCGGCTCGGACAGGTCCGGCCGGCCGATCACCACCGCGACCTGATCGCGAAGACCCTCGCCGCCGCGGAAGACCACGAACTCGCTGTCGGGCGCGCCGGCGAGCGGCACCGGCGCCCGGCTCACCGGCCGCAGGGCCGCCGCCTGCCGGGCGGGATAGCGGGCCACCGCCCCGGCCTCGACCGAGAGCGTGCCGGGAGGCGCGGCCTCCCCCGGCACCACCAGCACCGCCGGCAGCACCTGGGCGAGCGCCATCAGGGCGAGCGCCGCCTCGTCGCCGGGCGAGGCCGGCGCCACCGGCGCGTCGATCCGCCCGTCGAGGCGCAGGGCCAGGGTCTCGATCCGGGCCGGATCGAGCGCCGGCAGGGCGACCGCGCCGGGCTCCGTGCGCTCGGTGACGCCGAGACGGCGCAGGCGCGGCGCCGGCAGGACGAGGCGGGCGCCGGTGCCCATGAGCGGCGTCAGGAGCGCGGTCGTGGTGTCGTCGAGCGCTTCCGCCGACAGGGCGAGAACGGGATCGCGGCCGCGCAGGACCACCGGCCGGCCGGCGCGGATCTCCGCCAGCGCGCGCTCGACATCGATCTGGTCCCGGCCCGCGGCCGGGTCTAGATTGCTGCTGCTCTTCATCGTGACCGACATCATCGACCCTGACAGAGACGGCTCCCGCGCCGTCGTGGCGGGAGGCCGTGCGGTGGACCCGGGACGCACGCCGCCGCGGTTGCACCGCACGGCATGTGGGAAGTCCGGCTCCGCCTTCCTCGGATCCCTCCATCAACCTTTCGCGATTGTCCAGGTTAGCCATACACCCCAGGAGTGAGGCCGCATGACGCTCCGTGCCACCTACGCCCCGTCCCAGAAGGTGCTGCACTGGGCGGTCGCCGTCCTGGTCTTCGCGCTGGTCCCGATGGCGCTCGCCATGGCGAACTGGCCGGACGGCGCGGTGAAGAACGCGCTCTACGAGTGGCACAAGTCGGTCGGGCTCACCGTGCTGGCCCTGGCGCTCGCCCGCCTGCTGGTCCGCGCCGCCCGCGGCGCCCCGCCCCTCGTCGCCGGCCTGCCGGCCTGGCAGCACCAGGCGGCCCGGGCCTCGCATCTCGCGCTCTACGCCCTGATCATGCTGGTGCCGCTGCTCGGCTGGGCCGGCACCTCGGCCTGCTGCGCCCCGGTGATGCTGTACTTCACCCTGCCCCTCACGCTGCCGATCTCCGGCGGCATGCCGGTGGGCGAGGCGATCCTCAAGGTGCATCAGGTCGCGGCCTTCACCCTGGTCGGGCTCGTGGCGCTGCATGTCGGCGCGGCCCTGCACCATCATCTGGTGCGCCGGGACGGGACGCTGCGGCGGATGTGGTTCGGGCGGGAGGGATGACGGCGGGGGCGGGACGCCTTGCCCGTCCGATGGCGCGGAAATGCCGTCGCCGTCCCGCGCGGCGCCTCGTCGGCCCGATATCTGCCGAAGACGCAGCCGTGAAGGCGGACGGAAAACACGCGAGCCGGCCCGGACGCGTCCCGCGCCCGCGCTCTGCCGGACGCCACCGGGGCCGGAATCGCCGTCACGGCCGAACGGCGGGATCGATGCCCGGCCCATCGCCCGGCGGCCCGTGCTCCCCTCCCGCATCGGGACGGCGTACCGGACCGGCGACGCGACGGCCCGCGGCGAGGTTCCGTCATCGGCGTGTCGCTCTTCGCGCGATCATCCGTCACGCGGATGGAGTAGCGCGGGGATCGACCAATCAATCCCAGCACATCGGTCGATCGGTCCGTGTGCAGGCCGGTCCCTGGTGTCCGGGCGTCCGGCGGTGTACACGCTTCGTCGGTATCCCTGGTCGGATCGCTAGACTTCAGTAAGGCGGGAGAATGTATTGTAATAATCCAATCATTCCCAGTCTTTAGCCTTAAGATGCATCACCAGCGCGACCGTCTCGCGTGCTTTTGGAAGAGAAAAGCTGTTATGACGTTCGAAAACGACCGTTTGATCCACCCGGTGATCCTGTGCGGCGGGTCGGGCACGCGGCTGTGGCCGGCTTCCCGCGAGAGTTTTCCCAAGCAGTTCATCCCGCTGGCCGAGCCCGAGCGCTCGTCGTTCCAGGCCGCCGCGGCGCGGCTCGGCGACGCCGCCGTGTTCGCGCGGCCGACGGTCGTTACCGCCAACGACGCCCGCTTCCTCGTCGCCGAGCAACTCGCCCAGGGCGGGATCGAGGCCGACATCCTGCTTGAGCCGTGCCGGCGCGATTCAGGGCCCGCCGTCGCCGTCGCGGCGCTCCACGCCGCCTCCCGCGACCCGCAGGCCCTGGTGCTGATCCTGCCCGCCGACCACGCGGTCGGCGACGACGCGGCCTTCGTGGCCGCCGCCCGCGCAGCGGGGGCCGGCGCGCAGGCCGGGCACATCATGACGCTCGGCATCACCCCGACCGGCCCGTCCACGGCCTACGGCTACATCCAGCCCGGCAACCCCCTGGCGGGGGCGGCGGGCGAGAGCGGCGCCCGCGGCGTCGCACGCTTCCTCGAGAAGCCGGACGCGGCGCGCGCCGCGGCCCTGATCGATGACGGCGCCCTGTGGAACGGCGGCTACTTCCTGTTCCGGGCCGACGTGATGCTGGACGAACTCGAGGCCCACGCCCCGGCGGTGCTGGCCGCGGGCCGGGAGGCGCTCGAGACCGCGACCCGCGACCTCGACTTCCTGCGCCTGGGCGCCGACGCCTTCGCCCGCGCGCCGCAGATCTCGATCGACTACGCCGTGATGGAGCGGACCCGGCGGGCCGGCGTGCTGCCGGTGACCTTCCCGTGGTCGGATATCGGCACCTGGGGCGCCCTCTGGGAGGTCTCGGACAGGGACGCCGACGGCAACGCGCGGCGCGGCCGGGTGGCATTGCGCGACACCCGCAACAGCCTGGTGCATTCCTCCGGCGAGATCCTGACCACGGTGGTCGGCCTCGACGACGTGGTGGTGGTGGCGACCGACGACGCGGTGCTGGTGACGAGCCGCGCGGCCGGCGGCGGGGTCAAAGGCCTCGTCGAGGATCTGCGGCGGACCGGCGAGCCGGAGGCGGACGCCCACCGGCTGATGTACCGGCCCTGGGGCTCCTACCAGCGCATCGACATCGGGGGTCGTTTCCAGGTGAAGCGGATCACCGTGAAGCCGGGCGGGCGACTGTCGCTGCAGCGGCACTATCACCGCGCCGAGCACTGGATCGTGGTGCGCGGCACCGCCGAGGTGACGGTGGACGGCGTGGTCCGGCTCGTGCACGAGAACGAGGCGGCCTACCTGCCGATCGGCTGCGTCCATCGGTTGGCCAATCCGGGCAAGATACCGCTCGAGCTGATCGAGGTGCAGGTCGGCAGCTACACGGGTGAGGACGACATCATCCGCATCGAGGACGTGTATGGCCGCTGACCGCGCGAGGACTGTCTCGACGCGAGGCGGACCGGACATCCTCCGCCGAGGGCTGCGCGGGCTCCTCTCGCCGGGACCTCGGCCGACGTGATGCCTCCAGACCTCGACGCGGGACGAAGGCCATTGTCGCATCCCCGCTCGCCGGGCCTGCCGGCGTCGGATTATCGGCAAGCCTTATCGACACGAGAAGCCCTCGAACTTCGGGAGAAATAGAAGAATGAGCAAATAGTTAAGGCATTCCAACAATACAAACACTAATCGTGGATGGATATAAATATGTACGCGGAAATCGTAAGCAACGGTTGGGATGTTCGTTTCAGGAGTCTGTTCGATCACAGCTGGTATGTTGAGAGATATGGCTCTTTTCTTGGAGGTATCGATACGAATTCTCAGGAAGAGATTTACGACTTTTACGTTGAAAAAGGCTTCAGATTAAATCATAATCCGAACCCAGTATTTGATTGCATTTATTATCGAGCAAATTTTTTGATTTATGATACGGAGGTGTGCGATCTTTATCATTATATGAATAATGTAAAAAAAGGCATTAGAAATTCACCGCATTGGATATATGCAGAGGATGCATATTTGAAATATAATCCGGATATCAAGCACGCTGTGGACCAGCGCGAAATTCATTCTGGATATCTGCATTTTATGTCGGTTCAGGATGTTGAGGTCCGCCGATTTAGCAACTTGTTCAATAGCTATTTTTACGCCAAAAAGCGAGACATATCTCCACAAGTTGCAGTCCGCGACTTCTTGACGGCCGGCATCTACGACGGAATCTCTCCTTCTCCTTTGTTTGATGGTGAGTGGTATCGCTCGCAGATCATGAACGACGAGAGACGGAATAGCTATAGCGGTGGTCCTTACGAGCACTTCTTGAGAGAAGGCCTCGGCAGGGGAGTATCATCCATTCCAGATTTCGACGAAAATTATTATTTGAAAACCTACCCAGATATCGAAAATGCTGTCCGGTCTGGAAACATCAGCTCTGCCTTCTCCCATTTCTTGACTGACGGTATCGATGAGTATAGAAATCCGAATCAATATATGAATTTGAAAATTTATAAGGAATCGAATCCCGATATTGAACGCCTGATCAAGAAAAAATTCTACAATTCCTATTTTGAGCATTTCATTGATGTCGGCTTCAAAGAGGGTCGTAACATTGGTAACGATCTAAGAAGTATTTTTGCCGATTCGGACTCGACAAAGATCGCATTCAGCAAGATCGCCTTCGCCGTCGCAAATAAGGTCGCACGCCGGAAGCCCGTCGAGCTCCCGCTGCTGAACAAGGCCAAAATCTCTATAGTCATACCGGTCTACAATCAAGTCGAAATGACTATACAGTGCATCGAGTCGATCAGGTCGAGTGATTTCAAATCTTATGAAATCGTCGTAGTCGATAACGGCTCCACCGACGACACCGTCAATCTGGAAAAATACTATAAAAACCTAAAATATGTTCGAGCGCAATCGAATGGCGGCTACGTCGGGGGTTGCAATTTGGGGGCTACTCATTCCACCGGAGACATCGTCGTATTTGCCAATAACGATATCGTCGTCCTTCCCGACGCGATTACAAACATCGTTGCATTTTTAGACGACAAGAAGGATGCCGGTGCAATAGGCGGTCAAATCATCAGCACGTCCGGCGTCCTTCAAGAAGCCGGATGCGCAGTTTGGGCCGATGGCTCGACATTCGGATACGGCCGTGGTGACGATCCCAGCAGTTTTCGATATTCTTATCCGAGAAAGGTTGATTTCTGCTCAGGCTGCTTCCTCGCTGTGCGCAGAAGCACCTTGGACAAGGTGGGTTTATTCGACGAGATTTTTAAGCCTGGATATTACGAAGAGACCGACCTGTGCGCTCGTATCTATCAGGCGGGATCGGAGGTCTGGTACGTTCCCGGCGTCCAAGTGATCCACTATGAATATGCGAGCTTCAGCAAGGGCCGGCCTCCTCAAGCCTCTCATGGTATGATCCTGTCTCGAAAACAGATGTTTTGCGACAAGCAGAAGAAATTTCTTTCGGAAAAATCGTTCCCCAGCTTGGCCGGCCGGCATTTGGTCGCCGATCTCAGCTTTTTCGAGAGGCCGACGGTCATTATTGTCGAGGATCTCATTCCTCTGCGCTGGATCGGGTCGGGTTTCAGCAGAACGAACGATGCGATCAAGGCTTTGTCGCTCGACGGTATCAATGTCGTGGTTGTCGTATGCAACAGGGCGTCGCGCTACGAGCATGAAACCCAATCCAGCGATATTCACGGCGCAAAAATCGTTTACGCCGACGAAATGAACTACGATCTGGAGGGTTTTATCGAGTCGATTCCGAATCTGCTCGCGATCCAGGTGTGCCGCGCGCACAATGCCAACAGATTCTCGAAGTCCCTGAAGGCCATCAGCACGCTCCGGAAACGGCCTGTCCTGATTCTCGATACGGAGGCGGTCGCCTGTGTCAGGGAAGAATTCGGGTCGCTGCCTGATAACTACAAAGACAATCTCTACCTCAAGGCTGCAGTCAGACGCGAGTTGGCGGTTGCGGAATACTTCGATAAGGTTGTTTACGTCAATGAATTGGATCGTAACATAGCCGAAATTTCCGGTATAAAAAACAAGAGCCTGATATTGTCCGGTACCGCGGAAGTTGCGGAGGGGATCAAGAGTTTCGAAGAACGGCGAGACTTCCTCTTCATCGGCGCTATGCATGGAGAATGGACGCCTAACTACCAGAGTCTCGAGTGGTTTGTCACCGATGTTCTTCCTCTGATAAGGAAGGCATTGCCAAACGCCGTGTTCAATATTGCTGGATTCTGGCACGAGAAGCTGCCGAAGCCACAGTGGCTCTCCGCGGACGGCGTCCACTACCTCGGAATGGTTCCGGACACGAACGTCCCGATGAACGACCATCGTGTCTTCGTCGTTCCGACGCTGTCCGCAGCCGGTATCCCGCAGAAATGCGTCGAGGCCATCTCACGCGGCATCCCGATGGTCGTGACCGACGTAATTGGAAAGCAAATTGGCGAAGCCGATGGCCAGATGTTCCTGACCGCCGACGATGCCGAGTCGTTCGCGGAGAAATGTATTGAGCTCTACACCGGTGCTGACTTGTGGCGTCGCCTATCGGATGGTTCGTTGAAGTATGCTGCCGGACATTTTTCGTTCGAGGCGTTCTCTCGCAACCTCATCGATGCGGTTCGATCCTGATTAGGAGGGTATGACCGTCGAGTGTGTGAGAGCCTGTTTGACCGATCGACATGCTCTATCCCACGAGCGACCTCATCCTGAGGTGCCGGCGATCGGAGATCGCACGCGATCTCCGATCGACTGACCTCGAAGGAGGGCTCCAGAAGCCTCCGAGATTACTGGATCCCTCCTTCGAATCTCACTGCGTTCGCACCTCAGGATGAGGTGGAGGGTAGGAGAGAAAATCCCCTCGCGATTGTGTCGCCGCACGTCAAACAGGCTCTGATACGAGATCCGGAGGCACTCTTCCGGATCTCGTATCACCAGATGGCTCGGCGCTCGGGCGAAGCCGAAATCTGCATCGCCGAGCAATCGATCGAATGTCATATGAGTTGTTCGCCGGCGTTGCGGCCCCTTGCGGATAAAACATATGTCATGGGGAGCGCGCCATCGGCGGAGAGATCGCTTGGTCCTTGGTGTGCTCAACCCGCGTATCAGTTGGATCCGGACTTCTCTTCAGTTTTCTTGCTTGCGTCACGGGCCGCTCCCCGGGCCAGACCCGGAGCGCGTCATTTCGAGCATCTATCTGAACCGGTTTCGCGCCTACAATTTCGATCACCTATCAGACACCGAAGCGAGTTCTGCTAGAGCATTTTCCGACGAAGTGGATGCCGGTTCGTCAAAGAAAATGCAGCAAAATCAAAAACCTAGAGCGCTTCGCGATTGCAATGCGATCGTGAAGCGCTCTAGGAGTTCGTAGATTCGATCTCGTGTGAGCCGGCGCCGACGGCGCGACGGCGAGGAGATCGTGATGGAGGTTCTCTACCTCCGCTGTGCCGACCTCGATATCTACAAGGAGACCGTCGTCGCAGCCATCCGACTGGCCGAGGGCAGCAAGGTCCCGCATGAGGTGCGCACGTTTGCCACCACCAGGCCCGCCCCGCTCGACCTCTCCGCCTGGCTCGACGGGCATGGCTGCACCCACGTCGCCATGGAGGCCGCCGGCATCTACTGGCGCCCGGTCTGGCGGGTGCTCGACGCCGACACCAACACCCTGATCCTGGCCAACGCCGCCCACGTCGAGAACGTGCCCGGCCGCAAGACCGCCCTGGTGCAGGCGGCCGGGGCCGGGGTGCGCAAGAACGTGAGATACACCGAGGCGCGGTTCCAGCGTCTGCGCGGCCGGCGCGGTCCCGAGAAGGCGATCTGCGCGGTCTCCTCCTCGATGTTGACGGCGATCCACCACATGCTCGTGACCGGCACGGACTGCGCGATCCCGGGCCCGATCACGGCCCCAGGGCTGCCCCCGCCATCCGCGCAAGGGCGTTCGTCCGGCAGATCGAGCGCCACGGATTTACCTGCGAACTCAAGCCCGTCGAGCCGGTTTCTAGTTAGACGGCGGCTCCCGCGACAGCCCGGCGCCAGGAACGGTCGCTATCCTGGCGCCGGTCCCTTCGGTGTGCCCGCTCTTCACAGGGAGACGCCGTCGCGATGAACGAATCGGCCCCCGGCGCGGTTGCCTCCGGGGCGCCGCAATCGGCACTATGCTCGACAGGGGTGAGATGACCTCGCGGATGCAGCGTGGAATGACAACGCGAACCGGCGACGTGGTGGGCTGGTCCTGGTCGGGCGGCGGATCCGAGGGACCGCCCCCGGCCCGGTGGAGCCTGCGCCGCCGCCTCGCCCTCGGGGTCGCGGGTCTCGGCCTCGCCTCCGGCCTCGCCCTCGGCCTCGGCTTCCTCGCCTTCGTGGCCGGCCTCGCCCGGTCCGAGCGGCTGCCGCTCGGCCCCTCCGACGGCATCGTGGCGCTCACCGGCGGGGCCCAGCGCATCGAGGATGCGATGGACCTGCTCGCCGGCGGCTACGGACGGCGCCTCCTGATCACCGGCGTCAACGAGCGCACCAGCCGCGAGGAGATCGCCCGGCTCAACCCGGGCCAGCAGCACCTGATCGCCTGCTGCGTCGACCTCGACTACCGAGCCCGCAACACCATCGGCAACGCCATCGAGATCCGGCGCTGGATGCGCGAGAACGGGTTCCAGAGCGTCGCGGTGGTGACCTCGAACTACCACATGCCCCGCACCCTGGTGGAACTCGACCACGCCCTCGAGGGTGGGCACCGGGTCGTGCCCCACCCCGTCGTCTCGGAGGGGATCGACCCCGACCAGTGGTGGCGCCACCCGGCCTCGGCGCGGCTGCTCGCCTCCGAATACGCGAAGTTCCTGGTCGCCTGGGTCCGCACCCGGTTCGAGACCGACCCCGAGCATTCGAGCGCGGCGGTGCTGGTCAGCCGCGGCCATTCGGTGAAGGTGGTGGCCGAGCCGCTGGTGCGGTGACGCCCGGAACCGTGACGGAGCCCGTTCCGGGCTCGCCGGCGCAGGCGAGGCCTACCGCCCCTTGCAGCGCGTGCGCAGCATCTCCGAGAATTCCTTTTCCGAGCCCTGGACCTGGGCCAGGCGCTCGCTGCGCTCCGCGCCCGACAGGCAGCGGCCGTAGACGGTGGCGGCGCGGCGCATCGTGTCGACGTGCTGGCGCCAGCCGCGGCAGCGGTCGGCGTCGCTGTCGCCGAGCATCTCCAGGCGCTCAATCGCGGTCTTCTGCGAGGATTGCGCCACCAGGAGGTCGCGGGCGCAGGTGCCGTCGACGGCGCGCGCCGGGGCGGCCGCGGCGAGCAGGCACGCCGCCGCGAGAAGGGAAGTCCGCATCGTCACGCCGGTCACGCCGCCTGGGCGGGGGATTGAGTCAGGAGCGCGTAGAGCGCGTCGGCATCGCGGGCCGCACGGATGCGGTCGATGATGCCGGGCTCGCGCAGCACCCGGGCGACCCGGGCGAGCGCCTTCAGGTGGTCGGCGCCGGCGCCCTCGGGGGCGAGCAGCAGGAAGGCGATGTCGACGGGCTGGCCGTCGAGCGCCTCGAAGTCGACCGGGCGCTCGAGGCGGGCCATCAGGCCGAACAGCGTGTCGAGCCCCGGCAGCTTGCCGTGCGGGATCGCCACGCCCTCGCCGATGCCGGTCGAGCCCAGGCGTTCGCGCTGCAGGAGCGTCTCGAAGATCTCGCGCTCGTCCAGGCCCGGCAGGTGGCGGGCCGCCTGGGCGGCCAGCTCCTGCAGAACCTGCTTCTTCCCCTGCGCCCGCAGCGCCGGGAGGACCGCCTCCGGCTTCAGGAATTCCAGCAATGGCATCGAAACCGCTGCCTCATCGGCGGGGACGCATCGGCGCCCCGCACTTGTTCCAGGACCGGAGGCCTTCCGGGAGAGGGCGTTCGAGCCCGCTTACGGAGTGCCGCGTTCCGGCGGATCGATCCACCCGATCGCGCCGTCGCCCCGACGATATACGACGTTGACCCGCTCGGTGCCAGCGTGAACGAAGACGAGGACGGGGACACCGGTGAGGTCGAGCTCCACCACCGCCTCGCTCACCGTGCGCCGGTGCAGGGTGCGGGTGCTCTCGGCGATGATCGGCGGGTGCTCGCCGGTATCCTCCTCCGGCGCCTCGAACACCGAATAGGCCGCCTCCATCACGGCCTCGCGGCCCGGCAGGCTCCCCGGCAGGCCGCCGTCGAGGCCGACTTCCTTGGCGTGGCCGTTGGGATGGGCCTTGAGGCGGTGCTTGTAGCGGCGAAGGCGCTTCTCGATCCGCTCGGCGGTTTGGTCGAAGCTCGCATGGGCGTCGTGGGCGGTGCCGGACGCTTCCAGGGTGATGCCCGAGGGCAGATGCAGCACGCAATCGGTGCGGTAGGCCGCCCCGTCCCGCGCGACCGTCACATGGCCGTGGTAGGCACCGTCGAAGTACTTGGCGAGGGCCGCGGAGATCCGCTCCTCCACCCGTGTCCTCAGGGCTTCCCCCAAGTCCACGCCACGACCCGACACGCGCAACGCTGCCATTGGCTCCCTCCGGTCTCGTCGTTCGTCGGCCCGCGTCCCGGGGACGTCTCAGGCACGGGGCCAGCGCTTCAAGAGCTAGGAACGCGCGGACGCGAAGTCAACGAAGCCGGCTCAGCTCGAAGGCCGGGCCGGCCCCCGCCTCACCGCGCCGGCATCGCGGCACGCTCGCGCCGGCGCTCGATCGAGGAGGGGATGCGCAGGGATTCCCGGTACTTCGCCACCGTCCGGCGGGCGATGTCGACGCCCTCGCCGCGCAGGCGCTGCACCAGGGCGTCGTCCGACAGGACGTCGTTGGCCTCGCCGTCGATGAGCTGCTTGATGCGGTGGCGCACGGCCTCCGAGGAATGGGCCGCCGCACCCGCCGCCCCGGGGATCGCCGCGGTGAAGAAGTACTTCATCTCGAAGGTGCCGCGGCTGGTGCCGATCGACTTGTTCGAGGTCACCCGCGAGACGGTGGATTCGTGCATCCCGATCGCGTCGGCGACGGTCTTCAGGTTGAGCGGGCGCAGGTGGGCGACGCCGTTGACGAAGAACCCGTCCTGCTGGCGCACGATCTCGCTCGCCACCTTCAGGATGGTGCGGGCGCGCTGCTCCAGGCTGCGGGTGAGCCAGTTGGCGGTCTGCAGGCATTCCGACAGGAAGGCCTTGTCGGTCTCGGTCTGCGGGCCGCGGGTGACGGTGGCGTAGTAGCTCTGGTTGACCAGCACCCGCGGCAGGGCCTCGCTGTTGAGCTCGACCAGCCAGGAGCCGTCGGGGGCCGCGCGCACGAACACGTCCGGCACCAGCACCTCGACCGGGCCGGCCCCGAAGGCGCGGCCGGGCTTGGGGTCGAGGCGGCGCAGCTCGGAGAGCATGTCGGCGAGGTCCTCGTCGTCGACCCCGCACAGGCGGCGCAGGGACGCGAGGTCGCGCTTGGCGACGAGGTCGAGGCGCGAGACCAGCGCCTGCATCGCCGGATCGAACCGGTCCCGCTCGCGCAACTGGATCGCCAGGCACTCGGCGAGGTCGCGGGCGCCGACGCCGGACGGGTCGAAGCCCTGGACCAGGGCCAGCACCCGCTCGACGACCGGCATGGCGACGCCGAGGCGCTCGGCGAGCCCGGGCAGGTCCTCGCGCAGGTACCCGGCCTCGTCGATGGCGTCGACCAGGAAGCCGCCGACCAGGCGCTCGACGGGATCGCGGGTGGCGAGGTCGAGCTGGGCCGACAGGTGTTCGTGCAGCGAGGATTCGCTCGTCAGCGTCGCCTCGAAATCCGGCGCGTCGCCGTCGAAGCTGCCGCCGGCATTGCCCCAGGGGGCGGGGGTCAGCGACAGCCCCTCGGAGCCCACCGGCGCCTCGCGGCCGACCGGTCCCTCGTCGGGAAACACGTTGTCGAGGCGGGTGCCGAGATCGCCCTCGATCTCGCTGCGGCTCGGGTTGAGGTCGTGGGAGAGCCAGGGCTCGGCCGCGCCGTCGCCGCCGAAATCCGCGTCGAAGCCGTCGCCGTCGCCCCCGTCCCGGCCGGCCTCCGCGGCCTCGCCATGGCCCTCGCCCCGGGAATCGCCGATCTCGGGCGCCTCGGCCTCGGCCCGCTCCAGCAGCGGGTTACGCTCGAGCTCGGCATCAACGTAGGCGGCGAGGTCGAGGTGGGAGAGTTGCAGAAGCTTGATCGCCTGCAGGAGTTGCGGCGTCATCACCAGGGCCTGGCCCTGGCGCATCTCGAGCCGTTGCAGCAAACCCATCAGCCAGCCCCGACATGCGACGCCCCGGTTTCGGCCGGGGTCGGCACGACTCTTGCTTCATGTCTCTGAATGTAGCTTTAAACCGAAGCGTGGCACGCGTCAAAGCGGACGTGGCGGTTCCGGCGCCGACCGTCCGGGAGGGTGCCGCCGGGGCCAGTCCGGCGCCAGTGGAGAATGGGCTCATCGTGACCGGACCGTCGCCGCGACCCAAGGGGAGGCGAGCCGACCGGGCGACGGGACGAAGCGCAGGCGGCCGCCCGATCTCGCCCGGGGCAGGGTCGTCGCCGGCATCCCTGGGTCCTTTGCCGGATCCGGCCCGCCCGCGGCCCGCTGCGACTTTCCGGAACCGGCGCCGGGGCGGGCGCCGCCTACAGGCGGAAATCCTCGCCCAGGTAGAGCCGCCGCACGTCCTCGTCGGCGACGATCTCCTCGGGCGTGCCCTCGGTGAGGATGCGGCCGGAATGGACGATGTAGGCCCGGTCGATCAGGCCGAGCGTCTCGCGCACGTTGTGGTCGGTGATGAGCACGCCGATGCCGCGGCCCTTGAGGTGCATCACCAGTTCCTGGATGTCGCCGACCGCGATCGGATCGATGCCCGCGAAGGGCTCGTCGAGCAGCATGAACGACGGCGAGGAGGCGAGCGCCCGCGCGATCTCGCAGCGCCGCCGCTCGCCGCCCGACAGCGCGATCGAGGGCAACTTGCGCAGGCGGGTGATGTTGAACTCTTCCAGCAGCGAATCGAGCTTGCGCTCGCGGGTCTTGCGGTCGGGCTCCACCACCTCGAGCACCGCCCGGATGTTGTCCTCGACGTTGAGGCCGCGGAAGATCGAGGCCTCCTGCGGCAGGTAGCCGATGCCGAGCCGGGCGCGCTGGTACATCGGCAGCCGGGTGATCTCGTGCCCGTCGAGGCTGATCGTGCCGCGATCGGCCGAGACGAGGCCGGTGATCATGTAGAAGATCGTGGTCTTGCCGGCGCCGTTGGGGCCGAGCAGGCCCACCGCCTCGCCGTTGCGCACGGTCAGGCCGGCATCGTGCACCACGGTGCGGGCGCCGTAGCTCTTCTTGAGGCCGGCCACCGCGAGGATGCCGGGCCCGCCGAAAGTCGCGGAGGCGCCGTCCCGCTCCGCCGCCACGGCTTCCGCCTTTCGCCCACGGCCGAACAGGCGCCCGAGGCGCGTGACGGCCGGCATCGCCTGGGTCGGAACCGTCTGGGCTTGCAGGGGCAGGGCGGAGGGAAAGGTCACGGGCTCTCTCGCGAAGGATGCCGGCGAAGAAGACCGGCTGTCGGCGCCCCGCCGCGTCGGCCCGATCCGCCCCAGGCGGCCGTGCGGCGGGTGAACGGCGCCGGTTTAGCCGAAGCCGGGCCCCGGCCGCAACGCGCCCGACGGTCCGCCGAATCCTGCCGGCCCTTGCCCCGTGTTCTGGAACACACCGCCACAATGCGCTTACAAAGTCGTTCACACGACTCCTCCCGCCCGGACGGCCCGATGCTCTCGCTCCTCGACCTCTGCGCCCGAATCGACGACGGCCGTCTCACCCCCGAGGGGGCGGTCGGCCTCGTGCGCGAGGCGATCGCGGCCCGCGAGCCGGAGATCGGCGCCCTGGTCTGCGTCGATCCCACGCCCGCCATCCCGACGACGGGGCCGC
Organism: Methylobacterium sp. ap11; assembly: GCF_900110515.1. Taxonomy (NCBI): domain Bacteria; kingdom Pseudomonadati; phylum Pseudomonadota; class Alphaproteobacteria; order Hyphomicrobiales; family Methylobacteriaceae; genus Methylobacterium; species Methylobacterium sp. ap11. The sequence continues at coordinate 85,811 of NZ_FOEB01000007.1, read as the reverse complement.
TCGCGGGAATCGCGGTCGGGATCAAGGATATCGTCGACACCGCCGACCTGCCGACCGCCATGGGTTCGCCGATCTACGCGGGCTGGCGGCCGCGCGCTGACGCGCCCGTGGTGGCACGGCTCAAAAGCCTCGGCGCGGTGCCGCTCGCCAAGACCACCACCACGCCCTTCGCGTTCCTCGACCCGACCGCGACGCGCAACCCGCATCACCCCGGGCACACCCCCGGCGGCTCCTCGGCGGGGTCCGCCGCCGCGGTGGCGGCCGGGATGCTGCCGCTGGCGCTCGGCACCCAGACCGGCGGCTCGATCATCCGCCCGGCGGCGTTCTGCGGCGTCGTCGGGGTCAAGCCCTCGTTCCGGCTGCTGCCGACGGTCGGGGTGAAGTGCTATTCCTGGGCCCTCGACACGCTCGGACTCTTCGCCGCGAGCGTGCCGGACGCCGCCCACGCCCTCGCGCTCCTCGCCGACCGGCCGGCCATCGCCCGTCCCGGCGAGCCCGGGGGCTTGCGCATCGGGATCGTGCGCCAGGACTTCTGCGCCGCCCCCGACCCGGAGGCGGAGGCCGCCCTCGCCCGGGCCGCCCGCGCCGCCGAGCGGGCCGGCGCGAGGGTTCGCGACTACGCCCTGCCGGCCCGGTTCGGCGAGGCCTTCGCGGCCCACGCCACCATCCAGGACTACGAGGTGCGCCAGAGCCTCGCCTGGGAATACGCCACGCACCGCGACGCCCTGCCGCCGCGCCTGCGCGCCGCCCTCGACGCCGCGCAAGGGATCGAGACGGCGGCCTACGACGCGGCGCGGCGCACCGCGCACCACGCGCGGCGCGGTCTGAAGGAGGTTTTTTCCGAGGACGGGCCCGACGCGATCCTGACCTATGCCGCGCCCGGCGCGGCGCCGGCCAGCCTCGACCAGACCGGGGATTCGCGCTTCAACCGCCTCTGGACCCTGATGGGCGTGCCCTGCGTCACCCTGCCGGTCGACCGCACGTCCGCCGGCTTGCCGGTCGGCGTGCAGGTGATCACCCGGTTCGGCGACGACGGCCGGGCGCTCGCGGTGGCGGGGCTGATCGAGCGAGCGCTGCGGGAATTATAGCCTCGCCCGGTCAGTCCGACATCCTGTTCGACATGCGCAACAGGTCAACGGACGATCTTGCTCCAACACGCAACCTCATCCTGATGTGTTGGCGATCGACGATCGCGCGCGATTGACAGTCGAATGACCTCAAGGGGAAGCTTCAGCGGGCGCAGTGATCCCTGGAGCCCTCCTTCGAGGTCAGTCCATCGCCGATGGACTGACGCCTCAGGATGAGGTTCATAATGGGACAGGGTCTCCTGCTCAAGGCAGCCAGGCTCTTACATCTCGATGGAAGCAGCTGACTTCAGCCGATCCGCAGCGTGACTCCAATCCCACTATCTGTTCGACTATGATGATCCGAATTAATTCTGATGATGGCCCTGCATAAGCCTATGGCATTTGGCGATGCTGATGCCGTCCTTTCTTCTTGCCGTCAGTGCCGCGGATCCCCGTCTGCGGCCCGGACACGACGCTCTGGGAGTCCAGGCGCTCGGCAGATAGCGCCACGCCCGAGGGCCGGACGGTGATCCGCTCCGCCGACGACCCGTTCAGGGAGCGAGGACAGCCCCGTCATCCTGCGCGGCAGCCTCGTCGATGGCGGTGCGGTGATGAAGGTGACGGGCCAGACCGGGCGCCTGCATCGCGGCCCGGCCAAGGTGTTGGAGCGCGAAGAGGACGCCTTCGCGGCGATCCGGAACGGTGGTGCGCGACGTCGAGGACCGCCGCCTCGACGCGGCACTTTCCGACGACGAGATCACGCAGCGCCTGGCCGAGCGGCCGGCCTATCGCCGTGGATGCTGAGCGAATACGCCCGTCCCGTCGCGGATGCGCTGCACGACGCAGTCATCGACTAAGCAGATTTCGCCGAAGTGGTTACCGGTTCGGCGCCGAAAATCTGCGTCAGAACAAGAACCTAAGCAGGCTTGCGTTGGCCTGCCAACGCAAGCCTGCTTAGGTGCTGAACGGGGCCGTGTCTCGCGAGATGCCGGCGGATGGACTGCTTCGGCGGCTCGCGGCCGCGCATCCTCGCCTGCATCGCCCAAGGCCTGCATCGCCCAAGGGCCCCGAGGGCCTCCCCGTGGCTGCATCGGGCGCGTGATTCGAAAAGCACGAGGCAGAGCCGAACGAGTTGCCGGCTCCGCCCGTCTCGCGGGCGCGACGAGGGTGAGCCCGTCGCGCGCGATCAGTGGATCGGCTGGTCGGGCTTGCGTTCGCTCTGGGCCAGCGACGCCTCGTAGCTCTCGGCCTGGGCGCGGGTCAGCCCGCTGACCAGCATGAGCGTGCCGCGATAGACCGTGTAGGTACCATCCTGCGTGGGCTTGACGCGAATGACATGGGGCATGCGCTGGCTCCCTTGCGCGAATCACGACGGATTTTCTTGGGCTTGAACGTGACGTTAACGAATCGGGGAGCGCACGCAAGTGGGGTGCGCACGAAAACGCCCGGTTCTCGACACGATCGGACCAAAGTACAGGCGCGTCAGGAGCGGTGTCGGCCGCCTCTCGAAGAGACGACACAAGATCGATCGCGCGGGATCCGATGTTGCCGGCTCACGAGCCGATCGACGACATCATGTGGAAACAATCGCGAAAGCGCCGTCTCGTCGCTCAGGACGGAGCACGGACGCTCGAAACATGGACGGTCGGCGCGGTCTGGGCCGAGGGCGCCAGGGTCGGCGCGCGGCCCGGCAGGGTCCACCAGCCGACCGCCGAATGCACGGCGAGCGTGAGGCAGAGCAGGACCAGCATCGAGAGCGCGTGCCGGGTCATGCTCGGCTCGGCAGGGGCCGGCGCGGCCTCCGTCGTCCTCACCGATGCATCGTCCAGCGGTTCGGGCGCCAGCGGCAGCAGCGAGTCGTAGAAACCGGCCGGCTGGCCGGTGGCGCGGTGGAAGGGTCCAATGCTGAACATCGGCGTCTCCTGTCGAGGCCCCTGCGACGGAGGCTATCGGAACCGCCTAAAGTTAACACCTGATGAACGACGCGCTACCCCCGATCACGAACCCGTGAACGGACCGGCTTGTACACCGGCCGTTCAGGAAGCCGGCGTTGCGGTTTTCCCTCAGTCCTGCTCCGTCGCGGTGGCGACGACTGCGTCTGTGAACAGGTCGGGATGCCGCAGCCGCAGGGTCTGGAGGAGGCACAGCGTCTTCATGTCGGCGATGGCGCCGGCATCGGCCTCGGCGGCGAGCGTCGCCAGGGTGACCTCCACCACCTCGATGCTCTCGTGCTCCTCCGCCAGGCCGCCGCCGGCGCCCTTCCGGTCGGCGGCGCGGTAGGGGGCCAGGAACAGGTCCATCCGCTCGGTCGACAGGCCCGGCAGCGACCAGACCCGACCGGCGGGCTCGAGGACCGACAGCCTGAGGCCGACCTCCTCGAAGGCCTCGCGGCGGGCGCAGGCCTCCGGGTCGTCCTCTTCGCGCAGGCCTGCAGGCGCCTCGAGGATCGAGGCGGTGCCGTCGACGAAGCAGGGCGGCGTGCGGAACTGCCGCACCAGCAGGGCGACCCGGCGTTCGCGATCGTAGGGCAGCACCGCGACTGCGGGCCCGTGATCCTCGACCTCGCGGCCGATCCGGCTGCCGTCCGGCATCCGCACCTCCGCCACGAGGTAGCGCGCCCAGCCCTCGTAGACCGTGCGCGTGCCCATGATGCGCGGCGCGTCGTCCTGGCTGTCCCGGCTCACGCGGCATCCTCCCCGGTCTCGCGATGCGGCGTCTCGCCGGTCCCGGCCCCGCGGCGGATTTCGAAGATCAGAACCCCGTCGTCCCGCAGTGTCCGATCGAGGTGATCGCCGCGCTCGCGCAGCAGGTTGGGAATGTCGATGGCCGCCATCGGGTCGGTGCAGCGCACCGACAGCCCCTCGCCGGGTGCGAGCCCGCGCAGGGCCCTGGCCGTGCGTAGGACCGGCAAGGGACATTTGAGCCCGCGCAGGTCGAGGTCGTGTCGTCGCATGGTCGCCCGAGTTGCCGCACCGCGCCGCGACGGCCCCGTGCCGCCCCTTGCGACGGTTTCATGTCGCGTGACGCTGGTTGGAGCACATCCGGCCCGGACGAGAAAGCCCGGCGCGGGGGCATCCCGCGCCGGGCTTCATGTCTCAGCCTAACCGGCCCGTCCTGGCCGGCTTGCGCCAATCAGTAGCCGTAGCCGTAGTAGCCGCCGTAGGACGGGTAGCTGTAGCCGTAGGACGGATAGCCGTAGCCGTAGCCGTAGCCGCCGACCGGGGCGTAGCCGCCGCCGTACCCGCCGTAGCCGTAGGCCGGGTAGCCGCCGTAGCCGTAGGACGAGGCCGAGCCGGCTGCGATGGCGCCGCCGATGATGCCCAGCGCCGCGCCGGCCGCCAGGGCGCCGCCGGCGCCGATGCCGCGACGGTAGCCGTAGCCGCGATAGCCGCGGTAGCCGCCGCCGTAGTAGCCGCCGCCGCGCCAGCGCACCTGGTCGACGGTCGCGCCCGAGCCGGCGACGGCAGCCGAGGTGGCGGCCGGCAGCGGGGCGGCCTGCGCCCCGACGGTGCCGGCGGTGAGGGCGGCGGCGGCGCCGGCCGCGAGGGCGAGGGTGGTGATGCGCGACATGTCTGCGTCTCTCCAAGCGTCTGAGGAACGTGCCTCGTAGGCCTCAAGAACGGGCAAGGGGCCGGGTCTGTTCCAGGATCGGGAGAGAAGAATTGACCGTCCGTCAGGCGGCCCCGGTCGCGCTTACGGTTAGCCGGTGCCCGGGATCGACTGGGGCGACGGTACGGAACCGGCGATTTAAGCTTGAGCATAAGCCCGGCGCGCGTCCCGCGCCGGGCCGGTAGACCGGGCGGTCAGAAGGCGCAGGCGCCGAAGACCGGATCGACCGAGCCGTTCCAGGGCCCGTGATAGAGCGCCAGCAGGTCCTCGGCCCGGGTCCGCGTCGCCGCGATGGCCTGGAGGGGGGCGAGATGGAGCGTCTCGTCGCGGCCCTGCGCGTCGCGGCGCGCCCGGGCCTTGAGGCCGGCTTCGGCGAGCGCCAGCGCGTCGCGGGCCAGCTCACGCAGGGTGCGCCGGCCGGCCGGCGCGTCGAGGCCGAGGCGCGGCGCCTCGGCGCGCATCGTCTCGCGCTCCTCGGGCGTCAGGTCGCGCACCAGCTGCCAGGCGCCGTCGAGGGCGCCCTGGTCATAGTAGAGCCCGGTCCAGAACGCGGCCTGCGCGGCGATCATCGCGGCATCGCCGACATCGGCGCCGCGCATCTCCAGGAAGCGCTTGAGGCGCACCTCCGGGAAGGCGGTCGAGGCGTGGTTGGCCCAGTCCGACACCGTGGCGCGCTCGCCCGGCAGGGCGGACAGCCGCCCTGCCATCAGGTCGCGGAACGAGGCGCCGCTGACGTCGTGATAGGTCTCGCCGCGCTTGACGAAGTACATCGGCATGTCGAGGAGCCAGTCCGCGTAGGCCTCGTAGCCGAAGCCCTCGTCGAACGCGAAGGGCAGCATGCCGGTGCGGTCGCGGTCTGTGTCGCGCCAGATCTCGGAGCGGCGCGACAGGAAGCCGTTCGGCTTGCCGTCGGTGAAGGGCGAGTTGGCGAAGAGCGCGGTCGCCACCGGCTGCAGCGCCAACCCGACCCGCATCTTCGTCACCATGTCGGCCTCGGACGAGAAGTCGAGGTTCACCTGCACGGTGGCGGTGCGCAGCATCATGTCGAGGCCGAGCGAGCCGACCTTGGGCATGTAGCCCTTCATGATGCGGTAGCGGCTCTTCGGCATCACGGGCGTCTCACCCTGAGTCCATTTCGGGCTCATGCCGAGGGTGAGGAAACCGATGCCGAGGGGATCGGCCGCCCGGCCCACGGCGTCGAGGTGCTGGCTCAGCTCGTGGGCGGTGGCGTGCACGTCCGGCAGCGGTGCGCCCGAGAGCTCGAACTGGCCGCCGGGCTCGAGCGAGATCGCGCCCCCGCCCTCGACCGCCGACAGGCCGATCACCCGGCCCGCATCCTCGATCGTCTCCCAGCCGGTGAGGCCCCGCAGGCCCTCCAGCAGGGCCTCGATCCCGCGCTCTCCCTCGTAGGGCACCGGCGCGTGGTCGGCGCGGTAGAACGGGACCTTCTCGTGCTCGGTACCGATGGCGAAGGCGTCGTGCGGCTTCTCGCCGGCCGCGAACCACTCGATCAGCTCGGACCGCGCGCTGAGCGGGGTCGCGTCGGACACGTCGCGCGCCATGCGCCACCTCGTGCTTGAAGAACGAAAAACCGATGATGCCGGCGGGCGTGCGGCCCACCGCCAAGGTTGCGCCTAAATAGGCCGCGGACGACCGACCCGCAACGCGGCGGACACGACGCCCCCGGGGACCCATCTCCCGGGCACATGCGTCCGGGGCGGCGAGGCCCCGTCAACGTTCCGTTCACTACATCGACCGGATCCGGCACCAAACCCCTTTGACATGGAACAAAACAAGAACAAAGATCGGGGCGTCGAAAGGGGACAGACCATGAACATACGCAAGATCCTCACCGCTGTCACGGAGGTCGCTTCCATGGGCCTGCTCACCGGCGCCGTCGTGCTGTGGGCGGTGGCGCTCTCGCCAATGCACTGAGCCGACCCGGCTTTGCGCGCCGTGGCCCACGGGCCACGGGCCGGGCCGTTCGGCCCGAATCCGGTGGATTTCGCGCCGGTGGTGCGCCGGCAGCCGTGACTCTTAAGGCCTCGGGGGGAATCCTGCCGCGCTGATGTCAGAGCGAGAGTCGCCTTGCAGATCCTGAAGCCCGTCGGCTACGTCCACCTGCACGTCCACTCCTCGTATTCCCTGCTCGAGGGCGCGCTCAAGATCGGCGACCTCGTGAAGGCCGCGGGCGCCGACCGGCAGCCGGCCCTGGCGCTCACCGACACCAACAACCTGTTCGGCGCTCTCGAATTCTCCGAGAAGGCGGCCGGGTCCGGCATCCAGCCGATCGCCGGGATGCAGCTCAGCGTCGCCTTCGAGGCGCCGGAGGCGAACGCCAAGCTGAACGCCTCTCATCCGCACATCGTGCTGCTGGCCAAGGACGAGACCGGCTACGGCCATCTGCTGCGGCTCGCCAGCCGCGCCTATTTCGACAACCAGCTCGGCGAGGTGCCGCGGGTCTCCGCCCAGGCGCTCAAGGAGTGCGCCGGCGGCCTGATCGCGCTCACCGGCGGCATGGGCGGCCCGGTCGATGCGGCGTTGCGCGCCAACCGCCCCGAACTGGCGCTCGCGCGCCTCGAGTCTCTGAAGGCGGCCTTCGGCGAGGACCGTCTCTACGTCGAGCTGCAGCGCCACGGCCTTTCCGACGAGCGTGCCGTCGAGGGCGAGCTGATTCGCCTGGCCGACCGGCACGGCCTCTCGCTGGTGGCGACGAACGAGCCCTATTTCGCCAAGCCCGAGGATTACGAGGCGCACGACGCGCTGCTCGCCGTCGCCGAAGGGCGGCTCGTCTCCGACGACAAGCGCCGGCGCCTGACCCCGCGCCACGCCTTCAAGACCCGGGCCGAGATGGCCGAGCTGTTCCGCGACCTGCCCGACGCGCTCCAGGCGACCGTCGAGATCGCGATGCGCTGCGCCTACCGGGTGCGCACCCGCAAGCCCATCCTGCCGAGCTTCGGCGCCCCGAGCTTGACGACGCCCGCGCAGGGCACGCCGGAGGGCGCCGCCCTCCAGGCGCAGGTCGCCGCCGCCACGACCGCGGTCGCGAAGGACATCGCCCCCGACGAGGCCGCCGAGCTGCGCCGCCAGGCGGAAGAGGGCCTGACCGAGCGCCTGCGCCAGCACGGCCCGGCCGAGGGGCTGACGGAGAAGGATTACCGCGACCGGCTCGAATACGAGATCCGCGTCATCACCAACATGAAGTTCCCGGGCTACTTCCTGATCGTCTCGGACTTCATCAAGTGGGCCAAGGAGCACGACATCCCGGTCGGGCCGGGCCGCGGCTCAGGCGCCGGCTCGCTGGTGGCGTGGTCGCTCCTCATCACCGATCTCGACCCGATCCGCTTCGGCCTGCTGTTCGAGCGCTTCCTCAACCCCGAGCGCGTCTCGATGCCGGATTTCGACATCGATTTCTGCGTCGAGGGCCGCGAGCGGGTGATCCGCTACGTGCAGGAGCGCTACGGCGAGGAGCAGGTCGGCCAGATCATCACCTTCGGTACTCTGCTCGCCCGCGGCGTGCTGCGCGACGTCGGCCGGGTGCTGGAGATGCCCTACGGCCAGGTCGACAAGCTGACGAAGCTGGTGCCGCAGAACCCGGCCAACCCCGTGACGCTGGCGCAGGCCATCGAGGGCGAGCCGAAGCTCCAGAGCGCGATCGAGGAGGAGCCGGTCGTCGCGCGCCTCATGAGCATCGCCAAGAAGCTCGAGGGCCTGCACCGCCACGCCTCGACCCACGCCGCCGGCGTGGTGATCGGCGACCGGCCGCTCGAAGAGCTGGTGCCGCTCTACCGCGATCCGAAGACCGGGATGCGGGTGACCCAGTTCAACATGAAGTGGGTCGAGCAGGCGGGGCTGGTGAAGTTCGACTTCCTCGGCCTCAAGACCCTGACGGTCTTGCGCGCCGCGACCGACCTGTTGAAGCTGCGCGGCATCGAGGTCGATTTGCCCTCGCTGCCGATCGACAATGAACTCACCTACGAGCGCCTGCGCAAGGGCGAGACGGTCGGGGTGTTCCAGGTGGAATCGGCCGGCATGCGCAAGGCGCTGGTCGAGATGAGCGCCGACCGGTTCGAGGACATCATCGCGCTGGTGGCGCTCTACCGCCCGGGCCCGATGGCCAACATCCCGGTCTATTGCGAACGCAAGCTCGGCCGCGACGCCGGCAACGAGAAGAACTGGTACCCGCACGAGAAGCTGGAGCCGATCCTCGCCGAGACCTTCGGCATCATCGTCTACCAGGAACAGGTGATGGAGGTGGCCAAGGTCCTGGCCGGCTACTCGCTCGGCGATGCCGACCTCCTGCGCCGCGCCATGGGCAAGAAGATCAAGGCGGAGATGGACGCCCAGCGCGACCGCTTCGTGAAGGGCGCGGTCGAGCGCGGGCTGGACAAGGGCAAGGCCAACGAGATCTTCGACCTGCTCGCCAAGTTCGCCGATTACGGCTTCAACAAGTCGCACGCGGCGGCCTATGCGCTGATCACCTACCAGACCGCCTACCTGAAGGCGAATTTTCCCGTAGAGTTCATGGCCGCCTCGATGTCGCTCGACATCGACAACACCGACAAGCTCGCCGAACTGCGCCAGGACGCCCAGCGCCTCGGCATCAAGGTCGAGCCGCCGAACGTGAACCGCTCCGGCGTCACCTTCGAGGTGCATGACGGCGCGATCCGCTACGCGCTCGCCGCGATCAAGGGCGTCGGCCGCGCCGCCGTCGAGGCGATCGTGCAGGCCCGCGGGGACACGCCGTTCCGCGATCTCGGCGACTTCGCCCGGCGCCTCAACCCGAAGCAGGTCAACAAGCGCACGCTGGAAAACCTCGTCGCCGCCGGCGCCCTCGACGCGATCGAGCCCGACCGGGCCAAGGCCTTCGCCGCCGTCGAGCCGATGATGCGGCTCGCCCAAGGCGCCGCCGAGGCCGAGACCGTCGGCATGATGGACATGTTCGGCGGCGTGATCGCCGCCGAGGTGAACTTGCGCATCCCTCCTTACGAGAACTGGCCCATGGCCGACCGGCTCAAGCGCGAATACGACGCGGTCGGCTTCTTCCTCTCCGGCCACCCGCTCGACGAGTACGGCGACCTGCTACAAAAGCTCCGGGTGCAGACCTGGGCCGAGTTCTGCCGCTCGGTCCGCGCTGGCACCTCGACGGTCGGCCGGGTCGCGGCGAGCGTACTCGACCGCGCCGAGCGCCGCACCAAGACCGGCAACAAGCTCGGCATCGTCACGCTCTCCGACCAGACCGGCCATTTCGAGGCGATCATCTTTTCCGAAGGCCTCTCGCATTACCGCGACATGCTGGAACCCGGCGCCGCCCTGGTGCTCCAGCTCCAGGCCAGCACCGAGGGCGAGGACGTCCGCGCCCGCATCCAGACCTGCGAACCCCTCGACCAGGCCGCCGCCCGCCACCAGAAGGGCATGCGGATCTACCTGCGCGACGAGCGCCCGATCTCCAGCGTGCAGCAGCGGTTGCAGGTGCGCGGGGAGGGGGAGGTGTCGCTGATCCTGATCCTCGATGGGGGTGAGCGGGAGGTGGAGGTGAAGCTGGGGGGGAAGTATCAGGCGACGCCGCAGATCGCGGGGGCGCTGCGGGCGGTGCCGGGGGTGGTGCAGGTGGAGGTGAGTTGAGGAATGGGTGCTACCTTAATCAATGCATTGTAGAATGCATTTATCGGCGTCGCTGTTCTATAGCATATTTGCCGTCATATGGAATTTACCGCTTCCGACGTGTAGTAAGTGATTTATTTTTCGTGCTTACGTCCTCGAAAGTGCGGATTGGGTGTTCAAGGTAGCGGTCGGTAAAAGGCTGACATATCAAGTGCCAGTTCGCCGTGACACGAGCGAGCAGCCATCGAACTGGGATGTCGAGCATAGCTCGACACCCCATATGTAGCGTGTCGAGCCAAGCTCGACCTACTATATGAAGTGACACCGTGGGTGAAGGGCAACTCGATCTACCATTTGACACTCCCTACCAGCTAGGGGAGAACCCCGCGCTATGGGCGCCGCGCGACATTTGGGTGCGGCTAAGTCAGCGCCTAATGAGCTTCCTTGGGGAAGATCGCCGAGTTGAATATAAGCGCGCTGAAAAAGTGCATTTTGAAGATTTTGCAACTTATTTAAGCGCTTTCTCAAATACTCCTGACGGCGGAACCATCGTATTTGGCGCTACCTCCAAGGGCGAAGCCACTGGATGCACTGCTGCTGGTACTAATCTGCGAAATAGATTAGAACAATGTCACACCAAAATGTGTCCGCAAGCCAAGCCAGTTTTCAAAAACGTTCCTGTTACGATTGACGGGAAGGAAGATTTTTGTATCGCCGTTTACATACCGTATGTTGGAAGACTTGTCGAAACGAATAAGGGCGAGGCGTGGATACGCTATGGCGACTCTCGCCATAAAATGAGCGACGAAGAGAAGCGTGATTTCCGAGCAACGCGGCAAGAACTATCATTTGAAATGGAGAAGGCGCCGTATAAATATCCAGACGATTTCGATATTAAGATAATAAATGATTTTTGCGATAATTTCAGGCACCGTGAAGGTCGCAACAAGTGGTCAAACGAAGAAGTTTTGCTTGATCGGCACCTAATATCAAGTGATGGTCAAAACATAATTCCCCTCAATAGCTTAGTTTTGTTGGCTGCGAAGGATCCGCTACGGACTATTCCGGGATGCAGGGTGCGTATTCAAAGGTTTTCGACAGATCATGAAGGTACCGGCGAAACATACAGCCCTATACGCGACAAGTTCGTAGAAGGTAATCTCGTCACAATTATCGCAGGGTCAACATAACTAATTGAAGAACTCAATTACGATGTTACTTGGTTAAATAAAGACGGAAAATTTGTAACAACTCCCGAATATCCTAAATGGGCTTGGCATGAATCGTTGATAAACGCCTGCGTGCATCGCTCATATAGTTTTAGCGGAACGGAAATTACGATAAAATTTTTCCCTGGAAGATTGGAAATTGAAAGTCCAGGTGGGTTTGTGCCCCCAGTTAATGAAAATACAATATATAACACTCGGGCGTCGCGCAACCATCATACTATGGACGCCCTTAGGTATCTTGGTTATGTACTTATGGCGAGAGAAGGAACCCGCCGTATTCGAGAGAGTATGCAGGGCTGGGGGCTTCCAGATCCTCAATTTAAGCAAGAAGCAATATACGGTGTGGTTGTCAGGGTGACGCTTTGTAACGATCATGAGTCTAGAAAAAGGTCAACCGACAAAGATGTGACGCAATTTTTTGGTGCCGAATTATGGAAATCTCTTCAAGAGCACGAAATAAAAATTGCTGCGTATGCTTTTAGAAATAAAAGTATCCAAGTTTCTGAGGCTCAGCGGCTCACTGGAAGAACTTGGGCGACAAGCAAGAAAGATCTTGAGCGTCTAACCAAGAAAGGTGTTCTATTGTTCGTTCCCGGAGAATATCAAAGAGATCCCAAAGCTCATTATATTATAAATAATACTAAATCGTGATCCGTCAATCCGAGGAGTGGATACAAACATCATATCTATAAAAAGGGAATTTGTATAAGATATAGATGTAGAAAACGTTGCGCTGCAACATAATAGATTATTGTAATAAAGAATGCGTCCGGCGTTATAGCGAGCGAGTACGGCTTATCCCGACATGGACTCCCAGCGGATTGAAGGCAAAGAGGGTTGCCTCACGCATGAAATAGCCCGCCATACCGAGCGTTTGATGATGGATGAAGGTAGCTTATGAAAGATACCTCCACATTTTTGGATACTGTCGAAAATTAAAAAAAGGCTATTTCGTTAAATATTTTGGCACTGCGTGAAACTGAGACAGTCTGACTGCCTCCTTCAACCCCAACCACCCCGCCAAAGCCCCCAACTCCACCCCCAACGCCTCCCGCGCCCCCTCCACCCCCCCCGACTCCCAATGCACCGCATGCACCAAGAGCCGCCCCCCCGCCCGATCCGCCTTCAAATCCACCCGCCCCACCAGTTCCTCCCCGAACAGGAATGGCAGCACGTAATACCCGTACTGCCGCTGCGCCGCCGGGGTGTAGATCTCGATGCGATAGCGAAAACCGAACAGGCGCTCGGTGCGGGCGCGTTCCCAGACCAGGGGGTCGAAGGGGGCGAGCAGGGCCCGGGCCGAGACGCGGCGGGGGATTGTGGCGTCGCGGTGGAGGTAGGCGGGGGGCCAGCCGGGGACCTCCGTCGGGAGCAGGATGCCTTCCTCCACCAGCCGGGCGATGGCCGCGGCGGCATCCGATGCGTCGAGGCGGAAATAGTCGCGGAGTTCGGCGGCCGTGGCGAGGCCGAGCGCCCGGGCGGAGAGGGCGACCAGCTGGGCCTGCGCCTCCGCCTCCGGCACGTCGGGCAGCGAAAAAATGTCCGGCGGGATCACCCGTTCGGTGAGGTTGTAGACCCGCTCGAAGCTGCGCCGCCGCGTCGCGGTGGTGACGTGGCCGGCGTAGAACAGCCATTCGAGCATACGCTTAGGCTCGCTCCATTCCCACCAGCCGGCCCGGCCGGTCTGGATGTCGGAGGCCGAGAGCGGGCCCTCGTCGCGCAGGCGCGCGAGCAACGCCATCGCCTCGGGGCGACGCTCGGTGGCGAAGGTCCGCATCGCCCGGTAGCCGGCCTCGCCCCGATCGGCCCGGGCCATGCGCCAGCGCAGCAGCGGATGGAGGGAGAGCGGCAGGAGCGAGCATTCATGCGCCCAGTACTCGAACAGCCGCCGGTCGCGCTTAGGCCCCCAGGCGCGGCGGTCGAGGAGGGTCGTGTCGTAGGCGCCGAGCCGCGAGAAGGCCGGCAGGTAATGCGCCCGCACCAGGACGTTGACGCTGTCGATCTGGTGCAGGCCGAGCCGGTCGATCGTGGCGGCGAGGTGCCGGGGACCGGCCGTGGCAGGACGTGCGGCGTGAAACCCCTGCGCCGCCAGGGCGACCCGGCGGGCTTCCGGAGGCGTCAGCCGCACGATCCCCATCGGTTTTAGATCTTCCGCACGGCCCCGTGGGCGGCGCTGGTGGTCATGCTGGCAAACGCCCGGAGCGCGGCGCTCACCTTGCGCTTGCGCGGCGCCGCGGGCTGCCAGCCCTTGGCACTTTGCGCGGCGCGGCGGCTTTCGATCTCGGCCGCATCGACCGCGAGGTGGATGCGCCGGTTCGGGATGTCGATCTCGATCCGGTCGCCCTGCTCGACGAGGCCGATCAACCCGCCTTCCGCCGCTTCCGGCGAGACGTGGCCGATCGACAGGCCCGAGGAGCCGCCCGAGAAGCGCCCGTCGGTGACCAGCGCACAGGCTTTGCCCAGCCCCTTCGACTTCAGGTAGCTCGTCGGATACAGCATCTCCTGCATGCCGGGGCCGCCGCGGGGGCCCTCGTAGCGGATCAGCACCACCTCGCCGGCCTTGACCTTGCCGCCCAAAATGCCCTCGACCGCCGCGTCCTGGCTCTCGAAGACGTGGGCCGGGCCGGAGAAGCTGAGGATGCTGGCATCCACGCCCGCGGTCTTCACGATGCAGCCGTCTTCCGCCAAGTTGCCGTACAGCACCGCGAGGCCGCCATCCTGCGAATAGGCATGGGCTGAATCGCGCACCACCCCGCCCTCGCGGTCGAGGTCGAGCTCGTCCCAGCGCGAGGCCTGGCTGAACGCGACCTGGGTCGGGATGCCGCCGGGCGCCGCGCGGTAGAACTCGCGCACGCTCTCGCTGGTGGTACGGGCGACGTCCCAGCGCGCCAGCGCCTCCTTGAGGGTGCCGGAGCCGACATTGCCGACATCCGTGTCGATCAGGCCGGCCCGGTCGAGCTCGCCGAGGATCGCCATGATGCCGCCGGCGCGGTGCACGTCCTCCATGTGGACGTTGGCGACCGCCGGGGCGACCTTGCACAGGACCGGCACCCGGCGCGACAGCCGGTCGATGTCCGCCATGGTGAAGGGCACCTCGCCCTCGTAGGCCGCGGCCAAGAGGTGCAGCACCGTGTTGGTCGAGCCGCCCATGGCGATGTCGAGGGTCATGGCGTTCTCGAACGCCGTCATCGAGGCGATGGCGCGCGGCAGCACGGACGCGTCGTCCTGCTCGTAATGGCGCTTGGCGAGATCGACGATGAGGTGGCCGGCCTCGACGAACAGGCGCTTGCGGTCGGCATGCGTCGCCAGCACCGAGCCGTTGCCGGGCAGCGAGAGGCCCAGCGCCTCGGTGAGGCAGTTCATCGAGTTGGCCGTGAACATGCCCGAGCACGAGCCGCAGGTCGGGCAGGCCGAGCGCTCGATCACCTGCACGTCCTCGTCCGAGACGCGATCGTCGGCGGCGGCGATCATCGCGTCGACGAGGTCGACCTTCTTGATCCCGGTCGAGAGGTTGACCTTGCCGGCCTCCATCGGCCCGCCGGAGACGAAGACCACCGGGATGTTGAGGCGGAGCGCCGCCATCAGCATGCCGGGGGTGATCTTGTCGCAGTTCGAGATGCACACCATGGCGTCGGCGCAGTGCGCGTTGACCATGTACTCGACCGAATCGGCGATCAGGTCGCGGGACGGCAGCGAGTAGAGCATGCCGTCGTGGCCCATCGCGATGCCGTCATCGACCGCGATGGTGTTGAACTCCTTGGCGACGCCGCCCGCCGCCTCGATCTCCCGCGCCACGAGCTGGCCGAGGTCCTTGAGGTGGACGTGGCCGGGCACGAACTGCGTGAACGAGTTCACCACCGCGATGATCGGCTTGCCGAAATCGGCGTCGGTCATGCCGGTGGCGCGCCACAGGCCGCGGGCGCCGGCCATGTTGCGGCCATGGGTGGTGGTGCGGGAGCGATAGGCGGGCATGGGAACTCTTCTAAGGGAGGCTCCCTCGCGTCATGCCGCCGCCGGCCCGTCTCCCGCAAGTCCTCTCGTGCAGGTCTGGTCCGCGACCGGTCGCTACTTCGAGCAGCCGATGCAGATGCCCTTCATGATCGCGTCCTCGCGCTTGGCCTCCCGGCGCATCTGCGGCGAGACGGTGGCGGTCTCGTTCGGGCCCATGGCGCCGGGCTTGGGCACGGTCTGCCCGGTGCCGGTGGTGTTGGGCGCCTTGATCGTCGAGGCCGGCCCGCCGCCGGTGCCGGTCTCGCTCACCTGGGCGAGGGCGGGGAGGGGGGCGAGGATCGCGAGGGCGAGAAGAGGGGCGAGGAAGCGGGCCGGCATGGGGGGATCCTTCGTGAAACCTGGCCTGGGTCGACGCGGGGCGCACGGTGAAGTTCCCGAACCGTGGTCACGCTTCGCGCGCCCGAACCCTCTCGCCGCAGAGGGCGGGGCTGTCGGGAAGAGAATAGTGCGCCTCCCCTCTCCCGTGTGGGAGAGGGGTCGGGGGTGAGGGTGACACGCTTCAGTGCAAAACGCTGAGCGTCGTGCTGGCTGCTCTACGCTGAGTGCTGAACTCAGAACCGTAGCACCCTCGTGCGATCTTCGATCGCCCCTACCCCTCTCCCACTCGGGAGAGGGGATCCCGCGCTTGATTCTCAAAGGGGTTTTTCCCGGACAGCCCCGCCTCTGCGGGGGGGGCCGGGTGCGCGGTCCCTGGGCGCGGTGCGGCCGGCGAAAGCGGGGCATGCCAACCTATATCCGCTCCCCAACCTATATCCGCCCCTATGGACACCCCCGCCGAGAGCCGCCTCGACCGTCTGCGCCGCGCCGCCAGCGCCCGGCTCGGGCCGTTGCGCCACCTGCCCGCCCTGTTTCGCCTCGCGCTCGCGACCGATCCGCGGCTGACGGCGGCGAGCCTCGCCTTGCGCCTCGCCCGCGCCGGGCTGCCGGCGGCGATGCTCTACGTCGCCAAGCTCGTGGTCGACGCCGTGGTGGCGGGGCGGGCCGGGCCGCCGCCGGAGGCCGGGTGGCTCGCCGATCCGCGGCTGCACCATCTCGGGCTCCTCGTCGGGATCGAGCTCGGGCTCGCGGTCGCCTCCGACCTCCTCGGGCGGGCGACCTCCTACGTCGACGGGGTGCTGGCGGAGAAAGTCGGCAACGCCACGAGCTTGCGCCTGATGGCGCATGCCGCCGCCCTCGACCTCGAGCAGTTCGAGGACAGTGCGATCCAGGACCGGCTCGAGCGGGCCCGGCGCCAGGTGGCGTGGCGCTCGAACCTGATCGGGCAGCTGCTCGGCCAGCTCCAGGACCTCGTCACGGCGATCACGCTGGCGGTCGCGGTCGGCACGATGCTGCCGGGGCTGGTGCTGCTCCTGGTGCTGGCCCTGATCCCGGCCTTCCTCAACGAGCTGCACTTCAACGGCCGCGGCTACCGCCTGGCCTTCCGCCGCAGCCCGGACCGGCGCGAGACCGACTACCTGCGCTACCTCGGGGCGGATGCGGCGAGCGCCAAGGAGGTGAAGCTGTTCGGCCTCGCCGCCCACCTCGCCGCGCGCTTCCGCGACCTCGCCGCCCGGCTGCTGGCCGAGAACCGGGAGCTCGCCCGCCACCGGGCGCTCGCCGGCGGCGCCTTCGCGACCCTCGGCACGCTCGCCTACTACGCCGCCTACCTGGTCATCGCCGGGGAGGCGCTCGCCGGCACGCTCACCGTCGGCGACCTCACCTTCCTGGGCGGCGCCTTCCTGAGGCTGCGCGGCCTCGTCGAGGGGCTGCTGCTCGGCGCCTCGCAGGTGATGGGGCAGGCCCAGTACCTCGACGACCTCTTCTCATTCTTCACCATCGCGCCCACGATCCGCTCGGGGAGCCGCCCGGTGCCGGAGCGCCTGCGCACGGGCTTCGTGTTCGAGGATGTCGGCTACCGCTACCCGGGCCAGAGCCGCTGGGCGGTGCGCCACCTCTCGCTCGCGATCGGGGCCGGCGAGGTGGTGGCGCTGGTGGGCGAGAACGGCGCCGGCAAGACCACGATCGTCAAGCTGCTCGCGCGGCTCTACGCGCCCACCGAGGGGCGCATCCTCCTCGATGGCTGCGACCTCGCCGAGTACGACATCGAGTCCCTGCGCGCCCGGATCGGCGTGATCTTCCAGGACTTCCTGCGGTTCGACTTCACCGCCGGCGACAACATCGCGGTCGGGCGCATCGAGGCGCGGGAGGACCGCGAGGGCATCGCGGCCGCCGCCCGGCGGGCGCTCGCCGATGCGGTGATCGAGCGGCTGCCGGCAACCTACGACCAGCGCCTCGGCCGGCGCTTCGAGGACGGGGTCGAGCTGTCGGGCGGGGAGTGGCAGAAGGTGGCGATCGCCCGGGCCTACCGGCGCGACGCCGCGATGCTGGTCCTCGACGAGCCGACGGCGGCGCTCGACGCCGCGGCCGAGGCCGAGATCTTCCGCCGCTTCGCCGACCTGGCGGCGGGCCGCACCGCGCTCCTGATCTCGCACCGCTTCTCCACAGTGCGCCGGGCCGACCGGATCGTGGTGCTCGCCGGCGGCCGGGTGCTGGAGGAGGGCACGCATGCCGACCTCGTGGCCCGCGGCGGCCGCTACGCCGAGCTCTTCGAACTGCAGGCGGCGGGCTACCGCTGAGGCGCCGCGATCCGGCCGCGCGCCGCCTCGTAATCGGCGAGGTCGGCCGGATCGGTGATCGCCGCCCGGGCGGCCTGGTCGAGGCGCAGGGCCACCCGATCGACGGCCGGGGTCGCGTAGGGCCGGGCGTCGCCCAGGGCGCAACCCGGGACGGGACCGGCCGGCCTCAATGATCCGGCCCGCCGGCCGGTCCTTCGTCCGGCCCGGCCCGGTCGCGGTCGAGCTGGCGCATCAGCTCGGCGAGGCGCGGATCGAGTCCCTCGTCGAGCACGGGCTCGTAGAGGGCCTGGAGGTAGCGGCCGAGCCGCTCCCGGCTCGCCGCGTCGAGGGTCGGGGTGCCACCGGACGGCTCGCGCGACCCGGGCGTATCGGAATCGGATGCGATCATCCGTCTTACATTTGGCACACGGGCCGGCCCGGCAAGCCTTGCGGGGCGCTCTTTCGCACGGATCCGGTCGTCGTGCGGCCACGATCCGGCGAGCAACCGCCCCGGGAAGCGAGACCGTCCGACGCAACCCGGGAACCGGCGCCGCGAGCCCCCGTTTGCCGCCGGAAGCCGGCTTCGGCCGATCCATCCCGGACGGCTCGACCCAGGGAATCAACTCAAGAGACCAACCCGGGGGATCGCCGGATCCCCAGGGCCGTCTCGCCACGCGAAGGGACTCGTCGACGATGCGCCTTGCCACCCCGCTCATCCTCGCCTGCGGCCTGTCCGCCGCCGCCCTGGGCTCCGCCCTCGCCCAGGACCGGCCGCCGGCCCTCCTCATCCACGGCAATTACTGCGGCCCAGGCAACAATGCGCCGTTGCCGCCCGTCGACGCCCTCGACGCCGCCTGCGCCCGACACGACGCCTGCACGCCCAGCGGCGGCCTGCCCTCGCCGGCCTGCAACGCCCGCCTGCAGCGGGAGGCCGCCCTGATCGCCCGGGATCCGCGCCAGTCGGCCGACCTGCGCGACGCCGCCGGCTTCGTCGCCTTCGCGGCCGGCATGATGCCCGCCCGCTCCCGGGTGGCCTCCGCCCCGGCGCTCCGCACGATCGGGCACACCGTCCC
The DNA here is from genome assembly GCF_900110515.1 of Methylobacterium sp. ap11. Classification (NCBI taxonomy): domain Bacteria; kingdom Pseudomonadati; phylum Pseudomonadota; class Alphaproteobacteria; order Hyphomicrobiales; family Methylobacteriaceae; genus Methylobacterium; species Methylobacterium sp. ap11. The sequence goes on along the minus strand of NZ_FOEB01000007.1, from coordinate 66,624 downwards.
GGCCCCGGCGGTCGACGGGGACGACGAGTAGAGGTAATCCCGGATCGCAGGACCTCAGGGCCGGACGGCGACGCCCGTCAGCGCTTCCGACACGGCCCAGAGCCGCGCGGCCGCCTCGGGGTCGCGGGCATGGGGCGCGATCCCGGCCGGTCCCGGATCGCCGCGGATCTCCCAGGGGCCGTCCGGGCCGTAATAGCCGCCGCCCTCGGCCTCCGGCGCGGTGGCGGCGTAGAGGAGCGGCAGGGCGCCGCGCGCCGCGGACTGGCCGAGGAGCCCGAGGAGTCCCTTGCCGATGCGCGCCGCCAGCGGCCCGGCCCGGTCGCCGCGCCGGGCGATCGCGGTGGCGGCGAGGCCCGGATGGGCCGCGAGCGACCGGACGGGCGAGCCGGCGGCGCGCAGGCGCCGGTCGAGCTCGAGGGCGAACATCAGCATCGCGAGCTTCGTCTGCCGGTAGGTCGCCTGCGGCCCGTAGCGGTGGCGGCGCTGCAGGTCGTCGAAGGCGACGATGCCCGACCGATGGGCGATGCTCGCCACGGCGACCACCCGGGCCGGCGCCCCGGCCCCGCTCCGCATCTGCGCCAGCAGCAGCCCGGTCAGGGCGAAGTGGCCGAGATAGTTGGTGGCGAATTGCCGCTCGAACCCGTCCTCGGTCTCCTCGCGCCGCGGCACCGCGGCGATGCCGGCGTTCAAGACGAGGAGGTCGATCGGCCCGCCCTCGGCGCGCCACCCGTCCGCGAAGGCCCGCACCGAGGCGAGGCGCCCGGTATCGAGAAGGCGCCAGCCGACCTGCGCCCCGGGATGGGCGCGCCGGATCGCCCGCGCGGACGCCTCCGCCCGGCCGGCGTCCCGGGCCGCGATCACGACCTCCGCGCCGGCGCCGGCCAAGGCGAGGGCCGCCTCGTAGCCGATGCCGCTCGTCGCCCCGGTGACGAGCGCGCGGCGCCCGGCCTGGGGCGGGATCAGGGCGGTGGTCCAGGGCATCCGCGGGGGCTCCCGTGACGGGACGAGGAGTTCACGAGATGGGGGTGCGGCGGGTAGCGAAAAGGGGCGACGCACCGGGCGCAAGGATCGAAACGGTGCGCTCGCACGTTCCTTGCAGGCGAGAAAAATCCCGAGGACGCGAGAAACGACCTGCATGATCGGCCGGCTCTTCTCGACCCTGCGCGCACCGGTTCCCGGCGGGGATATCCCGCAGGACGCCGTCCTGGCGGCCCCGCCGGAGGATGCGGCCCGCTTCGCCCCGATGGTGCCGCTCACGCCCCCGCCCGCCGTCAACGACGATCCCGAGGGCGCCCTGTGCGACGCCGTCGAGGCGGCGTTGCGCGATGCCGGTTACCTGCCGGAGCCGCCGGCCGCGTGAGGGCGCCGTCCGATCCCGCTCACGGGGCCTGGAGGCTCGTGGCGATGCCGAGGCCGAGCGCGGTACTGCCGGAGGGGCGATACAGGGTGTTGAACGCCGCCTTGTCGACCAGCGCCGCGGCGCCGGGCTGGCCCATCTCGGCGTAGAACCGCCGCATGGTCTCGGTGCCGTGCGCGTTGAGCGTGGTGGCCTCGGTCCGGCTGCCCGGGCGATGCGCGGTGTGGAAGCCGAGGCCGGAGCGGCCCGACATCCCTTCGTAGACATCCTCGCCGTGAATATAGTGGCGCCGCACGCCGCCGGCGAAGATCAGCGTGCAGGCGCTGTCGCACCGCGCCGCCTGCGCGTCGACCGCCGTGACGAGGCCGGCCCGGCGGATCGCCCGGCCGATGGCGATGCCCTCCAGCACCTTGCCGCCGCCGCTGTCGAGATAGACGACCCGCAACGGCCGGGCGTTCGGTCCGGTGAGGAAACGGGCGAAGGCCTCGCCGTCGCCCGGTACGATGGAGCCGACGAGCGTCACCCGGTCGCCGCTCTCCGACAGGCTCATCGCGGGCGTGGGATCGGCCCCCGCGAGCGAGAGGGGCGCCGCGACCGCCAGAGCCCACCACCGCATCGCCGTTCCTCCCGCGTGTCCGTCCCGGCATCCTGACGCGGGGAGAGGGCGAAGACCAGCGGCCTCACGGCCAGACCTTGATCGTCACCGCCCGCCGCATGAGGTCGCGCTCGGAGGTGATCTCGCAGCCCTTGGTCCTGAGCGTGACGTAGAAGAGCGTCGCGGTGTCCCCCACCGTGTCGAAATTGCGGCCGGGCGCGGCGGGATCGATGAGGGAAGGGTAGCTGACGAGCTCGCCGCCGGCTCCGCAGGGATCGTCGTAGAGGGTGGAGCCGGCGATCAGCAGGCGCGGCGCGTCCCAGGCCAGCAGGTCGCGCGAGGTGCTCCAGTAGATCCCCGAGCGCGGAAACACGCCGCCGGACGCAGCCTGGAACACCGCGATCCAGGCGCCGGTGCCGCGGTGGCGGCTGACCGAGCCGACCGGGGCCGGGAACGGCGCCACCGGGGCGCAGGCGCCGGTCGGTTTGGCGCCCTTGAGGTAGGGGTTGGGGAAGCGGGCGGAAAAGTCCTTGCCGTCATAGGCGCGCCAACGGGCGGGATCGCTCGGCTCGTCGCTGCGGAACAGGCAGACGCCGAAGGGCTGGCCGGCCCAGCCGGTGGTCGAGGCGTAGAAGTAGCGGTAGCGCCCGTCGGCGACGATGTTCGAGGGGTTGAAGAAGCCGCGGTGGCGGCCCTGCTCGACCTCCTGGCGGAAGGGAGCCGCCGCCACCACCGTCGGGGGCGTCGCGCGGGTGAAGCTGCGCCCGCCGTCGGTCGAGCGGGCGGCCAGCACGGCGTTGTACCAGCAGGCGAGCACGCCGGTGGTGCGGCAGCGGCCGTGCTCGTCGGCATGGTACTCCTCGTGCAGCAGCGCCTCGATCCGCCGGCCGTCCTCGGTCCAGGTGGCGGTGATCCAGGTCCGGTCGTCGAAGGCCTCGGGCTCCGGCTTGAAGGCGGAATCGAGCACGACCGTGCAGTCGAGCTTCAGGCTGTCGAAGTCGCGCCCGCGCAGGGCCCGGTTGCGGTAATGCATGCCGAACAGCGCGATCCCGCCATCGGCCTCGCGGACGGCGCGCGCGGGGGCGTCCGGCACGTCGTGGCCGTCGCAGGCGTCCCGGCCGGCCTTGAACACCGTGCGGGGCGCGCCGACCAGGGTCAGCGCCGAGAGCGGCGGTTCGGCGGCGCGGGCGGCGGCCGTCGCGGCCGCGACGCAGAGACACGCGAGGATGAGGCGGAGGAGCATGCGGCGTCCCTGGACTTGGCCATAAACCCTGCGCCAGAGTGCTTGAGGCTTGCTTGCGGCCTTTCCGCGAATCGAGCCGTTGTCCCCGCAAGGTTTCTCATCCCGATGCTGCTCCTGCTCGCCGGCCTCGTGCTCTTCCTCGGCACCCACGCCTTCACGATGCTGCGCGGGCCCCGCGCCGCCCTGATCGGGCGGGTGGGGGAGGGGCCCTACAAGATCGGCTACTCGGTCGCCGCGCTCGCCGGTCTCGTGCTGCTCGGCTACGGCTACGGCCAGTACCGGGCGCACGGCTATATCGAGGTCTGGTCGCCGCCGGTCTGGACCCGGCACCTCGCCCTGCTGCTGGTGCTCCTCGCCTTCATCTCCTTCGTCGCCGCCTACCTGCCGGGCCGGATCAAGGCGAAGGCGAAGCACCCGATGCTGCTCGGCGTGAAGATCTGGGCCACCGCCCACCTTCTCGCCAACGGCGATCTCGGCTCGATCGTCCTGTTCGGGACGCTCCTGGCCTGGGCGGTGATGGCCCGCATCAGCGCCAAGCGCCGGGACGAGGTGCGGCCGCATGGCGGCCCCGTGACCGCGCCGGCGGGCTGGCGCAACGATGCGCTCGCCGTGGTGATCGGCGTCGCCGCCTGGTTCGTCTTCGCCAGGGTGCTGCATCCCTGGCTCATCGGCGTCGCGGTCTGGCCCGGCCAGGCTTGAGTGTCTCTCACAAAACTCCCGATCACCGCCTCGGCTTGCTGTGGCAGCGGCATTGCGGCGGGAGTTCTGTGAGGTGCACCAAATCCCGCATCGGGCGCAATCGCTCGCCAGGCCTGACTTCCCGCCGGGACTGTGCTACGCGACCGGCCCTGTCGCACGGTCGCGGCGAAGAGCCCACCGGCTCACTGGTGGCGGCGAGCCAAGAGATCGAGCCCAAGAGATCATGAGCGAGAACGAGTTCATCCGCGAGGTCAACGACGAGTACCGGCGCGACCGCCTGGCGCAGATCTGGTCGCGCTACAGCGGCGTGTTCATCGGTCTCGCGGTGCTGGTGGTCCTGGGTGTCGGAGGCTGGCGCTACTGGCAGCACGCGCAGGCCCAGCAATCCGAGGCGGCGAGCCTGCGCTTCGAGGAGGCCCTGCGCCGCGCCAAGGACGGCACGCCGGAGGATGCCGAGAAGGCCTTCGCGGGCGTGGTCGCCGACGCGCCGTTCGGCTACCGCCTGCTGGCGCGCCTGCGCGCCGCGGCGGAGGCCGGCAAGGCCGATCCGGCGGCCGGCGCCAAGGCCTACGGGACCATCGCCGACGACAGCGCCGTGGGCCAGTCCCTGCGCGACCTCGCCCGCCTGCGCGGGGCGCTCCTCCTCGTCGACAAGGACGATGCGGGCGCGCTCAACAGCCTCCAGAGCCTCGCCGCCCCGTCGAGCGCCTTCCGCCACACCGCCCGCGAGACGCTGGGCCTCGTGGCCCTGAAGAAGGGCGACTTCGAGGGCGCCGGGCGCTGGTTCGACCAGATCGCCGCCGACCGCGAGACTCCCGCCGGCCTGCGCCAGCGCCTCGAGATCTATGTCGGCCTGGTGGCCGGCGGTCCCGTGCAGGTGACCGCGGCGGCGGCCGCGCCGCGCCCGCCGACCTTCCTGGGCACGCCCGCCCCCGAGCCCGAGACCCACGAGGACGCCCCGGCGACCTCCGAGGCTCCCGCGCCCGAGCCTTCTGCGCCCGAGGCTCCGGCGACGCGCTAGAGATCCCCGTAGCGCGGGGCGTTTCCGTCCCGCATCATGACCTCAGACACAGGGCGGCGCGCCTCGCGGCGTGCCCGCCCGCTGCTATTTTTAGGAAGACCTCCATGTCGATGCCCATCGTCGCGATCGTCGGGCGTCCCAACGTCGGCAAGTCGACGCTGTTCAACCGCCTCGTCGGCAAGAAGCTCGCCCTCGTCGACGACCGGCCGGGCGTGACCCGCGACCGGCGCGAGGGCGAGGTGCGCCTCGGCCACCTGCGCTTCCGCATCCTCGACACCGCCGGGCTGGAAGAAGCCGAGGCCGATTCGCTCGCCGGCCGGATGCGTGCCCAGACCGAGGCCGCCATCGCCGAGGCCGACGCGGTCCTGTTCGTGATCGATGCCCGCGCGGGCCTGCTGCCGGCGGACCAGCCCTTCGCCGAATTGGTCCGCCGCTCCGACAAGCCGGTGATCCTGCTCGCCAACAAGGCCGAGGGCGGCGCCGGCATGGCAGGCGCCTACGAGGCCTTCGCGCTGGGCCTGGGCGATCCGGTGCCGCTCTCGGCCGAGCACGGCGAGGGCATGGGCGACCTCCTCGACGCGCTCGAAGCGGTGCTGCCCGAGCCCGACGACGAGGACGACGAGGAGGGCGGCGAGGGCAAGCCGCTCAAGGTCGCGATCGTCGGCCGCCCGAATGCCGGCAAGTCGACGCTGATCAACCGGATGCTCGGCGAGGACCGGCTCCTCGTCGGCCCCGAGGCCGGCATCACCCGCGATTCGATCTCGATCGACTGGGAGTGGCGCGGCCGCCGGATCAAGCTGCACGACACCGCCGGGATGCGCCGCCGCGCCCGGATCGACGACAAGCTCGAGAAGCTCGCGGTCTCGGACGGGTTGCGGGCCGTGCGCTTCGCGGAAGTCGTGGTGGTGCTCCTCGACGCCACGATCCCGTTCGAGAAGCAGGACCTCACCATCGTCGATCTCGTCGAGTCGGAGGGCCGCGCCCTCGTGATCGGCCTCAACAAGTGGGACCTCGTCGCCGACCAGCCGGGACTCCTGAAGGACCTCAAGGAGAAGGCGACCCGCCTGCTGCCGCAGGTGCGCGGCGCCGCGGTGGTGCCGCTCTCGGGGCTCGCCGGCGAGGGCATCGACCGGCTGATGCACGCCGTGACCTCGACCGCCGAGGTGTGGAACCGGCGCATCTCGACCGCCAAGATCAACCAGTGGCTGAGCGAGGCGACGCAGGCCAACCCGCCCCCGGCGGTGTCCGGCCGGCGGGTGAAGATCCGCTACGCCACTCAGGTGAAGGCGCGCCCGCCGCACTTCGCCCTGTTCGGCAACCAGCTCGACGCGCTGCCGAAATCCTACACCCGCTACCTCGTCAACAGCCTGCGCGAGGCCTTCGAGCTGCCGGGCGTGCCGATCCGCCTGTCGCTCCGGACGTCGAAGAACCCGTTCGACAAGAGCGAGTAGCGGCCGGCGTCAGCGCGGCTTCTGGTCGGCGGGGAGGTTGCGGGCGTAGGCCTCGCGCTCCTCCTTGTCGCGGATCATCTTCTCGTAGGCCGCCTTGGCCTCGGGCGACACCGTGAGGGTGCGCGCCTGCGCGGTCTTGCGCTTGGGCGCACGCTTGAACCGGTCGGTGGATTCGCTCATCGCTCGACAACCCGCATCTGACTGGTTGCCGACGGCTCTACCGTGTTCGCGCCGTCTTGGCGACGGACAATCGTCGACCGGCAATCCTCGCGATGGACAATCGCGGGGGCGATTCTGACGTTGGGTCCGGCTGCGCCCGGGCGATCACGCCGGCGCCCCGGCGGCCGACCGGCGCCCGATGGCATGCCGCGAACCCGGGGCCCGCCGCGATCGAGGCTTCGCCCGAGGATGCCGACGCCACGCCCGCCGCCGGCAGGATCTATCATTCCACCTTGCGATCGAACGTAGAATTATTGTTCATATTGCTATATGAATCGTCTCTACTTGATATCCTTCCATGGAAAACGATCGGGAGACGATAAGATGCCGGATCGTATACACATCCCTCCTTAACCCGCGCATCCCTAGCCTGGGGTCTTGGATGCGTCCCGGACGTGCGGCCGATCGGTCCGGAGCATCTCGCGATCGGAGACCGGACATGCGCGGCTTCAACGACCTTCCGCTGCTCGCCAAGCTCGCCCTGCCGGCGGCCCTCGTGCTCGTCGTCGCCCTCGGGCTGGTCGGGCTCGCCCGCGGCGGCCTCGACGCCATGGGCCGGACGATGAGCGAGATCGTCGACGTGCGCACGAACCGGGCGGTGTCGGCGCTGCGGGTCGAGAACGCCGTCGCCGAGGCGGCGATCGCCCAGCGCAGCGTCATCATCGAGGGCAGCGACGAGGTCCGCCAGGCGCTGGCCAAGCAGCACCGGGCGGCGGAGGAGATCGCCGGCACGCAGGCCGAGCGACTCGTCGCGCTGGCCGGGACCGACGACGAGCGCGCGCAGGACGAGGCCCTGCGCGCCCGCGTCGCCGACTACCTCGCCTTCTCGAGCAAGGTGGTGACGAACGCCCAGCAGGGCATGACCGACGTCGCCTTCGCGCTGTCGAGCGAGCAGGATGCCGAGCGCCGCGCCAAGGCCGCCGTGGCCATCGACGCGCGGGTGCAGGCGACCCTCGCGGAGCTCTCGGCCGCCCGGGACGCCGCCGAGGCCGCCGCCACCGCGACCAAGACCCGCCTGACCCTCGTGGCCGCGCTCGGGCTCGTCCTCGCCTTCTCGGTCCTCTCGGCCATCGCGGTCCTGGGCATCGCCCGGCCACTCGCCCGGACGACCCGGGCGATGAACGCCCTCGCGGCGGGCGACCTCTCGGTCGCGGTGGCCGGCACCGGACGCCGGGACGAGATCGGGGCGCTCGCCCGGGCGCTGCAGGTGTTCAAGGAATCGGGCGCCGAGATGCGCCGTCTGACCGAGCGGGAGGGCGAGCGCACCGAGGCGGCGGCCCGGCGGGCCGCCCTGGTCGACGGTCTCGCCCGGCAGTTCGAGGCCAAGGTCGAGAGCCTGTCCCGCGATCTCGCCGGAGCCGCCGGCACCATGGAGGCCGCCGCCCGCGGGATGGCGGCGGGGGCCGAGGCCGGGGCCGGGCGCACCGACGCGGCGGCGGGCGTGGCGCAGCGGACCTCCGGCCACGTCCACGCCGTCGCGGCGGCGAGCGAGGAGATGACCGCCGCGATCCAGGAGATCGTCGGGCAGGTCGTCCAGACCTCGCGCATGGCCGGGCAGGCGGTGGAGGATGCCCGCCGCACCGACGCCACGGTGAGCGAATTGTCGGTGGCCGCCGAGCGCATCGAGCGCGTCGTCTCGGTCATCGCCGACATCGCCGCGCAGACGAATCTCCTGGCGCTCAACGCCACCATCGAGGCGGCGCGAGCCGGCGCGGCGGGCCGCGGCTTCGCGGTGGTGGCCGCCGAGGTGAAGGCGCTCGCCGGCCAGACCACCCGGGCCACCGACGAGATCACCGGCGAGGTCGGGGCGATCCAGGCCGCGACCCGGGCCGCCGTCGCCGACATCCAGCGCATCGGCCGGGTGATCGGCGAGATGTCGGCCTCCGCCACCTCGGTGGCGGCGGTTATGGAGCAGCAGGGCGCGGCCACGCAGGAGATCGCCCGCAGCGTCGGCGAGGCGGCGCACGGCACCGGCCACGTCACCGAGACCCTGGGCGACCTGCGCCGGGAGGCCGGCGAGACCGGTGTCGCCGCCGGCCGGGTCCTCGAGGCGGCCCTCTCCCTGTCCCGCCACTCCGACGGGCTGACCCGCGAGGTCGGCGGCTTCCTGGCGGCCGTGAAGGCGGCGTGAGCCGTCTTCACCTTCCAAGGGTCCAGGCGGCGTGAGCCGTCTTCACCACCCGGGAACGAGGCGGCGCGAGCGCGCCACACGCATCGAGAATGGCGGCCAGCTCCTCCGGCGCGCCCGTCGGAAACGTTTTTCGCAGGCGCTCCAGGAAGGCCGAGACCCGTGCGCTGAGGAGCCGCCGCGACGGGAAGAGCGCCCACAGGGCGATCTCCGGTCCCGCAATGTCGCCCCCGGAGACCAGCCGGCCGGCGACGACAACGCCGGCACGACCGCCGGGACGCTCGCCCTCTCGGCCGGGCGCGGACGGCCGGGGCTCGCCGCCGCCATCCGATCGGGCAGGAAGGCCCGGCCGACCAGGCCCTCCTCCGGGGTCGGGTCGACCCGGATCGCCGGGTCGCGGCCCTGCCGGAACGAGCGTCAGTCCCGCCCGCGGCCCACCAGCCAGGCGGGGTCGAACCAGCGGTCGGCCTCGCCGTCGTAGGGCAGGCGGGTGATGTCCCATTGCTGGATGAACGGCGCGTAGACGTTCCAGACCGCGATGCCGCCGCCGACATAGATCCGCCGGCCGGGATAGCGCGCCAGCACCGCCCGCGGATCCTCGTGCGAGCGGATGATGGCGATGGTGCGGTCCTGGTAGGCGAAGTCCGGCACCGCCTCGATGGTCTTCGGGCCGGCGATCAGCACGTGGCCCTGCGTGACCGCAAAGAACCGCGTCACGTCCTCGACGTAGAGCGGATCGGTGTTGCCCTCCCAGGGCAGCCGGCCGTGGAGGCCGAGCTGGCCCCGCTGCCCGATGGCGCACATCGCCCGCACGTCGATCATCGGTCCTCGGCCCTCCCGCCCGGAGACCCGGACGGGGGCTCGGCGCGCCCCGCCTGATAGCCGGTCGGCCGGGCCCGGGCCAGCCGGCCGAAGGACCGGCCTCACGCCCCGGTGCCCGCCCGGGCCGGTGCGGCCCCTTCCCCCCCAAGAGATCCCTCCGCCACGGGTCCCTCGGCCAGGGCGCTCGCCGGCATCGGCTTGCCGTAGAGGTAGCCCTGGAACTGGGTGCAGCCCTCCTGGCGCAGGCAAGCCGCCTGCTCTTGCGTCTCGATGCCTTCCGCCGTGACCACGATGCCGAGGCTGCGGCCGAGACCGGTGATCGCCCGCACCACCGCCAGCGCCTCGCGGCTGTCGCAGATCCCGCGGATGAACGCCCGGTCGATCTTGATCTTGTCGAAGCGGAACGTGCACAGGTAGCTCAGGGACGAGTAGCCGGTGCCGAAATCGTCGAGCGCGATCCGGGCGCCGAGCCGCCTGAGCCGGCCGAGCGTCGTCAGGTTGTTCGACGAGGCGTCGAGGAGCACCGACTCGGTGATCTCGAGCTCGAGCCGGTCGGCGGGCAGGCCGGAGGCGTCGAGCGCCGCGGCGACCTCGGCGGCGAGCGCCGGGTTGCGGAACTGCGCCGGCGACAGGTTGACGGCGACGCGCCGGCCGCTCCCCCAGCGGCTCGCCTCCCGGCAGGCCTCGTTCAGCACGAAGGCGCCGATCGCGTCGATCATCCCGGTCTCCTCGGCGACCGGAACGAAGTCGAGGGGCGGGATCAGGCCGCGCACCGGGTGGTGCCAGCGCAGCAGCGCCTCGTAGCCGACGGTCTCGCCGTCCGCCGCCCGCACGATCGGCTGGTAGTGCAGCGCCAGTTCGCGCCGGGCGATCGCGTCGCGCAGGTCGGTCTCGATCAGGCGGCGGTAGCGGGCGGAGGCCTCCAGGGCCCCGTGGAAGCGCGCATGCCGGCCCCGCCCGAGACGCTTGGCCTCGTAGAGCGCGAGGTCGCCGCAGCGCAGCAGCTCGTCGGCGCTCGCGGCGTCGGAGGGCGCCAGCGCAATCCCGATGCTGACCCCGGGCGCGAACGACTGGCCGTCGATCACGATCGGCCGCCGCGCCGCCGCGATCATCCGGTCGGCGAGCGCAGTGGCCTCCGCGGCGGCCCCCCGCACGGGGGCGACGACCGCGAACTCGTCGCCGCCGAGCCGCGCCAGGGTGTCGCCCGGGCGCAAGGCCTCCTCGAGGCGCCGGGCGATGACCCGCAGCATCTGGTCGCCGGCCGGGTGGCCCATCGTGTCGTTGATGCCCTTGAAGCCGTCGAGATCGAGGCAGAGCACCGCCGTCTCGGCCTCGCCGTCCGCCGACAGGGCGTCGCCGAGCCGTTGCCGGAACAACTCGCGGTTCGGCAGGCCCGTCAGGCCGTCGTGATGGGCGAGGTGGTGGATCCGCACGCGGGCGGCGTGCTCGTCGGTGATGTCCTCGGCCACCAGGAGCGCGTGGCGCGGCCCGCCCTCCTCGCCGATCGCCATGGCCCGCATCGTCAGCGTGCGGGGGCCCCAGGGAGTGTCGACCGGCGCCTCGATCATCGGGGTGGCGCCGGGCGTCGCGAGGGCGGCCCGCAACTGCGCGGCGAGGAGGGGGGGCAGCACCGTCGCGGGCGAACGGCCGACCAGCTCGCCCGTGCAGCGGCACAGCAGCAGCTCGGCCTGCCGGTTGGCGAGCCGGATCAGCCCCGTCGCCCCGTCCTGGACCACGACGCTCGACGGGATGGTCGCGATGACGCTGTCGAGGAAGGCGGAGATCGCGCGGTGCTCGTCGCGGTGGCGCTCGGCCGCCTCCTTGGCGGCCACGATCCGCAGGTCCTGCTCGCGCGTCCCGGTCAGGTCGCGGGTGATCTTGGCGAAGCCGATCAGGGCCCCGTCCTCGTCCCGGATCGCGTCGATCACGACGTCGGCCCAGAACGAGCTGCCGTCGCGGCGGAAGCGCCAGCCCTGGGCCTTGAAGCGCCCGGTCTCGCGGGCCTGGCTCAGGCCGGCCTCCGGCTGCCCCGCCGCCCGGTCCTCGGGGCCGTAGAAGCAGGAGAAGTGCCGGCCGACGATCTCGGCGGCGGTGTACTGCTTGGCGCGCTCCGCGCCGGCATTCCAGTTCACCACGCGACCGGACGGATCCAGCATGTAGATCGCGTAGTCGGTCACCCCCTGGACGAGCAGCCGGTACAGGACATCGGTATCTGCGGTCACGGTCGTCCGTTCCGTCGTCGGGTCCGCCCCGGGGACACCGGTGGCGGGTATGCCTGCGATCGGGTGTCGGGCATGCCCGCTAATGCAACCTTAAACCTCGCCGCGGGTAGAAGAAAAAATCCAGTACCGGGATCGGTACCGAACAACCGGTAAAATGAACTATAAATGTTCAGATGGCTGATGGACGTTGCCGTCGGAACGTGACGGGCACGGTCTCCCGCGGGCCGTACGGCGCGGAATACCTGCCGGCCTGTCCGGCGCGGGACCGGGCAGACTCTTCGTCAGAGCGGAATTGGCTCACCGACGATCGGCGATTCTCGTCAGGCCGGCTTCTGCGGCGTCAGGACGCGGCCGGTCGGGAAGTCGAAGATCGTTCCACTTTCCGTCCAGTCCGGGCTGGCCAGCCGCACGATGTGGGGTGCCAGCTCTTCGGGGGTGCGCAGCGTCTCCGGGTCCTCGCCCGGCATCGCGGCCTTGCGCATCGCGGTGCGCAAGGGGCCGGGATTGAGCAGCATGGCGCGCACCGCCGTGGTCTCGGTCTCGGCCGCGTAGGTCCGCACCAGCGCTTCCAGCGCCGCCTTCGACACCGCGTACGGCCCCCAATAGGCCCGGCACGACGAGGCCGCGCCGGAGCTGACGAACACCGCCCGCCCCGCATCGGAGCGGCGCAGGAGCGGATCGAGGGAGCGGATCAGGCGCCAGTTCGCCGTGACGTTGACGTCCATCACGTTCGCCCAGACCTTCGGGTCGATGTGCCCGAGCGGCATCAGCTTGCCGAGCACGCCGGCATTGCCGACGAGGATGTCGAGCCGGCCCCAGCGCTCGTTGATCGCCGCGCCGAGACGGTCGATCGCGTCGTAGTCGCACAGGTCGAGGGGGACGAGGGTGGCTGAGCCGCCCGCCGCCCGCACGGCGTCGTCGAGTTCTTCGAGCGCGCCTTGCGTGCGGGCGACCGCGATCACGTGGGCGCCGGCCTCGGCGAGCGCCAGGGCCGCCGCGCGGCCGATGCCGCGCGAGGCCCCGGTGACGACCGCGATGCGATCCGCGAGGGATTTGTGGGCGAGAGGGGTGTCGGTCATCGGGTCGGTCGGCTCGGGATCGATCGGCTTGGCGGCGGCCTCCCCCGGGAGGGCCGCCTCGGGTTCGTCCGCCTCGGGGTCAGTCGGCCTCGGCGAGGAGCGCCATGCGCCGCGGCGAGGCGACCGCGAGGTCGGTCAGCGCCGTCGGGTAGTCGCCGGTGAAGCAGTGATCGGTGTATTGCGGGCAGGCCGCGTCCCGGCGCTCCTCGCCCATCGCCCGGTAGAGCCCCTCGATCGACAGGAAGGCGAGCGAGTCGGCGCCGATATACTCGCGCATGCTCTCGAGGTCGTGGGTGGCGGCGAGCAGCTTCTCCTTCTCCGGCGTGTCGATGCCGTAGAAGTCGGGATGGGTGATCGGCGGCGAGGCGATGCGGAAATGCACCTCGCGGGCGCCGGCCTCGCGCATCATCCGCACGATCTTCACCGAGGTGGTGCCGCGCACCAGGCTGTCGTCGACGAGCACGATGCGCTTGCCCTCGACCGCGGCGCGGTTGGCCGAGTGCTTCATCCGCACGCCGAGCTCGCGCACCGACTGGGTCGGCTGGATGAAGGTGCGGCCGACATAGTGGTTGCGGATGATGCCGAGCTCGTAGGGCAGCCCGGTCTCCTGGGCGTAGCCGAGCGCCGCCGGCACGCCGGAATCCGGCACCGGGATGACGATGTCGGCCTCGGCCGGAGATTCCTTGGCCAATTCCAGGCCGATGTTCTTGCGCACGGCGTAGACGCTCTTGCCGTTCACGGTCGAATCGGGCCGGGCGAAGTAGATGTACTCGAAGATGCAGGGGCGGAGCGGTTGGGCCCGGGCGAAGCGGATCGACTCGATGCCGTCTTCCGAGATCACCACCATCTCGCCGTTCTCGACGTCGCGCACGAAACGGGCGCCGATGATGTCGAGCGCGCAGGTCTCCGAGGCCAGGATGTAGCGGCCGTCGAGCTCGCCGAGCACCAGCGGGCGGATGCCCAGCGGATCGCGGGCGCCGATCAGCTTCTTGTTCGTCATCATCACGAGGGCGTAGGCGCCCTCGATCTGGCGCAGCGCGTCCATCACCCGGTCGACGATGCGGACGTGGCGCGAGCGGGCGACGAGGTGGAGGATCGCTTCCGTATCGGAGGTCGACTGGCAGATCGCGCCGTCGCGCACGAGCTGGCGGCGCAGCAAGAGGCCGTTGGTCAGGTTGCCGTTATGGGCGACCGAGAGGCCGCCGGTCTCGAGCTCGGCGAAGAGCGGCTGCACGTTGCGCAGGATCGTCTCGCCGGTGGTCGAGTAGCGGACGTGGCCGATCGCGGTCTGGCCCTTCAGGCGCTCGATCGTGGCGAGGTCCGAGAACGAATCGCCGACGAGGCCCATGCGGCGCTCGGAATGGAACACCCGGCCGTCGAACGACACGATGCCGGCCGCCTCCTGGCCGCGGTGCTGCAGGGCGTGGAGGCCGAGCGCCACGATCGCGGCGGCATCCGGATGGCCGTAGATGCCGAAGACGCCGCATTCCTCGCGCAGGGTGTCACCGTCGAGGTCGAGATCGCCGCCGAACGCCTCGCTCGTCCCGGGGGCGCCCCGGAAGGTTTCGCTGCGTGCTGACATGATGAGAAGCCCCTGGTGGCCGGTCACCGCACGGCCTCGCCTCGCCGACCCCGCGCGTCCCGTGACGGTCGCCGCGCGGGCCTGATTCGCCTCGAGCGAAGCAGGAACCGGACCGCCCGCATCCGATGCGTTGCGTCCGATCGTTTGCCTCGCCGCCGGCTATGTAATCGCTGCCTTCGGCGGAACCAAGGCGTCAAAGGTGCGTTGCGGGGCTTACCTCACATGCAAAGGACGCCGGTCGGGCGTCCTTGGCGGGGTGTGTCCTTCGTGCGCGGTCTCAGCGCCGGGGGCTCGCATCGGTGCGGCGCTGGGGCGGCGTGTCGGCCTCCGCCGGGGCGTCGGTGCCGGGATCGACCTCGGGCTTGGGCTTGCGGAACTGCTTGAGCAGGCCCTCCGGGTTGTCCGGCAGCATCGCCACCAGCTTCTGTCCGCTGTTCTCGAGGATCTCGCGGCTGCGGGCCTGCTGGGCCCAGTCCGGCACCTTGCCCTGGACGAGCCAGGCCAGGAAGACCCAGCCGATGACGCAGATCAGGAAGCCGCGCCCGGCCCCGAAGGCGAGGCCGAGGCTGCGGTCGACCGCGCCGATGCGCGAATCGAGGATCAGGTCCGAGATCTTTACGGTGATCACCGAGACCACCAGCAGGGTGACGAGGAAGATCGCGGCGATCGACACCACCAGCGAAACGGTGTCGCTGGAGACGTGCTGCTTCACGGTCGGCAGCAGCAGCGGATGCAGGGTCCAGGCGAGGCCCGCCGCCGCGACCCAGGCCACGATCGCCAGAACCTCGCGGGTGAAGCCCCGCACCGCCGCGAGCAGCGCGGAGATGACGACGACGCCCAGCACGACGAGATCGAGAACGGAGAACGGCATTGGCAGGAACAGGTTCGGGGGCGGGAGCGTTGGCTCGGGTCGCGGCTGCCCGGCACCGCCGGCGTTGTATACGCTGCCGGATGCGCTTCGTCACCCTCGGCCTGAGGCGGGCGGCTCAGGCGTCCTCGTCGTCATAGGCCGGCAGCCGCTGTTGCGGACGCCGCCCGCCCCGGACCGGCTTGCCGCTGGCGGCGACCCCGGCGACGAGATCGGCGATGTGGCGAAGCGACTCCGCCGGAAACCCCGTCCCGGACCCGTCGCGCCCGGCACCCTCCCGGCCCAGCGGCATCAGCGCCTTGGCGAAACCGAGCTTCTGCGCCTCCTTGAGCCGCGCCGGCGCCTGCGCCACCGGGCGGACCGCCCCCGACAGGCCGACCTCGCCGAAATACACCGCGTCCGACGGCAGCGCCGCGCCCGAGAGCGAGGAGACGAGGGCCGCCGCCACCGCGAGGTCGGCGGCCGGCTCGCTGATGCGAAGCCCGCCCGCGACGTTGAGGTAGACGTCGTGGCCGCCCAGCCGGATGCCGCCGTGGGCCTCGAGCACCGCCAGCACCATCGACAGGCGGTTGGGGTCCCAGCCCACCACCGCGCGGCGGGGCATGCCGAGCGCGGAGGGCGCCACCAGGGCCTGGATCTCGACCAGCAGCGGGCGCGTGCCCTCCATCCCGGCGAAGACCGCGGTGCCCGGCGCCGCGAGGTCGCGCCCGGCGAGAAAGAGGGCCGAGGGGTTCGGCACCTCGGCGAGCCCCCCGTCGGTCATCTCGAACACCCCGATCTCGTCGGTGGGGCCGAAGCGGTTCTTCACCGCCCGCAGGATGCGGAAATGGTGGCCCTGGTCGCCCTCGAACGAGGCGACCGCATCGACCATGTGCTCGACGACGCGGGGGCCGGCGATCTGCCCGTCCTTGGTGACGTGGCCGACCAGGATCACGGCGGTGCCCGACGTCTTGGCGAAGCGGATCAGGCTCTGGGCCGAGCCGCGGACCTGGGTCACGGTGCCGGGGGCCGATTCCACCGTCTCGGTCCACATCGTCTGGATCGAATCGATGATGGCGAGCGCCGGCGGCTTGCCCTGGCTCAGGGTGGCGATGATGTCCTCGACGTTGGTCTCGGCGGCGAGCTCGACGGGGGCGCTCGCCAGCCCGAGCCGCTCGGCCCGCAGCCGCACCTGGCCCACCGCCTCCTCGCCCGAGATGTAGGCGACGCGCTCGCCGCGTTTCGCCAGCGCCGCGGAGGCCTGCATGAGGAGCGTCGACTTGCCGATGCCGGGATCGCCCCCGAGCAGGATCACCGAGCCGCGCACGAAGCCGCCGCCCGTCACCCGATCGAGCTCGGCGATGCCCGAGGAGGTGCGGGGCGCCTCTTTGACCTCGCCGGTCAGGCCCTCGAGCGGAAAGATTCGTCCTCGCGCCCGGCTCGGCCGGGTCGCGACCGGGCCGGAGACCGGGCTCGTCGCGCCGGTCTCCTCGACGATCGTGTTCCAGCCGTTGCAGGCCTCGCAGCGCCCGCGCCAGCGGTTGTAGACCGCGCCACAGGACTGGCAGGCGAAGGTCTGGTGGTTCTTCGCCATCGGCGGCGGATCTCCGGGGTTTTTCGGGCCGCGCGCCGGCCTCCGTGGGGTGTTCCTGATATGTCCCGGGCGGCGGCGCGTTGCAACCGGGCCCGCTCCGCACCCGGTGACGGACGCGAAACGAACCCGCCGCGCTCACGCCCCGATCGGGCGCGACAAGCTCGGCCATACGACGATGGACGCAGAAGACCACCATGGCCCGGGCCCGCGATCCCCACACCTACGACCGCACCCAGCGCGGCTTCCACTGGCTGATGGCGGCCTTGATCCTGGTGGCGCTGGTCCTCGGCATCTACGCCGCCTGGCAGGTGCCCGGCACCTCGCCGCGGCGCGAGATCCTCGACATCCACAAATCCATCGGCCTGACGGTGCTGCTGCTCCTGCCGTTGCGCTTCGTCTGGCGGCTCGTCGCCGGCGAGCCGGCCTACCGCGCGCCGCCCTCCCGCTCGGCCCATCTCGCCGCGAAGGCCGCGCATTGGAGCCTCTACGCTCTGATGCTGCTCCTGCCGGTCAGCGGCTACGTCTACTCGGCGGCCGGGGGCTACGGCCTGCCGTGGTTCGGCGTGGTCTCGTTCCCGCGCCTCGTGCCGGTCGACAAGGCCCTGTCGCTCGCCGGCTACGCCGCGCATTACTGGATCGCCTGGGGTATCGGGATCGTGCTCGCCCTCCACGTGCTCTCGGTGGCCTGGCACGCCTGGATCCGGCGCGACGAGGTGCTGGGGCGGATGTGGCCGCGGCGGGCCGCCGAGGGGTGAGGCCGGCCGCGATCAATCCCGACGACTGCCTCGAGACCGCGGAGGGGCGGGTCTGGACGCCCGAGCGGAGCCGGCAGGCGTGGCAGGCCTGCTACGAGACGCTGCGGCGGGCGCTCCGGGCGGATGACGGCCCCCGCACCGTCGTGATCGTCTGCGGCCTGCAGGGCGCCGGCAAGACGACCTGGATCGGGCGCCAGGCCCGGCATCCGGAGGTCGTCTACTTCGATGCCGCGCTCCCGGGCGCGCGGCACCGCCGCCCGATCGTCGAGATCGCCCGGTCGGCCGGCGCCCGCGTCGAGGCGGTGTGGATCGACGTCCCCCTCGCCCTCGCCCTGACGCGCAACGCCTCGCGGCCCGCCGACCGGCGCGTCCCGGAGGAGGCGATCCGCTCGGTCGCCGGCCTCTTCGAGGCACCGACCGCCGCCGAAGGCTTCGACCGGATCACGGTCGTCCGGCCGGATGCTGCTCCAGATCTTTGATCTTTCATATTTTTTCTCGACGGATCGATACTTCCGTCGTCGGACGATGCCCTGAGCAGATTGAGCAAGAGCGGCCCACGGTACACGACAGTGAAGTGAATTCGCGATGATTATCTCTCCCACCCGCGACCTCATCCTGAGGCGTTGGCGATCGAAGATCGACTGACCTCGAAGGAGGCCTCCAGATGCGGCTGCGATCTCTGGAGGCCTCCTTCGAGGCTCAGCGATTTTCGATCGCCCGCATCTCAGGATGAGGTGGTGTTATGGGAAAGCCTTGACGCAGAAGGGCTTCACGCCCGTGTCGTGTGCCGTGAGAGCGGCCCTCGGTCTTGCGACAAAAATCTGCGATGAAACAACAATCTGAGCAGGCGAAACGTTGGCCTGCCAGGGCCAGCCTGCTCAGGCGCCGAGCGCCGGAGACCCTTCTCCGGCGGTTTCGTCGTGTCGCGGCGGGCCCGAGGGCAGACGGACGATCTGGTCGCCTGCCCGGATCGTCGCGATCCGGTGCGTGACCGAGACGATCGTCAGCCGGTCGGCGACGCCTCGCAGCCCGTCCATGACCTCGCGCTCGGTCTCCGCGTCGAGGGCGGAACTGGCCTCGTCCAGGATCAGGATGCTCGGCGCGCCGTAGAGGGCGCGGGCGATGGCGATCCGCTGACGCTCGCCACCGGACAGCTTCAGCCCCCGCTCGCCCACCACCGTGTCGAACCCGTCCGGCATCGCCTCGATGCGGGGCAGGATCGAGGCCCGTTCCGCGGCCGCGCGCAGGCGGGCGGCATCGAAAGGACGGCCGAGCACGATGTTGGCTGACAGGGTGTCGTTGAGGAGCACCACGTCCTGCGGCACGACGCCGACCTGGGAAAACCAGTCCGTGTCGGTAATCCGCGTCAGGTCGATGCCGTCGACGAGGATGCGCCCTTGCGTCGGCGCAGCGCCCTTGAGCAGCAGCTTCAGGACCGTCGACTTCCCCGATCCTGTCTCGCCCGTGAGGAAAGTCGGCGTTCCGCGTCTCGCGATGAACGACAGGTCCGCGACCCCACGTCCGTTGGCGTAGCGGAACGTGACGTCCTCGAACGCGATCGTGCCCTCGGCGGTCCGGTAGGGCACGGGGTCGTCCGGCTCGGCCTGCTCGGGTGCGGACCAGAGCGTCGTCAGCGGCCGCAAGCGGGCGGCCGCCTCCGTGGTCTCCTTGATCGCCATCCCGACGAGGCGGAACGGCTCGTTGAGCTGCAGGAGCAGCGTGTTGAACAGCACGATGTCGCCCACCGTCAGCGATCCGGCCTCGTAGCGCGGCATGAGGAGCAGGAACGTCACGGCCAGCTGCAGTGTCGCGGCGAGGCCGAGCGCGCCGCTGAAGGCGCTGCTCGCCAGCGCGTAGCCGCGCCAGCTCGCGACGGTCTCGCCCGCCCCCCGGGCGAACCGATCCTTGATCCAGGCCTCGCCCCGGGTCTGGCGCAGCGTGTCGATCAGCGCGACGGCGTTGCCAACCAGCTTCGCGTTCTCCTGGCTGCTCTCCATCGCGGCCTTCAGGAACGGGCGGACGCGGCCGATGCGGACGTAGTCGAGGCCGATCACGATCGCCCCGTAGACGAACACGATGACGGCGACGTCCCAGCTCAGGAGACGCCAGAGGAGGACGGCCGCGATCGTGATCTGGACGAGCCCCGGGAGCAGGCCGCCGACGACGAGCTGCGCGACGGTGTTGAGCGCCTGCGCGCCCGACTGCCGGGCACTGCCGATCTCCGACGGATTGTGGTCGAGGAAGAAATCCGGCGTCTTGCGCAGGAGAGCCGAGAAGAAGGCCGTGTTCGCCATGAAGGCGAGGCGCTCCGCACAGAGGAGGATGAGGAAGCGGGCGGCCTGGCCGAACGCCGCCGCGACGCCGACGAGGAGCGCGTAGAGGAGCAGGAGGCGCAGGGCTGCGCCGGCTCCCGTCCCGGTCGTCAGCGCATCGACGGCGCGGGAGAAGAGATAGGGCGCGGTGATCGCCGCGAGGGCGCCGACGATTGTGGTACCGATCACCAGCAGGGTCGCCCGGCGCGCTTCGCGCCAATACGCCTCGAGCACCAGGCGGATGATCGACCGCATCGGGACCGGTGTGGATCTACCGCGCCGCCGGCGCGAACAGCCCTAGGAACAGCGGCCGCGCGTAGAGCTCCGCCGCATTCTCCGGCGTCACCCCGGGCACCCAGGCCGGCAGCTCGGCCGCCGCGTTGACCATGCTCGACACGAGCTGGGCGGCGATGCCGGCGTCGAGCGGGCGCACCGAGCCGTCGGCCATGCCGTCGACGAGGCAGAAGCCGAAGCGCTCGGTCAGGCGGTTCATGGTGCGCCGGGTCTCGGTGCGCAGGGCCTCCGGCAGGGCGCTGAAGGCGGTGACGCGCAGCAGCGGACCGCCGGGGCCGAGCTGGCTGCGCACCAGGGTGGCCGAGGCCGTGCAGATCCGGTCCCAGCCGCTGCCGCCCTTCGCGTCGGCCGCGTCCTGCACCGCCCGGATCTGGGCGAAGCTGCGCGAGAAGCAGTTGGCGACGAGGTCGTCCTTGTTGTCGTTGTGGTGGTAGAACGAGCCCTTGGTGACCTTGAGGAGCCCGGAGATCTTTTCCACCGAGGCGCCGCGATAGCCCTGCTGGTTGATGAGGATCGTCGCCGCGCGCAAAAAGGCCTCGGGCGAGACCTCGCTCTCCTCCGGCGGCTCGGGCTCGGGCAGCAGAGCCGGGCGCCACTCCGAGGCCGGGCCGGCGAGGCCGCGGGTGAGGAGGTCGGCCATCCGGGCGCCGGCCCGGGCGTAGTCCCGCGGCTCGTAGCGGTGGATCCACAGCCGGGTCGAGTGCAGCACCGAGAGCAGCAGGTGGGTGCGGGCGTTGCGGTCGGCCCGGTCGAGCCCGTCGTCGTCGAACAGCCCGCGCAGGCGGCGAAAGAGCGCGTTGTAGGCGGAGAACACGCTCTCGGCCTGGAGGGCGGGGAGCGCCCGCACGTCGTTGAGGACCGCGATGTCCGGCTCCTCGCCCACCGCCATGGCGGCCCGGTGGGCCACCGCGAGGTCGAGCAGGCGGGCGAGCCGCGCCGGCCCGCCGGGCGCCGCCTCGGCCTGCGCCACCAGCCCGTCGAGCACCCCGATCGTGTGCAGGAAGCAGGCCGCCGCCAGGTCCTCCTTGCGGCGGTAGTAGTAGGTCACGCTGTTCGTCATCAGCCCGACGCTGCGGGCGACGTCGGCGAGCGTCGTGCCCTTCACCCCGGCCTCGTTGATCAGGGCGGCGGCGGCGTGGAGGATCGCGTCGCGCTTCTGGGCGTAGCGCCGGGTCTGGCGCGGCGCCGCCTCGGGGGCGGGCACGGTCTCGGGGTCGAGGCTGCGGGGCATGGGGGGATTGAGCACTGTCGCGGGCGCCGTGACAAGCCGTCGAGTGTCGCGGCGTTCTCCTAGCGGTCGATGCCGTACTGCGCGCGGTACCAGGCGACGAAGGCCGGGATGCCGGTTTCGAGGGGGGTCGAGGGCACGTAGCCGACGAGGTCGCGCAGGAGATCGGGGCTGGCCTCGGTGCGCTCGACGTCGCCGGGCGGCAGGTCGCGCAGGTGGCGGACCGCCCGCACGCCGAGGGACGCCTCCAGAGCATCGAGCATCGCCGCGACGCTCACCGGCCGGCCGCCGCCGATATTGACCATCCGGAACGGCGCGACCGGGCTCAGGGTGTCGGCGGCCGAGACCGGGGCGGAGCCCGGCGGGGGAGGGGGAGCGTCGATCAGCCGACCGATGCTCTCGACGAGGTCGTCGATATAGGTGAAGTCCCGCACGGCGCGGCCGTGGTCGTAGACCTCGATCGGTTCGCCGGCCAGGATCTTCCGGGTGAACAGGAACAGCGCCATGTCGGGCCGGCCCCACGGCCCGTAGACGGTGAAGAACCGGAACGCGGTGGTGGGGATCTTCCACAGGTGGGCGTAGGAATGCGCCATCGCCTCGCCGGCGAGCTTCGAGGCGGCGTAGATGGTCAGCGGCCACACCGCCCGGTCGGTCTCGCGGAACGGCACCGTCGGGTTGCCGCCATAGGCCGAGGAGGTCGAGGCGAAGAGGAGGTGGCGCACCGGATGCGCCCGGCAGCCCTCCAGCACCTGGAAGGTGCCCACCACGTTGCCGGCGACGTAGGCCTCCGGGTGCTCCAGGCTGTAGCGCACCCCGGCCTGCGCCGCGAGGTGCACCACCACGTCCGGCCGCGCCTCGCCCATCAGGGCCATGAAGGCGCCGGGCTGCTCCAGCAGGAATTCATGCGACGAGAAGCCCGGCAGGGCCGCGAGCCGGGCCAGCCGGGCCCGCTTGAGGGCGACGTCGTAGTAGTCGGTCAGCCCGTCGACCCCCACGACCTCGTGGCCGGCCTGGAGCAGGCGGTGGGCGAGGTGGAAGCCGATGAAGCCGGCCGTGCCTGTCACGAGGAAGCGCATGCCGGATCCCTGGCGCGGGCCGGACACGCGCCCGCCCGGGGCGGTTACACCGGCCTGGGGCGGGTTGCCAGCCCGGGCGTGCGGCAGCCACCCGATACGAGCTTGCCGCAGCGTCATGCGGCGTGCCAGAACGCTCGGCGTGAAACAGCAAGGGGCGGATCCTCGCAGACCCGCCCCCGCCGTTCGATTCTCGTCCCAAGGGGGTGTGCGCCTATGGCGCAGTGACCGTTTCCCCAGGCTCACACTTTCCTGGTAATGCAGCACCCCGCCGTATGCAACATAATTTTTGGAAAGATGCGCATCTCCGGGGCCAGTTCGTCCAGTCGTTGAGCCAGCCTCGGTTCGCGCGATATCTTTCGGAAGCAGGTCACGATCCGAGCAGGGCGCTGAAGCTGTACGAGTGGAACTCGCATCTTTCGCGGGAATTCTATCTGTATCTCCAAGCCTGGGAGATCTGCCTGCGGAACCAGCTGAACGACTTCCTGATCCATCGCTATGGCAGGTCCTGGCCCTACGACACCGCCGGTCTCGTCCGACAATTGAGCGGAACCGACGAGGAGCGCCTCTCGCGCGCCCGGCAACGCCAGGAACGAATTCGGCGTGCTGCGCCTGCCGCACTGCCCGCCATCGTGTCGGATCTGTCGGCCGGGTTCTGGGTGTCGCAGCTCTCGAAGCGGTATGACCTCGCCCATGTCTGGCGGAGGAACCTCGCGCAGGTCTTCCCCAACGACCGGGTCCTCGACCGTCCGGCGGCGTGGGCGATCTGCGACGAGATGCTGTCCTTGCGCAACCGGATCGCCCATCACGAGCCGATCTTCCATCTGCCGCTCGAGCAGCGTCACCGCGATCTCCAGCGCGTCGTCGCCGCGATGTGCCCAGGCGCGCATGCCTTCGCGGAGTCTTCCAGCCGCTTCCGGCCGGTATGGCAGGCCCGGCCCTGAAGGCCGGGAAAGCCCTCAGAACACCTGCCGCAGCGCCCAGTACAGCCCGCCCGCCAGGGTGATCGCCGCCGGCAGGGTCAGGATCCAGGCCAGCGCCAGGTTGCGCACGGTGGCCATCTGCAGGCCGGTGCCGTTGGCCCACATCGTGCCGGCGACGCCGCTCGACAGGATGTGGGTGGTCGAGACCGGCAGGCCGTAGGCCTCGGCGAGCCCGATCGTGCCGGCGGCCACCGCCTCGGCGGACGCGCCCTGCGCGTAGGTGAGGTGCTGCTTGCCGATGCGCTCGCCGACCGTGACGACGATCCGCTTCCAGCCCACCATCGTGCCGAGGCCGAGCGCCAGGGCGACCACCACCTTCACCCAGGTCGGGATGTAGCGGGTGCCGTCGTCGAGGGTGCGGCGGTAGTCCTGGAGCGTCCGCTTCTCGTCGTCGGCGTAGGACGAGTGCTCGCCGGTGAGCAGGCGCACCGCGTCGCCCGCGAGGTACATGTCGGCGCGCAGGTTCTGGGTCGCCTCCGCCGGGACGTGCCGGATGGCACCGTAGCCCTGGACCTGGGCGGCGATGTCGTCGGAGAGGCCGGCGAGCGCCGCCTGGACCTCGGGCGCGGCGAGCGACTTGGGCGGCGCCTCGGCCTTGAGCGCCTCGCCGACCCGGGCCCGGGCGCCGGCCGCGTCGGGCACCGCCGCCCCGCCCGCATGGGCGCGAAACACCCGGCTCGCGCCTTGCGAGCCCTGCACGAAGGCCGGCGTGCTCGAATCCGGCATGGTGCGGTTGAGCGCGTAGGCGGTGGGGGCGGCGCCGATCAGGATCAGCATGATCAGCCCCATGCCCTTCTGGCCGTCGTTGCCGCCATGGGCGAAGGACACGCCGGTGCAGGTCAGGATCAGGAGGCCGCGGATCCAGGGCGGGGGCGGCGCGTCGCCCTCCGGCGCCCGGTAGAGCTCGGGCCGGCGCACCACGCGCTTGAGCAGGACCAGCAGCCCGGCCGCGCAGACGAAGCCGACGAGGGGGCTGAACAGGAGCGATTCGAGCACGCCGAGCGCCTGGCCCCAGGCGACGCCAGAGGCGGCGTGGCCCGGCGCCATCAGCTGGTTGGCGAGGCCGACGCCGATCACCGAGCCGATCAGCGCGTGCGAGGACGAGTTCGGCAGGCCGAGCGCCCAGGTGCCGAGGTTCCACACGATCGCGGCGAGCAGCAGCGCGAAGATCATCGCGTAGCCGGCGCCCGAGCCGACCTGGAGGATCAGCTCCACCGGCAGCAGCGTCACGACGCTGTAGGCCACCGCCCCGGTCGAGGCCATCACGCCGAGGAAGTTGAACGTCCCCGACCAGATCACCGCCGTCAGCGGCGGCATCGAGTGGGTGTAGATCACGGTCGCCACCGCGTTGGCGGTGTCGTGGAAGCCGTTCACGAACTCGAAGGCGAGCGCGATCAGGAGGGCGAGGCCGAGCAGCGCGAAGGCCCCGACGGCGAGCGGCGGCTGCCCGGCCTGCCGCATGTCGGCGACGAGGTTGTAGCCGGCATAGGCCAGGCCCGCGGCCAGCACCGCCAGGAACCCGATCGTGGCGGTCGGGTGGAGGCGATGGTCGAGGCGCGGCCCCGTGCGGGCGGGGCCGGGTGCCGCGCCGGCAGGGCGTCGGGCGAGGGCGGCGTCGGACATGGTGGACTCGCTCCGGCGGGGCTGCCCCTCAAGGAATAGGGCGCCCGAATGGCAAGTCGATGACGGGAACCGCGCCGCCGCGGACAGCCGCGGAGGCGGCCGGGCGTGTGAAAACCATGTGTAAATGCCTAAGGGGCTTGCGTTCTGCAAAACGCAACCCCAAATTCGACAAATCACCGCTGCCGCTGCGATGCGTGTGCGCACGGGTCATGGAGGCGCGGGTCCCATGGGCGACGAGTCCGGCGCTGCTTTCCGCGCGGGTCCGTCGCCTCCAACGAACCGGCCCGATGCCCTTCTGGTCGAGGGTGACGGAAGGCCAGCGAGTCAGTACCTGATGAACCAGCTCGTGCGCATGTCGCATATCGTGACCGCAGACGCCGTCGAGGAGCCCTCCCCGAGCCTCCGGGTTCCCTTCGCCCAGTCGGGCGCCTTCGTGTGCAAATTCATCATCGGCGAGCCCAACGACCGCGCGGTCTGTTGCGGTGCGCCGGTGCAGGACGGAAAGAGCTGGTGCGCCTTCCACCGCCGGATCGTCTTCGAGCCGACCCGTCCGGGGCGGCTGCGATAGCAGAGGCCGACCGGGACCGCTACCCGTCCCGAACCGGTTTTCCTCCCCCGGCCGTCGTCCCGGCCCTCACGCGGCGCGGCCGTAGATCGGGAAGGCCTCGCTGCGGCCTCGCAGCGCGGTCCGGCTGACCTCGCGCCAGGTCTCGCGCCACGTCTCGCCCCCGGAGGCGTCGCTCGCCCGCGCGGCGTCGAGGGCGGCCTGCGACACGAGGGTGGTCGTCCCGAAGGTCTTGGTCGCCTGCTCGAGCCGGGCCGCGACGTTGACCGCATCGCCCAGCACGGTGAATTCGAGCCGGTCGTCGTCGCCGACCACGCCGACGAACACCTCGCCGCAATGCACCCCGATGCCGATCCGCACCGGATCGTGCGCCGAGGCGGCGTTCCAGGCCTCCACCAGCGCCTCGAGCCGCCCCGCGAAGGCGAGGGCGCCCGCCGCGGCGTCGGCCCGGACCTCCGGTACCCCGAACACCACCAGGGCCCCGTCGCCCATGAACTTGTCGATCAGGCCGCCGGTCTCCCGGGCCGCCTGGGCGACGCAGCGGCGAAAGCCCGTGATCAGGACCGCCACCGTCTCGGGGTCGGCCCGCTCGGCGATGGTGGTCGAGCCGCGCATGTCGACGAAGGCGATCGCCGCGTGCCGCCGCTCGCCGAGGCGCAGGCCGCCGCCCTGCTCCAGGCTGCCGCCGCGCTCCAGGAGCGGCGCCAGCTCTGCCGGCAGGAAGCGCGACAGGGCCGCCCGCCGGGCCGCCTCGCGCAGGGCCAGCACCGCCAAGAGCGCCATGATGCCGACCGACACGACGCTGCCGAGGCCGACCCAGGTCTCGATCTGGTGGGCGTGCCGCTGGTAGCCGATCAGCAACTCGTCCTCGCGGCTGCGCATCGTCTCGACGATCCGGCGGATCTCGTCCATCTCCGCCTTGCCCTCGCCGGCCCGCACCAGGGCGAGGGCGCCGGTGCGGTCGCCTGCGCGGTCGAGGGCGATCGTGCGGTCGAGCTCGGCGAACTTGCGGTCGATGGCGGGGCGCAGGGCGGCGAGCCGGGTCTCCTGCTCGCCGTTGCCGCGCAGCTCCGCCGCGAGGCGGGGCATCTCGGCGGCCACCCGGCCGAGGCCCTGGGTGTAGGGGACCAGGAAGGCGGCGTCGCCGGTCAGCAGGTAGCCGCGCTGCCCGGTCTCGCTGTCGAGGAGGTCGGCCAGCACCTGCATCAGGGCGCGGTCGATCGACAGCGTGTGGGTGATGCGGTGCTGCACCGTGCTCTGCCAGGCGAGCAGAAGCCCGTTCGCCGAGCCGACGAGCAGCAGCAGCACCGCGCCCACGAAGGTCATCCCGGCCCGGATGCGGACCGGGCCGATCCGCGCCGGCCGCGTGCGGACCGGCGAGGCGGGCGGGGGGGCGTCTGGCGTCATCGGCGGGGGCTCGTCCGGGACTGGGGCGCGGGACGGGCCCTCGGCTCACCCCTGCGATATGGGGAGGCCGGCGCCGGCCGCAATCGACCGGCCGGCCTACCCCCGCGCCCGCCGCGACCGGGTGCCCTCAGGACCGGGCCCGGCGCCGGGACGGGGCATCGCCGTCCCGCTCCCGCGGTCCGGCGTCCTCCTGCTGCGGCGCCAGCGGTGCCGCCGGGTCGGCCAAGGGCGCCACGATGGTGCAGGTCACGCCCTCGGGCGGGAAGCCGAGGCTCACCGTGCCGTCGAGCTCGCGCGCGAGGCTGCGCTCGATCAGGCGGGAGCCGAAGCCGGTGCGGGTCGGGGGCACGACCGGCGGGCCGCCGCTCTCGCGCCAGTACAGGGAGAGCCGCCCCTCGGCGACGCTCCACGACAGGGCGACCCGGCCCGTCGGCACCGAGAGCGCCCCGTACTTGACCGCGTTGGTGGCGAGCTCGTGCAGCGCCATGGCGATCGAGAGGGCGATGCGGGGCGGCAGGCGCACCGCCGGGCCGGCGGCCGAGAAGCGCGGCCGGCCCTCGCTCCCGTCGGACGGGCCGCCCGGGCCCCCGAGGGGCGCCAGCGCGTCCTCGACCACCTCGGCGAGTTCCGCCCCCTCCCAGCTCTCGCGGGTGAGCACGTCGTGGACCCGCGCCAGGGCAATCAGCCGGGCCTCGAAGGCGGCCTTCGCCGCCTCGGCGGCGGATCCCTGCATGCCGCGCAGGCTCTGCATCGCGATCGACTGCACGGTGGCGAGCGTGTTCTTCACCCGGTGGTTCAGCTCGTGCACCAGGAGGCGCAGGTGCTCCTCGGCGCGCTTGCGCTCGGTCACCTCCTGGTGGATGCCGATCACCCGGCGCGGCCGGCCGCCGGCATCGCGCTGCACGATCGCCTGGGCGCTGACCCAGCGGGCGCCGTTGCCGTGCGGCGCCTCCGCCTCGGGCCGGATCCGGAACTCGGTGCGGTAGTCGGCCTCGCCCGCCAGCAGGTCGGCCAGAGCCGCCTCGATCCGGGCCCGGTCGTCCGGATGGACCGAGCGGGTCCAGCCCTCGTGCGAGAGGGGGGCGTGCGCGAAGATCTCGGACGAGCGGGCCGAGAGGCGGTGCTGCCCGGAGGCGAGGTCGATTTCCCAGGTGCCGAGCCGGCCGGCGGCCAGCGCCAGCCGCAGGCGCTCCTCGCCCTCGCGCAGGGCGAGCTCCGCCGCCTTGGCCTCGGTGACGTCGACGTTGCAGCCGGTATAGCCGAGGAAGCGGCCGTGGTCGTCGAGGCGCGCCACCCCCTCGCACAGGATCCAGCGCGTCGCCCCGTGCCGGTCGATCACCCGGGTGGCGTGGCGGAACGGCGTGCGCGCCGCGAAGGCCTGTTGGAAGGTCTGCTGGAAGCCGAGGAGGTCGTCCGGGTGGATGACCTCGCGCCAGCGCCCATGCGCCAGCGCCTCGACCGAGCGGCCGAACAGGTACTCGTAGTGCATGTTGACGAAGACGATCTCGCCCTCGGCGTCGGTCATCCAGATCATGGCCGGGGCGGAATCCGCCATGTGGCGGAAGCGCGCCTCGCTCTCCCGCAGGGCGACGAGGCTGCGGCTCTGCTCGGCCAGCGCCTGGTCGCGCTCGGCGATGCGCCGGCGCAGGCTCTGGGAGGCGTCGGCCAGCACGTCGGCGAGCTGGCGGATCTCGCGGATCGGCGTCGAGACCCGGGGCACCGGCTGGCCGGCGGCGAGCGCCCCGCCGGCGGTGGCGAGCTGGCGCAGCGGGCCGGCGACCCGCGCCCAGAGCCGCACCGCCAGGAACGAGGACGTCGCGAGGGCGAGCAGCCCGAAGCCGCCGAAGGCGACGATCCAGTGGCGCAGGGGCGCCTCGACCCGCTCGCGCAGGATGCTGGCGCCGACGAGCCAGCCGGTCGCCCGGACGGTGGTCTCGACGTAGAGCACCGGCTGCCGGCGCCGGTCGACCCCCTCCCAGATCCCGGAAGCCGCCGTCGGGCGGCCGCGCAGGGCGGCCAGCATCGGCTGGCCCGCCAGGGTCGCGTGCTCCGCCGAGCGGGCGAGCAGCAGGCCCTTGCGGTCGACGATGCCGGTGGTCCAGCCCGGCGCGAGGTCCTGGACCAGGATCTGGTGCAGGCGCTCCACCGGCACCGTGACGCTGAGCACGTAGGCCGGCGCCCCGTCGACCACGACCGGCACCGCCACGTCGAAGGTCGGCGGCCGCCCGGGGGCGCCCATCCGGACGCCGCCGACCACCGGCCGGCGTGTCGCCAGGACCTCGGCATCCTCCTCGTGCGGGGCCTGCGGCACCGGCGCGCCGGGCGCCAGCGCGGTGTTGACGAGCTGTGTCCCGTCCGGCCGGCGCAGGGACAGGTCGAGCCCCGTCGTTTCCCGCACCGCCCGGGCCTGGGTCTCGAAACCGTCGAGCCCGCTCTTGCGCAGGCGCGGCGAGGCCGCGAGGGTCTGGAGCACCGAGACCAGCCCGGCGATGTCCCGGTCGATGGTGAGCGCGATGCCGCGCACGCTCTCGCGGGCGTCCTGCTCGAAGCGGACCCGGTCGAGGGCGGCGTAGCGGCCGAGCAGGATCGCGGTGAACAGCAGGCCCGGCCCGATCAGGGCGATCACCAGGGCGACGAGATAGACCTGCGTCGACAGCCCGTCCCGGCGCAGGGCGCTGAGGCGGCGGCCGATCACGACGGTGTCCCGGGGGCGCGCGGGCGGCGCGGGAGGGTCAAGGGGTCGGGCCCTGCCGGCTCGCCGGGTCACGGCTCGCCCCGTCACGGCTTGCCCGGTCGACGTGGCCGAGGTCGCGCCCGGGCTCGATCCGGTCGCGCACCCGCTGCTTGAGGGCCTTGATGTCGGGAAATCCGCCGTCGCGCGTGCGCTCCCAGATCAGGGCGTCGCCGCAGGTGATCGCGAAGGCGCCGCCGCTCCCGGGGATCAGCGCCACCTCGCCGATCGCGTCGCGGAAGGTCGAGAGCAGCTCCTGCGCCATCCAGCCGGCCCGCAAGAGCCAGTTGCATTGCGTGCAGTAGGTGATGGCGATGCGCGGGCGGTCCTTGGCCGGGACGGGGGGCGTGCCGGCGGGGAGCGCGTCGGCCTCGGTCGCGGGAGAGGGGGCGTTGTCGCTCATTTCAGGCTCGACTCCTCCCCGATCCCCCCGACTTGTCAACCGTGCCGGTTCGCCGGGCGTGATCCGGCGCACGGCTCAGGCGAGCTGGCGCAGCACCGCGAGGCTCGCCGCCACGCCGGCGATGCCCGCCGCCACCGACACCGCCACGTAGGCGAGCGCCGCCCCGTGGGCGCCCCGCTCCCAGAGCAGGAAGGCCTCGAGCGAGAAGGTCGAGAAGGTGGTGAAGCCGCCGAGCACCCCGGTGGTGAGGAAGAGCCGCAGCGCCTGCGGCCCGCCGCCCCGGGCGGCGAACCAGCCGGTGAGCACGCCCATCAGGATCGAGCCGACGACGTTGATCACCATCGTGCCGAACGGGAAGCCGCTCCCCGCCCGCGCCGCCCACAGGTTGACGCCGTGGCGCAGGGCCCCGCCGAGGCCGGCGCCGAGAAAGACCACCAGGTAGCTCACCGCTCCGACGCCTCCGCTTGATGCCGGGTGGCTTCTGCCACGGCCCGGCGCCGAGGGCGAGCAGGACGGGTGAGGCCCGCCCCGCGACCGTGGCCCGCAGGCCGCACCGGGCTCCGTCCGGTGCGGCGGGGTCGCGCCGCGTCATGCCACCGTCACGTCCCCACCGCATCGCTGCCGCAAAGTCGGCCTCGGGGACGAATCGTGACCACCATCTCCATCCGGGCCGCCCTGGCGGCGGGCGGCCTCCTCGCGGGCGCGGGGCTCGCTCACGGCCAGTCGATCGAGGCGCGGGTGCCGAACCTGCAGCGCACGGACGATCCGGTCTCGGTGGCGGCCGGCGGCACGACGATCGTCAACCAGGGCCTGCAGGGCGTCGGCCGGCTGTCGGCCAACACCCGCGACTTCCTCGGCGATTCCCTCGGTTCGTTCTCGTCGCTCGCCGTCGACCTCGCGACCTGGCGGCGCAGCGGCGACACCTACACGGGCACGCTCTACACGCTGCCCGACCGCGGCTACAACAACCCCGATGGTGGCCTGTTCAGCGACTATGCCGGCCGGCTCAACCGCTTCTCCCTGAGCTTCACGCCCTATGCGGGCGCCGCCCTGCCGCAGGCCACCACCTCGCAACGCCAGGTCGCCCTGACGCCGGACGGCGGCATCGTGCTCACCGACGCCAAGGGCCAGCGCTTCAGCGGCCTCGACCCGGCCGCCGGCACCACCGTGCAGCTCGGCGCGGTGCTGCCCTCGGCCGCCGCCGGCCCGAGCGCCGGGCGCATCAGCCTCGACGCCGAGGGCTTGGCGCGCCGCCTCGACGGGTCGTTCTACGTCAGCGACGAGTACGGCCCGAACGTCTACTACTTCAACCGCAGCGGCCAGCTGCAGGGCCTGATCGGCATCCCGGCGGCGCTCCAGCCGGTGACGAACGGCCAGCTCAACTTCAACTCGCTCAACCCGCCCGACACCGGGCGGCGCAACAACCAGGGCCTCGAGGCCCTGGCGCTGACGCCCGACGGGCGCGGCCTCGTCGCCATCCTGCAGAGCGCGACGCTGCAGGATTCCGGCCCCGGCCAGCAGCAGCGGGCCAATACCCGCATCCTCTACTACGACATCTCCGGCACCCCGACCCCGGCGGCCCCGAGCCGGGAATACGTGCTGCAGCTCCCGGTCTATCAGCAGAGCGGCAATGGCGGCGCGCCCAACCGCACCGCGGCCCAGAGCGAGATGGTGGCGCTCAACGACACCCAGTTCCTGGTGCTGTCGCGGGATTCGAACGGGCTCGGCACCGGCAACATCACGCCGATCGTCTACAAGAGCGTGCTCCTCGTCGACACGGCGGGCGCCACCAACATCGCCGGCAGCGCCTATGACGGCACGACGCCGATCGCCCCGAGCGGCACCCTGCGGGCCGGCCTCGCCCCGGTGCAGGCGACCGAGGTCGTCAACCTGCTCAACCCGGTGCAGCTCAACCGCTTCGGGATGAACCTCACCACCAGCCCGGCGACCCAGACCACGCTCCCCGAGAAGATCGAGGCGATGGGCCTCGTGCCGGTGCTGAGCGAGCGGGCGCCCAACGACTACTTCCTGCTCGTCGGCAACGACAACGACTTCCTGACCCGCCAGGGCGTCATCAACGGCCAGCCCTACGACGCCGGCATCAACAACGACAACATCCTGCTCGCCTACCGGCTGACCCTGCCGACCTACGTCGACCCGCTCTCGCTCGCGGTGATGAAGGAGACGGCGCCGACGGTGCTGCAGGGCCTGGGGGCCGGCGCGATCGGCGCGGCGGCGTCCGCGACGCGCGGGGTGCAGGACCACCTCTCGGCCCTGCGCCGCGGGGCCAACCTGCCGGCGGGCGCCGGCCAGGGCGCCTGGGGCACCGCCGGCCCGGCGCTCTGGGTCGGGGGCGACGTCGTGTTCGCCGACCAGCCGCGCAACGGCGGCCTTTCCCTCGACCGCACCATCGCGCAGGGCTCGGCCGGCCTCGACCTGCCGCTCACCGGCCCGTGGCGGGCCGGCCTCGCGGTGGGCGGGGGCGGCGGCTCGCTGTCGCGGCCGCAAGGAGCCTACCAGCAAGGCTTCCGGCAGGATCAGAGCGCCTTCACGGTCGCGGCCTATGGCGGCTATTACGGCCCGGACTTCTACGCGCAGGGCATCGTCGGCGGGGCGCCGATCGTCGACTTCTCGGGCCTGCGCCGCCCGGCCGCCTACGGTCTCACCGCCGCGGCCCGCACCTCGGGCTCCGCCCTGGCGCTCGACGGCGAGGTCGGCCTCGTCTTCGACCGCGACGCCTTCCGGCTGACGCCATTCGCGGGCCTGAGCCATTACTCGGCCCGGATCGACGGTTTCACCGAGCAGGGCGCGGCCGGCAACAACGTCGCGTATGGCGGCCTCACCGTACTCCAGACCACCGCCCGCTTCGGCGCCGAAGTGGCGTATTACGGGTTTTCCGGCATCGTCCCCTCGGTGCGGGTGGCCTACAATGCCGGCCTCGGCCCGCAGCGGAGCGCGGGACTGTTCCGCCTCGCCAGCGTGCAGAACCCGATGGCGACCGCGACCGCCGCGGTGCCGTTCCTGCAAGCCGACTTCGTCACCGCCGGCGCCGGTCTCCAGGGCAGCCTGACCGAGCGTCTCGGCTGGCGGGTGGATTACCAGGCGGCGGTCGGCACCCGGGCCGGGGTCGCGCACGGGGTGACGGCGGGGCTGCGGTACCAGTTCTGAGGGGTGGGCACCCGGCAGCAGGTGCCCACCACCCCGTAGGATCCGCCGCCCTTTCCCGGACGACTGACACGAAGTGGAGGGAGATTCTGGATCCAGCGCATAATGTCGCGAAGCGTCCGCCTCTCTGCGGCGTTGCAGAAGCTGAGCCGCTTTGCGGCAAGTTTTCTGCTGGTTCCCGGATCTCCTTCCGCTGACGCTCCAGCCGTCCGGGAAAGGGGGCGGGTTCGAGCAGGAACCGCTGCGCCCTCACCCCCCGAACCGGTCCCGCCACGCTCCCTGCGCCCCCGCCACCGGTAAGGCGCTCGCATGGTAGACCCCCAGGGCCACGGCACGGGCCAGCACCCGCGCCGCCGCGTCGCCGAGCCGGGCCAGGTCCCCGATTGGGTCGGCGAGCGGCACGGCGCCGGTCGCCGCGGCGAAGACGAGGTCGCCGTCGAGGGGCGTGTGGGCCGGCACGATCGCCCGGGCGAGGCCGTCCTGGGCCATCACGGCGAGGCGGCGGGCCTCGGCCTTGGTCAGGCGGGCGTCCGTCGCGACCACCGCGATCGTGGTGTTGGCGCCCGGCATCGGCTTCACCGGCCAGGCGAAGGCGTCGGGCGGCGGGGCCGCGGGCGAGCCCAAGCCCCCGAACTCGGCGCCGATCTCGAACGGCGCGGCCCAGAAATGCGGACCGTCCCCGACCGTGACCCGCCCGAGCGCGTTGACGGCGACCAGCGCCGCGACGCGCAGCCCCGTGCCCTCGACCGCGGCCGAGGCGCTGCCGAGCCCGCCCTTCAGGTTCGCGGTCCGGGCTCCGAGCCCGGCCCCGACCGAGCCCATCGCCACCGGGCCGGTGCCGGCCTTCGCCGCGGCGGCAAAGCCGAGGTCGCGGTAGGGCGGATACCGGCCCCAGGCCTTGTCGCCGCCGTTGAGGAGATCGAACAGGATCGCCGCCGGCACGATCGGCACCCGGGCCGGGCCGAC
The DNA here is from genome assembly GCF_900110515.1 of Methylobacterium sp. ap11. NCBI lineage: Bacteria > Pseudomonadati > Pseudomonadota > Alphaproteobacteria > Hyphomicrobiales > Methylobacteriaceae > Methylobacterium > Methylobacterium sp. ap11. The sequence goes on along the minus strand of NZ_FOEB01000007.1, from coordinate 32,260 downwards.
CGCGAAGCCGCGGCCGGTCTCGGCAAGCCAGGCGGTGACGCCCGATGCCGCATCGAGCCCGAAGACCGAGCCGCCGGACAGGACCAGGGCATCGACCCCCGGTACCGTGCGCTCGGGATCGAGGAGATCGGTCTCCCGCGTCCCCGGCCCGCCGCCGCGGATGTCGACCGCCGCCACGGTGGGGGCGTCGAACACGATGGCGGTGACGCCCGACAGCGCGCGCGGATCCTCGGCGTGGCCGACGCGGATGCCGGCGATGTCGGTGAGGCCGCCGCTCACCGCGGCTCGGCCCGGCGCACCAGCTCGGCGACGGCCGCCTCCTCGGCGGCGGTGAGCCCCCGCGGCGGGGCCGGCCGGCGCCGGCGGGCGGCGGCCCACAGGGCGAGGCCGCCGAGGCCGACCACCAGGACCGGGGTGAACCACAGGAAGGCGGTGTGCCAGGCCAGCACCGGGCGCAGCAGCACGAACTCGCCGTAGCGCTGCACGACGTAGCTCAGCACCGCCTCGTCGCCGTCGCCCTGGCGCAGGCGCTCGCGCACGATCAGCCGCAGGTCGCGGGCGAGCGGCGCGTCGGAATCGTCGATCGACTGGTTCTGGCAGACGAGGCAGCGCAGCTCCGCCGAGATCGTCCGGGCCCGCGCCTCGAGAGCGGGGTCCTTCATCACCTCCTCGGGCTGGACCGCGCCGGCCGCGACCGGCGCGAGGAGCAGGAGGGCGAGCAGAAGGGCGCGCAGGGCCGGGGAAGGGGCGGGCATGCGGCTACTCCGCCGGAACCGAATGGGGCGGCACCGGCCCGGCGGCGTCGCGGATCGCCGGCCGCGAGGCCGGGGCGCCGACGCGGAAGCGCCGGTCGGTGAGGGACAGGCCGCCGCCGAGCGCCATCACCACGGCGCCGAGCCAGATCAGCAGCACCAGGGGCTTGTAGTAGAGGCGGATGCCGACGCGGCCGTCGGTGCCTGTCTCGCCGACGCTGGCATAGACCTGGCTCACCCCGCGGGTGAGCAGGCCCGCCTCGCTCACCGACATGTTGCGCGAGGCGTAGAAGCGCTTGCCCGGCTCGATCACGCCCACCGGGTCGCCGCCCTCCCGGATGGTGAGGTGGGCCACCGTCTCGGTGTAGTTCGGCCCGGTGCGGGGCAGGACGCCCTCCAGCACCGCGACGTAGGGGCCGGCGCGGAGTTCCCCGCCGCGCGGCAGGGTCGCCAGCGCCTCGACGCTCCAGGCCTGGGCGGCGATGCCGATCACCGTGACGCCGACGCCGGCATGGGCGAGCGCCGTGCCCCAGGCCGAACGCGGCAGGCCGGCGGCGCGGCGCAGCGACACGCCCACCGTCTTGGCCTTCGCCCGCGTGACGATCTCGAAGGCGGCGCCGAGGATCAGGTAGGCGCCGAGGCCGAGGCCCAGCGGCGCGCCGACCGGCCCGCCCCAGGTGACAGCGACGGCGAGAAGCGTGACCGCGATGGCCAGCGCGAAGCCCACGAACAGCCGCTGGCTCGCCGCCGCGAGGTCTCCGCGCTTCCAGGCCAGCGTCTGGCCGAACGGCACCACGAGGAGCAGCGGCACCGCGAGCGGCACGAAGGTCAGGTTGAAGAAGGGCGGCCCGACCGAGATCTTTTCCCCCGTCAGCGATTCCAGCGCCAGGGGATAGAGCGTGCCGACCAGCACCGTGGCGCAGGCCGCCGACAGGAACAGGTTGTTCATCACCAGGGCGCCCTCGCGGGAGATCGGCGCGAACAGGCCGCCCTGGCGCAAGGTGGGCGCCCGCCAGGCATAGAGCGCCAGCGACCCACCGATGAACAGCACCAGGATGCCGAGGATGAAGGTGCCGCGGGTGGGATCGGTCGCGAAGGTGTGGACCGAGGTCAGCACGCCCGAGCGCACCAGGAAGGTGCCGAGCAGCGACAGCGAGAAGGTCAGGATGGCGAGCAGCACCGTCCAGACCTTCAGGGCGTCGCGCTTCTCCATGACCACGGTGGAGTGGACCAGCGCGGTACCGGCGAGCCAAGGCATCAGCGAGGCGTTCTCGACCGGGTCCCAGAACCACCAGCCGCCCCAGCCGAGCTCGTAGTAGGCCCAGTACGACCCCATGGCGATGCCGACGGTGAGGAAGCACCAGGCCGCCAGCGTCCAGGGCCGCACCGCGCGAGCCCAGGCGGCGTCGATCCGCCCCTCGATCAGCGCCGCGATGGCGAACGCGAAGGTGATCGAGAAGCCGACATAGCCGAGATAGAGCAGCGGCGGATGGATCGCGAGGCCGGGATCCTGGAGCAGCGGGTTGAGGTCGCGGCCCTCGATCGGCGCCGGGTTGAGCCGGTTGAACGGGTTCGAGGTCACCAGGATGAAGAGCAGGAACACCGCGGTGATCGCGGCCTGCACGCCCAGCGTGTTGGCCCGCAGGATCGGCGGCACGGAGTTGCGGGCGAGCGCCACCACGGCGCCGAACAGCGCCAGGATCAGCACCCAGAGCAGCATCGAGCCCTCGTGGTTCCCCCAGACGCCGGAGATCTTGTAGATCAGCGGCTTCATCGAGTGCGAATTCTCGACGACGTTCTGGACCGAGAAGTCCGAGGTGACGTGGGCGTAGGTCAGCGCCCCGAACGCGAAGGCGATGCACGCGAAGGTGGCGAGTGCGGCCGGCACCGTGATGCTGCGCAGGACCGGGTCGCCGGCGCGGCTCGCCCAGACCGGCATCACCATCTGCGTCAGCGACAGGGCGAGCGCGAGGGCGAGGGCGTAATGACCAACCTCGATCAGCAACGGGGCGACCTTTCGGTAAGCGGGTGTCGAGCGCAGCGGACGATCGGCCGACGGGTCTCGCGACCCGGCGTCCCGCTGCGGCGGAACGCGGGCGTCATCTTAATCCGCTTCCCGGGCCGAGCCGCCAAGACCTTCCGCCGCACGGGGCGTGACTATTTCACGGCGGTGCGCGAGACCGATCCGGGCTGGTCCTCGCCGGCCTGCGCCTGCCGGGGCTTGCCGTCCGCGGGCTTCACGGGGCCGCCCGCGCCGCCCTCCTGCCAGCGGCCCTGCGCCTTGAGGGCGTCGGCGACCTCGCGCGGCATGTAGGTCTCGTCGTGCTTGGCCAGCACCGTGTCGGCCCGGAAGGTGCCGTCGGCCTGCAGCACGCCCTCGGTCACCACGCCCTGGCCTTCGCGAAACAGGTCGGGCAGCAGGCCGCGGTAGCGCACCGCCACGGTCGAGCCGGTATCGGTGACGGCGAACTCGACATGCCCGTCGGCCTCGCGCTTGAGCGAGCCGGCCTCGACCAGCCCGCCGAGGCGGAAGCGCGTGCCCGGCACGACCTTCTGGCTCGCCACCTCGGTGGGGGAGCGGAAGAACACGATGGTGTCGCGCATCGCCGTGAGGACGAGCCCGAGGGCCGCCGCCAGCACGGCGCCGCAGACGACGATGAGGACGGAACGGCGGCGCCGGCGCGTCATGGGGCGGGTCTCAACGCCGGCGGCGGGGGAGGGGGGTCGCGGTCGTCATCAGGGGCGTCTCCCGAGGGGCCGGCGTGGGGATCCGGCTCTGTTGGTGTGTTGTGCACCGGCCCGGCTCGCCTGGCGAGGCGGGAAAAAGGCGGGGGCGTACCGCGGGATGATTCGCAAGCCTCTGCCGTCCGAACGCCCCGAGCCCCCGGATCTTCCCCTCTGCGGGGCGGGGGCGGTCGTCAAGGTGCCGCCCTGGCACCCAATCCCATCTCTTGGGCCGCTTCCTCCACCGGCGCGAGCTTGCCGGGATCGCTCCCGAGCGCGCCGCGGGCCTTGGCCAGCGTCTCCTCGGCCTTCGCCCGCTCGCCCAGCACCCCGTAGGAGCGCACCAGCCGGGCCCATTCCTCGCCCGTCCCGCCCTTCTCGGCGAGGCGCTGCGCCAGCCCCTCGACCATGCCGCGGACCATGCCGCGCTGCTCCTCGCTCATCGCGGGGGCCGAGCGTGCCGCGGGTTGGGCGGCGGGAGGCGGGGCCGTGCCGTCGAAGCGGGCCAGGCTCTCGCGCACCATCGGCAGCCAGGGCGCCTCGGCCGGGGAGGCGGCGACGAGCGCGGCGTAGCGCGCGCGCGCCTTGTCGCGGTCGCCGTCCTGCTCGGCGGCGCGGGCGAGGTAGAATTGCGGCTTGATCGCCTTGGGATCCTGGCGGAGCGCCCGCTCGAAGGCGTCGCGGGACTTGGCCGAGACGACGCCGTCATCGGCCGCCACCAGGGCCTCGCCGTAATCGGCGAGCCGGCCGGCGTCGTCGCCGAGGATCCGCAGGGAGTTCTCGTAGGCCTTGATCGCGTCCGCGACGCGCCCGACCCGCAGGTAGACCGGGGCGAGCACCGCCCAGCCGCGGCCGTCCTCGGGCGCCTTGGCGAGATGCGCCTCGATCTGCGCCACCGCCGCGGCGAGGTCGTTGCCGGCCGCCTTCGCGTGGGCCAGGCGATCGGCCTGGGGCCGGGCCGGCAGGTCGGGCGAGCCGTAGATGCCGTAGACGAGGAGCGCGACGAGCGGCACCGTCGAGAGGGCGAAGGCGGAGGCGGCGCGGCGCCGGCGCAGGGCCGGCTCGCCGACCGCGCCGGCGGTGCGGCCGGGATCGCGGCTGGCGCGCAGGAGCCGGCGCGCGGCCTCGGCCCTCGCGGCCTCGGCCTCCGGCGCGGCCAGGAGCCCGCGGGCGGCGTCGCGGTCGATCTCGCGCAACTGGTCGCGGTAGAAGCCGGTCTCGGTGGCGATCCGCGCCTCGCCCTCCGGCACGGCCAGGGCGGGGCGGCGCGACATCGGCCAGAGCAGGGCGAGCACCGCCAGGCCGGTCATGAGCGCGAAGATGAACCAGATCGCCGTCATGCCGCCTGTGTAGCCCCCCGCCCGGGGCGACACGATTCGACGGCATGGCGACACGGTGTCACGTACGGGCAGTCCCGTGAAGGGAACAGCTTTCGCCGTCAGCGCGGCGCCACCGGCCAGAACAGGCTGATCAGCAGCGTGCCGACGACGATCACCATGATCGAAAGCGGCAGGCCGAGGCGGGCATAGTCGCCGAAGCGGTATCCGCCCGGACCCATCACCAGGGTGTTGCACTGGTGGCCGATCGGGGTGAGGAAGTCGCAGGCCGCCCCCACCGACACCGCCATCAGGAACGGATCCGGGTTGAGCCCGAGCTTCTGGGCGAGGCTGGCGCCGATCGGCCCCATCACCAGCACCGTCGCGGCGTTGTTGAGGAACGGCGTCACCGCCATCGCGGCGATCAGCAGCAGGCCGATCGCCAGCATCGGCGGCACGGTGTGCATGACGTTCGACAGGGCCCCGGCGATGAGGTCGGTGCCGCCGGTGGTGCGCACCGCGTCGCTGACCGGGATCAGGGCGCCGAGCAGCACGATCACCGGCCACTCGATCGTCTCGTAGGCCTCGTGCATGGTCATGACGCGCAGGACCAGCAGCAGCACCGCGGCGCCGAAGAACGCCATCGCCACCGGCACGACGTGGAGCGCGATCAGCGCCATCGCGCCGGCCAGCACCGCGATCGGGATGTAGCTGCGGCGGCTGTGGCCGAGCGCCAGCTTGCGCTCGGCGAGCGGCAGCAGGCCGAACTCCGACAGCATGTCGCCGAGCCGGTCCGGGGCGGCGCGCAGCACCACCACGTCGCCGGCGCGCAGGCGCACGCTGCCGATGCGCCGGGTGATCGCCGCGCCCGCGCGGCTGACCGCCAGGAGCGTGGTGCCGTGATGCCCGGCGAGGTCGGCGCCCGCCGCCGTGGTGCCGACGAGGGCCGAGCCGTCCGGGATCACCGCCTCGATCACCGTCGCCTCCCCGGCCGCCGGCAGCGTGCCGACGAGCGTGAGCTTCGCCCGCGCCACCAGGCGCTCCAGGTCCTCCGGCTCGCCGTCGAGGAGCAGGACGTCGCCGGCGGAAAGCCGCCAGTCGGGGCCCGGCACGAAGCGGCGGAAGCGCTCGCGGATCACGGTCGCCACCGTGACGTCGCCGTCGCCGAGCGCCTCGAGCTCCCCGACCGTCGCGCCGACGAGCGGCGAGTCCTCGGGCAGGCAGGCTTCGGTCGTGTAGGCCTCGATCCGGAACGAGGCGGCGAGCGAGCCCGCCGGGCGCCGGTCGCGCGGCAGCAGCCGGTAGCCGACCGCCAGGAAGGCGAGGCCCGCCGCCGCGAGCCCGAGGCCGACGGGGGTGAAGTCGAACATGCCGAAGGGCTGGCCGGTGACGTCGGCCCGCACTTTGGCGACGATGATGTTGGTCGAGGTGCCGACGAGCGTGACGAGCCCGCCGATCAGCGAGGCGAAGGACATCGGCATCATCAGCAGCGAGGCCGGCGTGCCGGTCTTGCGCCCGAGCTGGAGCGCCACGGGCATGAAGATCGCAAGCGCCCCGATGTTCTTGGTGAAGACCGACAGGCCCATCACGGCGCCGGCCAGCGCCGGCACCTGCCGGCTGGGCTTTCGCAGGTAGGGCAGGAGCGGGCGCATCGCGTTCTCGACGACGCCCGAGCGCGACACCGCCGACGAGATGACGAGCGCGCTCGCTACGATGATCACCACGTCGTCGGCGAAGCCGTCGAAGGCCTTGGAGGCCGGCACCAGCCCCAGCGCCACTCCGGCGACCAGCGAGAGCAGCGCCACGAGATCGTAGGGCAGCCGGCCCCAGATGAAGAGCAGGACGGTGACGCCGATGAGGCCGAAGGCGAGGCCCTGGTCGAGGGTCATGCGCCGGCCTGCCGGTCGGACGATCGGGGGCGTGTCATGCCGGGGGATGATCCTGCTGCGGGGTATCGAGCCCCCTAGATTGGGTGGCGGGCGGCCGCGCCCAGGGCGGCGGGGCGAAGAGTTTGCGCGGGACGGCGCCTTCTCGCCCCCGTCCCGAGCGGATAGGCTCCCGAGGGCAGCCGGGAAGCGCCACAGGGGAGCGCGCCATGGACGACCGCGTCCGTCGCCACCACGGGCTCACCGTCTCCGAATTCGACCGCTTCGTCGATGCGCAGCGCGACGAGAGCGACTGGGAGCTGGTCGACGGCGAGGTCGTCATGATGACGAACCCGACGGAGAACCACGAGCAGATCGCCGGCAATATCGGCGCGCCGCTGAAGCTCGCCATGGATGCTGCCGGCTGCCGCAGCTACCAGGGCGGGATGCGGGTGCAGCGCGACGAGGACGGCCGCGGCCGGGACAAGCCGAAGCCCGATATCGTCGTACGCTGCGGACCGCGCCAGAACCGCACCTTCGTCACCGACCCGCTCGTCATCGTCGAGGTGCTGTCGCCGAGCACCATGGACCGCGACCGCGGGCCCAAGCTGTCCTTCTACAAGTCGTTGCCGACGCTCCGGCACATCGTCCTTGCCTACCAGGACCAGATGCGGGTGGAGCATGACCGGCGCGAGGGGGATGGCTGGGTCTGCGACGTCCTCACCGCGCCGGACGACGTCCTGCGGCTCGACGCCGTGGATTTCGCGATCGATCTCGGGCGGATCTATTTCGACGTGCCGGTCCTGCGCCCGATCGTCGGCGGCTGATCCCGCCGCGGAGCCCGGCGCACCGCCGCACGTTGGTGCGGGACCGCCCGTCACGGACCCGCCCCGCATGAGCTTCGCCTTCCTCACCCGCGCCTTCGGGCGCGACGACCCGGCCGGGGAGGTCGAGGAGCCGGGGACCGCCCCGGCCCGGGCCTCGCGGCGCGACCGGCGGGCGGGGCGGGCGGACGCGGTGGTGACCGAGGCGCTGGGCCAGAAGGTGCTGCACGCCTTCCTGCAGAACCGCCACCAGACCCTGGTGCCGCTCACCCTCAACCTCCGGGTGCTGGAGCCGGCCCAGCGCGACCTCGTGATCCAGGCGATGGCGGCGGCCTTCCTGGCGCAGGGGCGCCGGCAGGACCCCGCCCCGGTGCGCGACGCGCTCGCCCGGATCAGCGCCGCGGAGGCCGAGCGCCAGCGCCTCGACAAGGCGCTCGCCGCGCCGCTGGCGCTCGGCGACCTCCTCGACGCGATCCTCGACGCCGATCTCGGCGCCTACGCGTACGTCGCCTCGCTGCTCGCCGTGGACCAGCGCCGCCGGGTCAACCAGCTCTATCTCGCCTACCTGGCCGAGCGCCTGGGATTGGCCGAGGACGTGGTGTCGAGCCTGCACCGGCGCTACCGGGTATAATACTGCGGCCTCGCGACTGTCCCGCGGGGCTTCTCCTGCGGCCGGCCGGACGCTAACCTGTCGGGATTGCCTCGCCACCGATCCCGAGCGTTCCCGAGTTCCATGCCCCGCAGCCGCCCCGGCGCCCAGCCCCGCGACGAGCCGCATCCGACGGACGCGCCGTTCCCCGGGGCGCAGAGCTCCACCGGGCAAGCCTCTGCCGGACAAGCCTCTGCCGGGGCCTCCGCCGCCGGACCCGTCCTGGCCGGGCTGGCCTCCGCCGGGCTCGGCCAGCGTGCCCGCGCGACGCCGCTCTCGGCGGATGCGCGGCTGCTCGCCATCGCGGCCGACCACCTGCGCCGGCTCGGCCACCGCCAGGTCACGGTGGTGGGCGTCGCGGCCGAGGCGGGCATGACGCATGCCAACGTCTACCGCTACTTCCCGTCGAAGACCGCGCTCGTCGACGCGGTGGCGGGGCGCTGGCTGCGCGACGTCGAGGCCGAGCTCGGCGCCATCGCGGACGCGCCCGACCCCGCCGACGACAAGCTCGAGCGCCTGCTGCTGGCGCTCGCCTCGATGCAGCGCGACGTGCTGGCGCGGGACCCGCACCTGTTCGCGGTCCACCGCGACGCGACCGTGGAATCCCGGCCGATCGCCCGGCGCCACCGCGGCCGCCTGCGCCAACTCGTCGAGCGGGTGATCGAGGAAGGGATGAATGCCGGCACCTTCTCGCTGCGCGACCGCGAGCGCGGCATCGCCTTCATCTTCGACACCAGCCACCGCTTCCTGCACCCGGTCTCGATCCAGCTCGACGCCGAGGTGCCCCGCGACCTGATCGAGGCCCGCCTCGGGGCGATCATCCGGGCGATGCTGCGCATCCTGCGCCTCGGCACGCTCTAGCCGCGCTGACAAAGTGTCCGAAATGTAATGATCGGCGGTGTGTCGTCGTAGTGCGTTGCAATAAAATGCAAATCCGGATCGCGTGACGCCCCGGAAGCGCCGCCGTGGCCGTGCCCGGGCGCCCCACGCCGGGCCCTCGGGTTGTCGGCCCCGGCTTTTTTCGCCAAAGAGGCACCCGCCGGCGCGGGCTCCTCGCGAGCGGACCCCGGCCCCCGACGGTTCCATCACACCGCGAAGGATCGGTTCTCACATGGCACGCAAGAAGATCGCGCTCATCGGCGCTGGACAGATCGGCGGCACGCTCGCGCACCTCGCCGGCCTCAAGGAGCTGGGCGACGTCGTGCTGTTCGACATCGCCGATGGCGTGCCGCAGGGCAAGGGCCTCGACATCGCCGAGTCGGCGCCGGTCGACGGCTTCGACGCCAAGTACAGCGGCGCGAGCGACTACAGCGCCATCGCCGGGGCCGACGTGGTGATCGTCACCGCCGGCGTGCCGCGCAAGCCCGGCATGAGCCGCGACGACCTGATCGGCATCAACCTGAAGGTGATGGAAGCGGTCGGCACCGGCATCAAGACGCATGCCCCGAACGCCTTCGTGATCTGCATCACCAACCCGCTCGACGCGATGGTGTGGGCGCTGCAGAAGTTCTCGGGCCTCGACCCGAAGAAGATCGTCGGCATGGCCGGCGTGCTCGACTCGGCCCGCTTCCGCCACTTCCTGGCCGAGGAGTTCCAGGTCTCGGTCGAGGACGTCACCGCCTTCGTGCTCGGCGGCCACGGCGACGACATGGTGCCGCTGGTGCGCTACTCGACGGTGGCCGGCGTGCCGCTGCCCGACCTCGTCAAGCTGGGCTGGACCACCCAGGAGAAGCTCGACGCGATGGTCGAGCGGACCCGCAAGGGCGGCGGCGAGATCGTCAACCTGCTCAAGACCGGCTCGGCCTTCTACGCGCCGGCGGCCTCCGCCATCGCGATGGCCGAGAGCTACCTCAAGGACAAGAAGCGGGTCCTGCCCTGCGCGGCCCACCTCACCGGCCAGTACGGCGTCGACGGCCTGTTCATCGGCGTGCCGATCGTGATCGGCGAGAACGGCGTCGAGCGCATCGTCGAGGTCGAGTTCACGGCTGAGGAGAAGGCGATGTTCGAGAAGTCGGTCAATTCCGTGAAGGGCCTGGTCGAGGCCTGCAAGGGCATCAACGGCGCGCTGGCGTAACACCTGACACGAGCGGCGCGGGAAATCCCCGCGCCGCCCCTGCACGCACGCCCCGCCTGACTTTCAGAAAGCTTGTCGCCCCATGAACATCCACGAGTATCAAGCCAAGGCCGTCCTCAAGGAGTTCGGCCTGCCGGTCTCGAACGGCCGCGCCATCTTCAAGGCCTCCGAGGCCGAGGCCGCCGCCAAGGAGCTGGGCGGTCCGCTCTGGGTCGTGAAGTCCCAGATCCACGCCGGCGGGCGCGGCAAGGGCAAGTTCAAGGAGGCCGAGGCCGGCGAGAAGGGCGGCGTGCGCCTCGCCAAGTCGGTCGAGGAGGTCAAGGCCTTCTCCGAGCAGATGCTCGGCCGCACCCTCGTGACGGTGCAGACCGGCGAGGCCGGCAAGCAGGTCAACCGCCTCTACATCGAGGACGGCTCCGACATCGAGACCGAGTTCTACCTGTCGATGCTCGTCGACCGCGAGACCGGCAAGGTCGCCTTCGTGGTCTCGACCGAGGGCGGCATGGACATCGAGCAGGTCGCCCACGACACGCCCGAGAAGATCGTCACCTTCTCGGTCGACCCGGCCACCGGCGTGCTGCCGCATCACGGCCGCGCGGTCGCCAAGGCGCTCGGGCTGACCGGCCCGCTCGCCAAGGAGGCGGAGGACCTCACCACCAAGCTCTACCGGGCGTTCACCGCCAAGGACATGAGCATGCTGGAGATCAACCCGCTCATCGTCACCAAGGACGGGCACCTGAAGTGCCTGGACGCCAAGATCTCGTTCGACTCGAACAGCCTCTACCGCCAGCCGGAGATCGTGCAGCTGCGCGACGTCACCGAGGAGGACGAGAAGGAGATCGAGGCCTCGAAGTACGACCTCGCCTACATCGCGCTCGAGGGCACGATCGGCTGCATGGTCAACGGCGCCGGCCTCGCCATGGCGACCCTCGACATCATCAAGCTCTACGGCGAGGAGCCGGCGAACTTCCTCGACGTCGGCGGCGGCGCCTCGGAGGAGAAGGTCACCGCGGCCTTCAAGATCATCACCGCCGACCCGAACGTGAAGGGCATCCTGGTCAACATCTTCGGCGGCATCATGAAGTGCGACGTGATCGCCAACGGGGTGATCGCGGCCGTGAAGGCGGTGGGCCTGCAGGTTCCGCTGGTGGTGCGCCTCGAGGGCACCAACGTCGAGAAGGGCAAGGAGATCATCCGCTCCTCGGGCCTCAACGTGATCCCGGCCGACGACCTCGACGACGCCGCCCAGAAGATCGTCGCGGCGGTCCGCAAGGGCTGAGGAGGGCGGGGCGCCCGCGAGGGCGCCCTTCTCGTGAGCGGGGCCCGGCGACCGGGCTTCCCTTCAGCGCAGCTTTCTCAGGGGCGGTGCACCGCGCTCGGTCACCTTGAGCCGCACCGCCCATCCCCGAATGCAGATCTCCGGAGATCGCACGTGTCCATCCTCATCGACAAGAACACCAAGGTCATCTGCCAGGGCTTCACCGGCAAGAACGGGACCTTCCACTCCGAGCAGGCGATCGCCTACGGCACCAAGATGGTCGGCGGCACCTCGCCGGGGAAGGGCGGCGCGACCCATCTCGGCCTGCCGGTGTTCGACACCGTGAAGGAAGCCCGCCACGCCACCGGCGCCGACGCCTCGGTGGTCTACGTGCCGCCGCCGGGCGCCGCCGACGCGATCTGCGAGGCGATCGATGCCGAGATCCCGCTGATCGTCTGCATCACGGAAGGCATCCCGGTCCTCGACATGGTGCGGGTCAAGCGCTCGCTCGAAGGCTCGAAGTCGCGCCTCGTCGGCCCGAACTGCCCCGGCATCGTCACCGCCGGCGAGTCGAAGATCGGCATCATGCCGGCCAACATCTTCCGTCCGGGCTCGGTCGGCATCGTGTCGCGCTCCGGCACGCTGACCTACGAGGCGGTGTTCCAGACCACCAACGAGGGCCTCGGCCAGACCACCGCGGTCGGCATCGGCGGCGACCCGGTCAAGGGCACCGAGTTCATCGACATGCTGGAGATGTTCCTGGCCGACGACAAGACCGAGTCGATCGTGATGATCGGCGAGATCGGCGGCTCGGCCGAGGAAGAGGCGGCGCAGTTCATCCGCGACGAGGCCAAGCGCGGCCGCAAGAAGCCGATGGTCGGCTTCATCGCCGGGCGCACCGCCCCTCCCGGCCGCCGCATGGGTCACGCCGGCGCGATCATCTCGGGCGGCAAGGGCGGCGCCGAGGACAAGATCGCCGCGATGGAGGAGGCCGGCATCCGCGTCTCGCCGTCGCCGGCCCGCCTCGGCAAGACCCTGGTCGAGGTCCTGAAGGGCTGAGGCGCCGCGGGGGGGCGGGGGACGTGTCCGGATCCCCGGCCCCTCGCCCCTCGCCCCGCGCATGGCAGCCGTGGCGTGCGGAATTTCGGTTCCGCACCCATATCGCAAGCAAACGTCAACTCTCTTGAGTTCGTAAGACATCCTCGCGTCCGGTGAGACCGGGCGCCCCCACCGTCGATCACCCGCCATCCTCCCGCCTCAACTGCTGGCGAGAAGCCGGGCCCCGATCGACCAGCGCGGATAGACAGATCGCCATGGCACGCCAGGACGCGAACGACGCCCTCCTCGGAACCTCGTTCCTCTACGGAGGCAACGCCGACTACATCGAGGAGCTCTACGCGACCTACACCCGGGATCCCAACGCGGTGGACCCCGAGTGGCGCAGCTTCTTCTCCGGCCTGAAGGAGGAGAGCGCGATCGTGGTCAAGAACGCGGAGGGCGCGTCCTGGACCAAGCCGAACTGGCCGGTCGCCGCCAACGGCGAGATCGTCTCGGCGCTCGACGGCAACTGGGCCCAGGTCGAGAAGGCGGTCGGCGAGAAGATCAAGGCCAAGCAGGAGGCCAAGGGCCAGCCCGTCTCGCCGGTCGACGTGCAGCAGGCGACCAAGGATTCGGTCCGCGCGATCATGCTGATCCGCGCCTACCGCATGCGCGGCCATCTCCACGCCAAGCTCGATCCGCTGGGCCTGCAGCCGCGTGGCGACCACGAGGAGCTGCACCCGCAGCATTACGGCTTCGCCGAATCCGATTGGGACCGGCCGATCTTCCTCGACAACGTGCTCGGCCTCGAATTCGGCACCATCCGGGAGATCGTCGCGATCCTGGATCGGACCTACTGCCAGACGCTCGGCGTCGAGTTCATGCACATCTCCGATCCGGAGGAGAAGGCCTGGATCCAGGAGCGGATCGAGGGCAAGGACAAGGAGATCTCGTTCACCGAGCAGGGCCGGCGGGCGATCCTCAACAAGATGATCGAGGCCGAGGGCTTCGAGAAGTTCCTCGACCTCAAGTACACCGGCACCAAGCGCTTCGGCCTCGACGGCTCGGAGGCGATGGTTCCGGCGCTGGAGCAGATCATCAAGCGCGGCGGCGCGCTCGGCGTCACCGACATCGTGCTGGGCATGGCGCATCGCGGCCGCCTCAACGTGCTCGCCAACGTGATGAGCAAGCCCTTCCGGGCGATCTTCCACGAGTTCAAGGGCGGCTCGTCCTCGCCGGCGGAGGTCGAGGGCTCGGGCGACGTGAAGTACCACCTCGGCGCCTCGAGCGACCGGGCCTTCGACGGCAACACCGTCCACCTGTCGCTGACCGCCAACCCGTCGCACCTTGAGATCGTCGATCCGGTGGTGCTCGGCAAGGTGCGCGCCAAGCAGGACCAGCAGGGCGACGAGCAGCGCACCACCGTGCTGCCGCTCCTCATCCACGGCGACGCCGCCTTCGCGGGCCAGGGCGTGGTGGCGGAGTGCTTCGGCCTGTCGGGCCTAAAGGGCCACCGCACCGGCGGCTCGATCCACTTCATCATCAACAACCAGATCGGCTTCACCACCGATCCGCGCTTCTCGCGCTCCTCGCCCTACCCGTCCGACGTGGCGAAGATGGTCGAGGCGCCGATCTTCCACTGCAACGGCGACGACCCCGAGGCCGTCACCTTCGCGGCCAAGATCGCCACCGAGTACCGGCAGAAGTTCCACAAGCCGGTGGTGATCGACATGCTCTGCTACCGCCGCTTCGGCCACAACGAGGGCGACGAGCCCGCGTTCACCCAGCCGAAGATGTACCAGATCATCCGCAAGCACCCCTCGACGCTCGAGACCTACGGCAAGCGGCTGACCGAGACCGGCGTGGTGAGCCAGAAGGAGCTCGACGACCGCAAGGCCGAGTTCCGCGCCACCCTCGACAGCGAGTTCGACATCGCCACCGGCTACAAGGCCAACAAGGCCGACTGGCTCGACGGCCGCTGGTCGGGCCTGAAGGCGGTGCGCGAGGACGAAGACGACCCGCGCCGCGGCCGCACCGGCGTGCCGGCCGACACCCTGCGGCAGATCGGGCAGGCCATCACCACGGTGCCGCAGGACTTCCACCTGCACCGCACCATCCGGCGCTTCCTCGACAACCGCGCCAAGGCGATCGAGACCGGCGAGGGCCTGGACTGGGCGACCGCCGAGGCCCTGGCCTTCGGCTCGCTGCTCACCGAAGGCCACCGGGTCCGCCTGTCGGGCCAGGACGTCGAGCGCGGCACCTTCTCGCAGCGCCACTCGGTGGTGATCGACCAGGAGAACGAGGAGCGCTACACGCCCCTCAACCACATCAAGGACGGCCAGAGCCGCTACGAGGTCATCAACTCGATGCTCTCGGAGGAGGCGGTGCTCGGCTTCGAGTACGGCTACACGCTGGCCGAGCCGAACTCCCTGGTGCTGTGGGAGGCGCAGTTCGGCGACTTCGCCAACGGCGCGCAGGTCGTGGTCGATCAGTTCATCAGTAGCGGCGAGCGCAAGTGGCTGCGCATGTCGGGCCTGGTGATGCTGCTGCCGCACGGCTACGAGGGCCAGGGTCCGGAGCACTCCTCCGCCCGCCTCGAGCGCTACCTGCAGATGTGCGCCGAGGACAACATGCAGGTCGCCAACTGCACGACGCCCTCGAACTACTTCCACATCCTGCGCCGCCAGCTGAAGCGGGACTTCCGCAAGCCGCTGGTGCTGATGACCCCGAAGTCGCTGCTGCGCCACAAGCGGGCGGTCTCGGCGCTCGCCGACATCGCCGAGGGCTCGACCTTCCACCGCGTGCTGTGGGACGACGCCGAGAAGGCGCAGGACGGCGTGAAGCTGTCGAAGGACGACAAGGTCCGGCGCGTCGTGCTGTGCTCGGGCAAGGTCTATTACGACCTGTTCGAGGAGCGCGAGAAGCGCGGCATCTCCGACGTGTACCTGATGCGCGTCGAGCAGCTCTACCCGTTCCCGCTCAAGTCGCTCGCCACCGAGATCTCGCGCTTCCGCAACGCCGAGGTGGTGTGGTGCCAGGAGGAGCCCAAGAACATGGGCTCGTGGGCCTTCGTCGAGCCCTACCTCGAGTGGGTGCTCAACCAGGCCGGCTCCGCCTCCAAGCGCCCGCGCTACATCGGCCGTCCGGCCTCGGCCTCGACCGCCGTCGGCCTGATGTCGAAGCACCTCGACCAGCTCCAGGCCTTCCTCAACGAGGCCCTGGCGGTCTGATCCCCCTTCACCGGCGCCCCGCGAGGGGCGCCGCCTGATCCTTTTTCCGGGCGCATCCCCACCGCCCCAACCCTGACGGAAGACATGGCCACCGAAATCCGCGTCCCGACGCTCGGCGAGTCCGTGAGCGAGGCCACGATCGGCCGCTGGTTCAAGAAGCCCGGCGACACCGTGAAGGCCGACGAGCCGCTGGTCGAGCTCGAGACCGACAAGGTCACCCTCGAGGTCAACGCCCCGGCCTCGGGCCAGCTCGGCGAGATCGTCGCCAAGGACGGCGAGACGGTCGAGCCCGGCGCGCTCCTCGGCTCGATCGTCGAGGGCGGCGCCGCCGCCGGCAACGGCGCGGCGGCTCCCAAGGCCGAGGCCCCCAAGGAGGCCCCGAAGGCCGCCGCCGAGGCGCCCGCGAAGTCGTCGTCGGCGTCCTACGGCAGCCACGGCGACGCCGCTCCGAAGGGTCATTCGGCCGGCGACAACGGCCCGGCCGTCGCCCGCCTCGCCCAGGAATCCGGCGTCGATCCCTCGTCCGTGAAGGGCAGCGGCAAGGACGGCCGCGTCACCAAGGGCGACATGCTCTCGGCGATCTCGTCGGGCGCCTCCGCTCCCGCCCCGGCGGCCCCCCAGGCGGCCCGCGCCCCGTCCGCGCCGGACGATGCCTCCCGCGAGGAGCGGGTGCGCATGACCAAGCTGCGCCAGACCATCGCCCGGCGCCTCAAGGACGCGCAGAACACCGCCGCGATGCTGACGACGTTCAACGACGTCGACATGGGCGCGGTGATGGCCCTGCGCCAGCAGTACAAGGACGTGTTCGAGAAGAAGCACGGCGCCAAGCTCGGCTTCATGGGCTTCTTCACCAAGGCGGTGATCGGCGCCCTGAAGGACGTGCCGGCGGTCAACGCCGAGATCGACGGCCAGGACATCGTCTACAAGAACTACTACCACGTCGGCATCGCGGTCGGCACCGACAAGGGCCTCGTCGTCCCGGTGGTGCGCGACGCCGACCAGCTGTCGATCTCCGGCATCGAGAAGGCCATCACCGGCTTCGGCCGCAAGGCCCGCGACGGCAAGCTGTCGATCGAGGACATGCAGGGCGGCACGTTCACGATCACCAACGGCGGCATCTACGGCTCGCTGATGTCGACCCCGATCCTCAACGCGCCGCAATCGGGCATCCTCGGCATGCACCGCATCGAGGAGCGTCCGGTCGTGCGAGGCGGCAAGATCGAGGCGCGGCCGATGATGTACCTCGCCCTGTCGTACGATCACCGGATCGTCGACGGGAAGGAGGCCGTGACCTTCCTGGTGCGGGTCAAGGAGGCCCTGGAGGACCCGGCGCGCCTCGTGCTCGACCTCTGAGGCAAGTAGTTGGGACCGCTCCCCCCGGGGCGGTTCGGTAAAGGAAGGAGCGCGGGTCTCCCCTCTCCCGTGTGGGAGAGGGGCCGGGGGTGAGGGTGCTACGGTTCCGCAGAAAGCTTGAGCCGTCCCGCTGCCGGCACGATGGCCCGAGCTTTATTCAGAAGCGTCACACCCTCACCCCTACCCCTCTCCCACACGGGAGAGGGGATCCCGCGCCTTGATCGTTCCAGGAGGCTCCCCTTGACAGTCCAGCTGTTTAGGGCCCCTCGCAACAGGGAGCACGGGGTCATGGACAAGGCTGTCTCGGACAAGGTCCTGGTGGTCACCGGCGGCAGCCGCGGCATCGGCCGTGCCGTTGCCCTGCGCGCCGCGCGGGCCGGCTGGCGGGTCTGCTTCTCCTACGTCGCGGCCAAGGACGCCGCCGACTCGCTCGTGCGGGAGATCGAGGATCTCGGCGGCACGGCGCTCGCCGTCCGCAGCGACGTCGCGGTCGAGGCCGACATCCCGGCCCTGTTCAAGGCCGCCGACGGCCTGGGCACGCTCGGCGGGCTCGTGAACAACGCGGGCGTCGTCGACCACGCGGCCCGGGTCGACGAGATGACCTTCGCGCGTCTCCACCGGATGATGACCACCAACGTCGTCGGCTCGTTCCTGTGCGCCGGCGAGGCGGTGCGGCGGATGTCGACCCGCCACGGCGGGCAGGGCGGCGTCATCGTCAACATCTCGTCAGTCGCCGCCCGCCTCGGCGCGCCGAACCAGTACGTCGACTACGCGGCCTCCAAGGGCGCCATCGACACCCTCACCACCGGTCTCGCCGGCGAGGTCGCCGGTGAAGGCATCCGCGTCAACGGCGTCGCCCCCGGCCTGATCGAGACCGAGATCCATGCCAGCGGCGGCCAGCCCGACCGGCTGGCACGGCTCGGCCCCACGGTCCCGATGAAGCGCGCCGGCACCGCCGACGAGATCGCCGCCGCGGTGCTGTGGCTCCTCTCCGACGAGGCGTCCTACGCCACCGGCGCGACCCTGACGGTCTCGGGCGGCCGCTAGCCTCTCCCATCCTCTCACCCATCGCAGCGGCGGCCCCCGACGGCCGGCCGCGCCCAACCTCGCGAGTCCCGCATGTCCTCCTACGATCTCGTCGTCATCGGCACCGGCCCCGGCGGCTACGTCTGCGCGCTGCGCGCCGCCCAGCTCGGCCTGAAGACCGCCGTGGTCGAGAAGCGCCCGGCCCATGGCGGCACCTGCCTCAACGTCGGCTGCATCCCCTCGAAGGCCCTGCTGCACGCCTCGGAAGCCTTCGAGGAGGCGACCAAGCACTTCCCGGTGCTCGGCATCACCGTCGGCGAGCCGAAGCTCGATCTCGCCAAGATGATGGCGTTCAAGCAGGACGGCGTCGACGGCAACACCAAGGGCGTCGCGTTCCTGCTCAAGAAGAACGGCATCGAGGCGTTCCAGGGCACCGGCCGTCTCGCCGGGGCCGGCCGCGTCGAGGTGACCTCGGAGGACGGCGGCAACCAGATCCTCGAGGCCAAGAACGTCGTGATCGCGACGGGCTCGGACGTCGCCAACCTGCCGGGCGTCACCATCGACGAGGAGGTCGTGGTGTCCTCGACCGGCGCCCTCGACCTGACGAAGGTCCCCGGCAAGCTCGTCGTCATCGGCGCGGGCGTGATCGGCCTCGAGCTCGGCTCGGTCTGGCGGCGCCTCGGCGCCCAGGTGACCGTGGTCGAGTACCTCGACCGGATCCTGCCCGGCATGGACGGCGAGGTCGGCAAGCAGTTCCAGCGCATCCTGTCGAAGCAGGGCATCGAGTTCCGCCTGTCGCAGAAGGTCACCGGCGTCGAGCGCACCGGTGAGGGCGCCAAGGTCACGGTCGAGCCGGCCGCGGGCGGCACGGCGGAGACGCTGGAGGCCGACGTGGTGCTCGTCGCCATCGGCCGCACGCCCTACACCGCGGGCCTCGGCCTCGACACGGTCGGCGTCCAGCTCGACAACAAGGGCCGGATCCAGACCGACGACCGCTACGCCACCAACGTCACCGGCATCTACGCCATCGGCGACGTGATCGCCGGCCCGATGCTCGCCCACAAGGCCGAGGACGAGGGTGTCGCGGTCGCCGAGATCCTGGCCGGCAAGGCCGGCCACGTGAATTACGGCGTGATCCCGAACGTGGTCTACACCACCCCGGAGGTCGCCTCGGTCGGCAAGTCCGAGGAGGAGTTGAAGAAGGACGGGATCACCTACAACATCGGCAAGTTCCCGTTCACCGCGAACGGCCGCGCCAAGGTGAACCACACCACCGACGGCTTCGTGAAGGTGCTGGCCGATGCCGGAACCGACCGGGTGCTCGGCGTCCACATCGTCGGGCCCGACGCCGGCAACCTCATCATGGAGGTCGCGGTGGCGATGGAGTTCGGCGCCTCGTCCGAGGACATCGCCCGCACCTGCCACGCCCACCCGACCCTGACCGAGGCGGTCAAGGAAGCCGCGCTCGCGGTCGAGAAGCGCGCGCTGCACATGTGAGCGCGACGGTCGTAACCCTCCCCCTGCGCAGGGCTGTCCGGAAAAAGAATGGCGCGCCTCCCCTCTCCCGTGTGGGAGAGGGGCCGGGGGTGAGGGTGGCTCGGCTTAAGGATAATTCGCTGGGCGTCGAGCTGCGCAGCTCGACAGTTCTGGGTCATTGCGGAACCCGAGCCACCCTCACCCCTACCCCTCTCCAACTCGGGAGAGGGGATCCCGCGCCTTGATTTCGAAGGGGTTTCCCCGGACAGCGGTGCGGCAGAAGGGGAGGGTTGGGTGCTCAGCGCGGCATCGTCTGCTTGAGAATGACAAAGAAAACGGGAGGACACGCCACGATGGACAATGCCCCAGGCAATCCGATTCCTCCCGCTGTCATCGTGGTGATGGGCGTGTCGGGCTCCGGCAAGTCCACGGTGGCGAGCCTGCTCGCCGGCCGGCTCGGCTGGGAGTTCGAGGACGGGGACGATTTCCACCCCGCCGCCAACGTCGAGAAGATGCAGGCCGGCCATCCCCTCACCGACGAGGACCGCTGGCCCTGGCTTGCCGCCATCGCGGCCTGGATCGACCGGGTGCAGGCCGAGGGGCGGCACGGGGTCGTGACCTGCTCGGGCCTCAAGCGCGCCTATCGCGACGTGCTGGTCGGCGGCCGGCCCGATGTCCGCCTCGTCTACCTCCAGGGCGACCGCGAGCTGATCGGCCGGCGCATGGCCGCCCGCCACGGCCACTTCATGCCGACGAGCCTGCTCGACAGCCAGTTCCGCACCCTTGAGGAGCCGGCGCCCGACGAGGACCCGCTGGTGGTCTCGGTCGGCGCCACCCCGCAGGCGATCGTCGCCGAGATCGTCGAGACCCTGAAGGGCCCCGGGCCGCGGACGGCCTGAGCACGGACCCCCGGCCGCGGCGCCCGATCGTTCCGCCGGGCAACATGGGTCATGGCGGCCGATTGTTTGGTTTTTGACAGTGCAGGGCGCCCGTGCCATCGCCAGGGCATGCGGGACGATACCCATGCCTGGTAATTCGGCACATGCGCACGACACGCTGTTTCCCGGCGGCGGCGAGATGGGCGCGCGCCTGCGTGCCCGCGACTGGGCGGCGACGCCGCTCGGGCCGGTCGAGGGCTGGCCGCAATCGCTGACCACGGCGGTGCGGATCATGCTCGGCTCCCGCTTCGCCATGTGGATGGCGTGGGGGCCCGAGCTTACCTTCTTCTACAACGACGCCTACAGGCCCACCCTCGGGGTCAAGGAGGCCTGGGCGCTCGGCGCGCGCTCGGACGTGGTCTGGGCCGAGATCTGGCCCGATATCGGCCCGCGCATCGCCCAGGTGCTGAGCACCGGCCAGGCGACCTGGGACGAGGATCTGCGGCTGTTCCTCGAGCGGCGCGGCTTCACCGAGGAGAGCTACCACACCTTCTCGTACAGCCCGCTCGCCGACGATGCCGGCCGCGTCACCGGCATGCTGTGCGTGGTCTCGGAGGAGACCGAGCGGGTCATCGGCGAGCGGCGCCTGCGCTCCTTGCGCGATCTCGGGGCCGGCATGGCGGCGGCCCGCACGGTGCCGCAGGTCGGCGCCGTCGCCTCCGGCTGCCTGAGGGAAGACGGGACCGGGGAGGGCACCCGCGACCTGCCGGTGGCGCTCGCCTACCTCGCCGGCGAGGGGGCGTCGGGGCCGGTCCTGCTCGCCCGGGGCGGGCTCGGGCCGGAGCACCCGGCGGTCGGGCTCGCCGGCGAGGCCGGGGCGGCGGCGCTCGGCCTCCTCGACCGCGCCGGCGGCGGCCCGGTGCCGGTGGCCGAGCTCGGCCCGCTCTTCGCCGACCTGCCGGCGGGTCCCTGGAACCGTCCACCCACGCACGCCCTGGTGCTGCCGATCGCCCGTCAGGGCCAGGGCCGCCCGGCCGGGGTGTTCGTCGCCGGGCTCAATCCCTATCGGCCCCTCGACGAGGCCTATCGCGGCTTCCTCGCGCTGTTCGTCGGGCAGATCGCCACGGGGCTCGCCTCCGCCACCGCCTACGAGGCCGAGCGGCGGCGCGCCGAGGCCTTCGCCGCGCTCGACCGCCAGAAGACCGAGTTCTTCTCCAACGTCAGCCACGAGTTCCGCACGCCCCTGACCCTGATGCTCGGGCCGCTGAGCGAGGTCCTGGACTCGGCGCCCTCGGCGCTCGATCCCGACACCCGCCGGCTGGTGGCGCTCGCCCACCGCAACGGCCAGCGCCTCCTCAGGCTCGTCAACGCGCTCCTCGACTTCTCGCGCATCGAGGCCGGCCGGGCCCAGGCCGCCTTCGAGCCCCTCGACCTTCCCCGCTTCACCGCGGAGCTCGCATCGAGTTTCCGCTCGGCCACCGACAAGGCCGGCCTCGTCCTCGACGTCGATTGCCCGGGCCTGCCCGGGCCGCCCGCGGCCGAGCCGGCCTTCGTCGATCCGGAGATGTGGGAGACGGTCGTCCTCAACCTCGTCTCCAACGCCTTCAAGTTCACCCTCGAGGGCCGCATCGCCGTGCGGCTGCGGGCGGAGGGGGGCCGGGCCGTGCTGACCGTGTCGGATACCGGCCTCGGCATCCCGGAGGCCGAGCTGCCGCGGCTGTTCGAGCGCTTTCACCGGGTCGAGGGCGCGCAGGGGCGCAGCTTCGAGGGGTCCGGCATCGGGCTGGCCCTGGTGCAGGAGCTCGTCCGGCTGCACGGCGGCACCGTCGGGGTCGAGAGCCGCCCGGGCGAGGGCAGCACCTTCACGGTGAGCCTGCCGCTCGGCTCCGCCCACCTGCCGGCCGACCGCCTGCGCGCCGCACGGACCGGCCCCTCGACCGCCACGCGCTCGCAGGTCTTCGTCGAGGAGGCGACGCGCTGGCTTAGCGAGGAGGAACCCGGTCCCGTCCCGGACCCCGGCCTCGTCCCGTCCGGCCTCACGGGTCGGGTGCTGCTCGCCGACGACAACGCCGACATGCGCGCCTATGTCCGGCGCCTGCTGGGCGATGCCGGCCACGTCGTCGAGGCGGTGGGCGACGGCCACGCGGCGCTGGCGGCGGCCCGCCGCCGCGTCCCCGACGTCGTCGTCTCCGACGTGATGATGCCGGGTCTCGACGGGTTCGGGCTCCTCGCCGCGCTCCGGGCCGATCCGGCCCTGCGGGCCATCCCGGTGGTCCTGCTCTCGGCCCGGGCGGGCGAGGAGGCGCGGATCGAGGGCCTGGGTGCGGGTGCCGACGACTACCTCGTCAAGCCGTTCTCGGCCCGCGAGCTGCTGGCGCGGATCGAGAGCAACCTGCGCCTCGCCCTCGTCCGGCGCGAGGCGGCCGACGCCTTGCGGCGGGTCAACGAGACCCTGGAGGCCCAGGTCGCCGAGCGCACCCGCGAGCGCGACCGGATGTGGCGCCTGTCGAAGGACGTGATGCTGGTCGCGCGCTTCGACGGCACGGTGGCGGCCGTCAACCCGGCCTGGCGCACGGTGCTCGGCTGGGCGGCCGAGGCGGTGGTCGGGTGCTCGTTCCTCGACCTCGTCCACCCCGACGACCGCGCCCGTACCGCCGCGGAGGCCCAGCGCCTGGAGGACGGCCAGACGACGCGGCTGTTCGAGAACCGCTACCGCCACGCCGACGGCTCCTACCGCACCCTGTCCTGGACCGCGGTGCCGGGCGAGGACCACCTGCACGCGGTCGGGCGCGACGTCACCGAGCAGCGCGAGCTGGAGGAGGCCTTCCGCCAGGCCCAGAAGATGGAGGCGGTGGGCCAGCTCACGGGGGGCATCGCCCACGACTTCAACAACCTGCTCACCGGCATCGTCGGCTCGCTCGACCTGCTCTCGACCCGGCTGGCGCAGGGGCGCACCGACGTCGCCGAGCGCTACATCACCGCCGCGCTCACCTCGGCCCAGCGCGCCGCGGCGCTGACCCACCGGCTGCTCGCCTTCGCCCGGCGCCAGCCCCTCGACCCGCGCCCTGTCGACGCCAACGCGCTCGTCGCCTCCCTGGAGGACCTGGTCCGCCGGACCTTGGGCGAGACCGTCGCCCTGGAGACCCGCCTCGCCGACGGGCTGTGGCCGACGCTGTGCGACGCCAACCAGCTCGAGAGCGCGATCCTCAACCTCGCGATCAACGCCCGCGACGCGATGCCCGACGGCGGGCGGCTCGCCATCGAGACCCGCAACGTCGAGCTCGACGGCATCTTCGCGGCCGCCCACGCCGACGTCACGCCGGGCCCCTACATCCGCCTCGCCGTCACCGATACCGGCACCGGCATGCCGCCCGAGGTGGCCCGCCGCGCCTTCGATCCGTTCTTCACCACGAAGCCCATCGGCCAGGGCACCGGCTTGGGCCTGTCGATGATCTACGGCTTTGCCCGCCAGTCCGGCGGCCACGCGATCATCGCCTCGGAGGTCGGCCGCGGCACCACCGTGGCGCTCTTCCTGCCCCGTCATGCCGGTCCGCCCGCCGAGGCCGAGGCTCCGTCCCCGGACCCCGCCGCGCGCCCGGTCGCCGGCAGCGGCGAGACCGTGCTGGTGGTGGAGGACGAGCCGGCGGTGCGCAGCCTCATCGTCGACGTGCTGCGCGACCTCGGCTACCGGCCGCTCGAGGCCGGCGACGGCCCGTCCGGCCTCGCGGCCCTGCGGGCGGCGAGCCGCGTCGACCTCCTCGTCACCGATGTCGGCCTGCCGGGCCTCAACGGCCGCCAGCTCGCCGACGCCGCCCGCGAGCACCGCCCCGGCCTCAAGGTGCTGTTCATCACCGGCTACGCCGAGAACGCCGCCACGGCGGGGTTCCTGGCGCCCGGCATGCAGATGATCACCAAGCCCTTCCCGATCGACCTCCTCGCCCAGCGCATCCGGGCGATGATCGAGGGGTGATCCGATGTCCGGCCGGCGCGTGGCACGTCCCGGCCGCGCGGCGCCAGCCATCTCCCGGGAGCCCGCCCGCCATGCGGCCCCCGGGGTGGACCTCGCGGGCGAACCCCTGTAACAGCTCGCTCCTCCACGAAAAGACCGTAGGGATTCCCCGCGCGCCGCGAGCGCCCGCCGCAAGCCGCGGCCGGCCCTCTGTCGAGGCCATGTGCTACCAAGCCTGGCGCCTCCGGAGCCGATTCGATCCCCGCGCGTCGCCTCTACCCGGGATCGAATCCACGTGCCGTTTCCTGTTCTGCCCGCCCCCCTCGCCAAGGCCCTCGCCGACCGCGGCTACGAAGACCCGACGCCGGTCCAGGCCGCCGTCCTCGAGCCCGAGACGGAAGGCCGCGACCTCGTCGTCTCGGCCCAGACCGGCTCGGGCAAGACCGTCGCCTACGGCCTGGCGCTCGCCCGGACGCTTCTCGGCGACGCCGAGATGCTGCCCGCGCCCGGCGCGCCGCTCGCGCTCGTGATCGCGCCGACCCGCGAGCTGGCGCTCCAGGTCCACCGCGAATTGTCCTGGCTCTACGGCCCGGCCGGCGCCCGCGTCGTCTCCTGCGTCGGCGGCATGGACCCGCGGCGCGAGAGCCGCTGGCTCGCCGACGGTGTGCACATCGTGGTCGGCACCCCCGGCCGCCTGCGCGACCACCTCGAGCGCCGCAACCTCGACCCGTCGGCACTGCGCGCCGCGGTGCTCGACGAGGCCGACGAGATGCTCGATCTCGGCTTCCGCGAGGACCTGGAATTCATCCTCGGCGCCACCCCGGCCGAGCGGCGCACGCTGCTGTTCTCCGCCACCCTGCCGAAGGCCATCGTGGCGCTGGCCGAGTCCTACCAGCGCGACGCGATGCGCATCGCGGTCGCCGGCGAGACCAAGGCGCATGCCGACATCGAGTACCGCGCCTTCCGCATCCTGCCGCGGGAGACCGAGCTCGTCGTCGTCAACACCCTGCGCCAGATCGAGGCGCGCACCTCGATCGTGTTCTGCAACACCCGCAACTCGGTGCGCCACCTCCAGGCGGTGCTGACCGAGCGCGGCTTCCAGGCCGTGGCGCTCTCGGGCGAGCTCGGCCAGGGCGAGCGCAACGCCGCGCTCCAGGCCCTGCGCGACGGCCGCGCCCGGGTCTGCGTCGCCACCGACGTCGCCGCCCGCGGCATCGACCTGCCGGGGCTGGGCCTCGTCATCCACGCCGAGCTGCCCAACGACGCCGAGGTGATGCAGCACCGCTCCGGCCGCACCGGCCGGGCCGGGCGCAAGGGCATCAGCGTGCTGCTCGTGCCGCCGTCCCGCCGCCGCCGGGCCGAGGAGCTGATGGTGCGGGCCAACGTGGTCCCGGTCTGGTCCGGCCCGCCGCCGGCCGACGAGATCCGCGCCCTCGACCACGACCGCCTGCTCCAGGACCCGCTGGTCACCGACGAGGTCAGCGACGAGGACCGGGCGATGGCCCAGTCCCTGCTCGCGCAGCGCTCGGCCGAGGACATCGCCGCCGCCCTGGTGCGGGCCTACCGCGCCCGCATGCCCTCCCCGGAGGAGGTCACCGATCCGGGCTTCACGACCGGCCGCGGCCTGGCGCCCAAGCGCGAGACGACCCCGCGGGACGGGCCGCGGGCGCCCTTCGGCTCGAGCGTGTGGTTCCGCCTCAACGTCGGCCGGCGCGACAACGCCGACCCGCGCCGCCTGCTGCCGATGCTGTGCCGGCGCGGCGACGTGACCCGCGAGGAGATCGGCGCGATCCGCATCTTCGACCGCGAGACCAAGTTCGAGGTCCGCGGCGGTGCCGCCGAGCGCTTCGCCCACGCCTTCCCGCGCACCGGCCCGGCCGACCTCCAGGTCGAGGCCCTGGCCGGCGGGGAGGCCGACGTGCCGCCGCGCCCGCGCGCGCCCCGGCGCAACACCGCCCGGCGCGGCTGACGCCCATTCCCGGATCGGCCGCCAGCCGGTAACAGGGGCCTCGTCAGACACGAGGCCCCGATGACCGACACCGTCGAGATCCGCCACCGCGACACTGAAGCCCGCATCGCGCTCGGCGGCGCCGAGCCGGTCTCCTGGTGGGTCGCCGGCACCGAGTACCTCTGGGAGGGCGACCCGGCGCACTGGAACCGCCACGCCCCCTGGCTCTTCCCGGTCGTCGGCGCCTCCGCGGGCGCCGCCGTGACGGTCGCGGGCCGCGCCTACCCGATGCCGCAGCACGGCTTCGCCCGCGACAGCCGCTTCACCGTGGTGGCGCAGGCCGAGGACCGCGTGACGCTGCGCCTGACCGACACGCCCGAGACCCGCGCCGCCTACCCGTTCGCCTTCCGCCTCGACATCACCGCCACGGTGAGCGACGGGGCGCTGTCCTTCGCCTGCGAGGTCCACAATCCGGGGGCGGAGCCGCTGCCCTACGGCCTCGGCTTCCACCCGGCCTTCCCGTGGCCCTTCGCGGGCGGCGAGCGGTCGGCCGCGGGCGGCTACGCGGTGCGCTTCGACGAGCCCGAGCGGCCGGCGGTGCCGGAGGTCGGCCCCGGCGGCCTTCTGGTCCGCACCGAGCGGGCGCTGCCGCTCGACGGCGACACCCTGCCCCTCGATCCCGAGCTCTTCACCGAGGCCCTGGTCTTCCTGAACGCCCGCAGCCGCACGATGCGCTTCACCGCCCCGTCGGGCGCTGCGATCGCCCTCGAGGCCGAGGATTTTCCGCACCTGGCGGTCTGGACGAAGCCGACGGCGCCGTTCCTGTCGCTCGAATGCTGGACCGGCCACGCCGACTGGATGGGGTTTTCCGGCGAGCTGGCGGAGCGCGACTCGCAGCGACTGCTGGCGCCCGGCGCCCACGCCCGACACGGCGTGACCCTGCGCTTCGCCCCGGCCTGACCGCTCCGCTCCCGTCAACCCGCCGTCAACCGGGATCGGGCCTACTGGACGCCCGATCCCGCGACCGGAGCCCGGACCGTCATGCCCGCACCCACCTCCGAGCCCGCCGACCTGCTCCTGCCCGGCGCTCCCGACGTGCGGGCCGCGGCGACGACCTGGCTCGACGGGCTGGCCTCGGAGCGGCGCCTGTCGCCCAACACCGTCGAGGCCTACCGGCGCGACCTGCGCCAGTTCCTCGCCCATCTCGTCCGCCAGGGCGCCAGTCCCGACATCCCGGCCCTGATCGGCTTGAAGCCCCGGGACGTGCGCGCCTTCATGGCGGCGCGGCGCCAGGAGGGGGTCGGCGGCCGCAGCCTGATGCGGGCCCTCGCGGGCCTGCGCTCCTTCGCCCGCCACCTCGACCGGGAGGGGCACGGCAGCGTCGCGGCGCTCGCCGCCGTGCGCTCGCCCAAGGTCGAGCGGCGCCTGCCCCGCCCGCTGCCCGTCGCCGCCGCGATCGCGATGGCGAGCCCCGACATCCGCGCCGGCGACGAGCGCCCGGCCTGGGTGCTGGCCCGGGACGCCGCGGTGCTGGCGCTCCTCTACGGCTCGGGCCTGCGCATCTCGGAGGCGCTGGGCCTGGCGCGCCGCGACGCCCCGGTGGCGGGCACGGATGCCGTCACGGTAATCGGCAAGGGCCAGAAGACCCGCAGCGTGCCGGTGATCGCCCAGGTCCAGGCCGCCGTGGAGGAGTACCTGCGCCTGTGCCCCTACGCCCTGCCGGGGGAGGGACCGCTCTTCGTCGGCGCCAAGGGCGGTCCGCTCTCGCCGCGCATCGTGCAGCTCGCCGTCGCCTCGATGCGGGGCGCCCTCGGCCTGCCCGACACCGCGACCCCGCATGCGCTGCGCCACTCCTTCGCCTCGCACCTGCTCGCCCGCCAGGGCGACCTGCGGGCGATCCAGGAGCTGCTCGGCCACGCCTCCCTGGCGACGACGCAGGTCTATACCAAGGTCGATGCCGTGCGCCTGCTCGAAGCCTTCGACGCCGCCCACCCCCGGGCCCGCGCCTCCTGAGGCCCCGTCCTGAGGCCTTGTCCTGAGGCCCCATGGCGGGGTGCGGGATGGTCCGGTCTCTCGTAATCTGGTGCTAAGCTTTCGGGTCTACGAGTGTAACCCCTAGGTAGCCCGGACCCGGCGTCAATCCGGGGCCGGACGATCCCGACGGACCTCATCCACGCGGACGAAGCACGATGCCGGTGAGCCACAGTGATGCCCGCGCCAGCGGACCGGCCTCGGCCCTCGTCGCCGACCGCGACCCCGCCTTGCGCGGCAGGCTGGTGGAACTGATCCGGGCGCACGATCCCTCGCTGCTCATCATCGAGGCGGAGACGAGCCGCGACACCTGCGAACTCTGCCTCCTCCACCGCCCGGTTCTCGCCTTCGTCGGCCTGCAATTCGAGGATGCGACCGGTCCGGAGGCCGTCGCCCGGTTCAAGGCGCAGGGCTACGTCGTGCCCTGCCTGATCCTGGTCGCCTCGCAGATCTTCCCGCGCTGGACCGAGGTCGCCCAGCACCTCGACGCCCACGAGTTCCTGCGCCTGCCCCTCGACGAGGCCCACGTCGCCGGCCTGCTCCAGGCTCATGCCCGGCGCCGGCAGCCGACCCGGCTGCTGCTCGTCGACAGCGCTCCCCAGAGCCGGGCCCTGGTGCGGCGCATCCTGGCGACCTCCGGGTTCCGCCTCGCGGTCGACGAGATCGAGAGCGCCCCGCACGCCCTCAAGCTCGCCCGGCAGGCGGCCTGCGACGTCGCGCTGATCGACCTCGGCCTGCGCGGCGGCGGCGGCGGTCTCGAACTCGCCTGCCAGATCCGCGAGGTGGCGCCCGAGACGCCGCTGGTGCTGATGACCGGGGGCGACGCCGCCACCATGGCGCATGCCTCGCGCCATTTCGGCATCGACTACGTGCTGAGGAAGCCGTTCTTCGCCCGCGACGTCGACCGGGTGCTCTACCACGTGCTGGGCCTGCGCCGGCCCTACCTGCTCAACGCGATCACCGAGGCGCTGCCGGTCCAGCCCGCCTCCCGGACGGCCTGAACCGTCGGGGCGACGGCTTCGGCCATCGGGTTGCCCGTCACTCCGCCGGCACCTCGCGGGTGCGGCCGAGGGCGACGTGCGGCACCAGGAGGGCGGTGGCGAAGGCGAGCGCGGAGATCAGCAGCACCGCCCAGAAGGTCTGGTGCAGGGCATGCTGCAGCACCAGCCGGACGCTCTCGGCATCGCCCGGCAGGCCGCCCGCCGCCAGCGCCTGCTGCAGGCTGTCGGCGGTGACCGTGCTGCCCGCCGCCGACAGGCCGTGGTTGAGCACCGCGCCGAACACCGTGGCGCCGAGCGTGCTGCCGAGGTTGCGCGAGAAGATGTTCGAGGCGGTGGCGCTGCCGCGCTGGGTCCAGGGCACGATCTCCTGGATCAGCATCAGGGCGGCGTTGCTGAGGAGCCCCATGCCGAAGCCCATCACCAGCGAGCCGAGGCCGGCCCGCACCGGCGAGCTACCGGGCTCCAGGGTGACGAAGGCGACGGCGCCGAGGGGCAGCAGCAGGCTGCCGCAGACCAGGATGCGGCGCAGGCCGAAGCGGTGCAGGTTGCGCGCCGCCAGCGTCGCGCCCATCGGCCAGCCGAGCACCATCACGGTGAGCGCCATGCCGGCGACGATCGGGGTCTGGCCGAGCACGCCCTGGACGTACATCGGCAGGAAGGTGGTGAGCCCGATCAGCGCCATGCCGGCGAGCAGCGAGGCGGCGTTGGCCGCCGCGATCGGCCGGCGCCGCCAGAGCGAGGCGTCGATGACCGGCTCCGGCGCCCGCCGCTCCTGGGCGGCGAGCAGCACCGCCGCCACGAGGCCGACCCCCGCGGCCAGGCCGACGACCGGCCAGCGGCCCTCGCCGGCTTCGGTCAGCCCGACCATCAGGGCCGCGACCGTCAGCGTGAACAGCGCGGCGCCGGCCGCGTCGACCGGACGGCGCTCGCGCCGCTCGCCCTCGTGCAGGAAGGCCAGGAACAGGCCGCTCGCCACCACGCCGACCGGCAGGTTGATCCAGAAGATCCACGACCAGGAGGCGTGCGCGACGATGAAGCCGCCGGCCAGGGGCCCGATCACCGCCGAGATCGCCCAGACGCTGGCGAGGAAGCCCTGGATCCGCCCGCGCTCCCGGGCCGTGTAGAGGTCGCCCACGATGGTGAGCGAGACCGGCTGGATCGCGCCCGCGCCGATGCCCTGGATCAGCCGGAAGGCGATCATCGCCGGCATCGACCAGGCGAGGCCGCACAGGAAGGATGCCGCGAGGAACACCGCGATGCCGGCGAGCAGCACCGGCTTCCGGCCGTGGATGTCGGCGAGCTTGCCGAACACGATGGTGGCGGCGGTCTGGGTCAGCAGGAAGCCGGAGAAGACCCAGGCGTAGATCGACAGCCCGCCGAGCTCGCCGACGATGCCGGGCATCGCCGTCGAGACGATCGTGGCCTCGATCGCCACCATCGCCATCGCGGCCATCACGGCGGCGATCACGAGGGGACGGCGCGTCGTCCGGGGGGTCGTCATGGGGGCTCTTTTCGGCGGGGCGGCTTTGGGCGTGGCGTCGCCGGCAGGGGAGGGGCCCTCGCGGGGGGAACCGCCCGGGCGACGTCCCGCGTCGCAGCTAAACCGATCGGCCCGGAAAGCAACCGGCGCCGGGCGCAGGCCAGACCCGCGCAGTGCCGGCCCGGCCGCGCCTCACTCGGCGTAAGTCACCGGCAGTGCCGTCGTGTACTTGATCCGCTCCATCGCGAAGGCGGAACTGACGTCGTACAGGTCGACCGACTGGATCAACCGCTTGTAGACCCGGTCGTAGGCCGCGATGTCGGGCACGACGATGCGCAGGAGGTAATCGGTCTCGCCGCTCATGCGGTAGAACTCGACCACCTCGGGGATGCTCATCACCGCGGCGCAGAACCGCTCGGCCCAGTCGGCGGTGTGGCGGTTGGTGCGCACGGAGACGAACACCGTGACGCCGACCCGCATCCGGTCGGGGTCGAGGAGCGCCACCCGGCGCTGGATCACCCCTTGCGCCTCGAGCTTCTGGATCCGCCGCCAGCACGGCGAGGCGGAGAGGCCGACCCGGGCGGCGATCGCCTCGAGCGACTCGGCCGCGTTCTCCTGCAGACACAACAGGATTTTTCGGTCGAACTCGTCCACGCGAAAATCTTCCAACCTTTCGCGCTCTCGCGCAACCTGTTTGCGGAAACCTACGAAGAAGGGGCAAAATTCGCAATCCGGCTTCGCGGCCCCCGTGCGATCCTCGGGCTGCCTTTCGAAACACCGAACCGAGCCCACCGAGGAGCCCGATGTCGAAGCTGTCCTTCTCCGAGCACCCCGCCGCCGTCGGCGAGACCTATGTCGAGCATATGGGCGTCGCGACCGGCTTCGGCCTCAGCATGATCGTCGGCGGCCTCGCCTGCCTGGTGCACGGGATCCTGCCCTTCGCCTTCACCAGCACCGGCTCGCGCACCATCGTGCGGCTGCACGACCGCATGGTGGCGAACCGCACCCGCGCCGCCCAGCACCGGTCCGACGCCGCCTCGGCGATCTCGGCCTGACGGCGCCAGGGGAATCGCTTCAGCTTTTTGTCTGGTCTGCGGGGGAGTGTCGGAGAAGGGCTTCGAGGTAGTCGGGATTGAGATTGGCGAGCTTTCTGCGGGCCTTGAGGCTGTGGCGGTCGTGGGGTGCGTGCACGAGGTTGATGGCCATGTGGCGCACGATCGCCATGTTCTGCGGGCCTGATCCAGTCCGCAGCCGCACGAGGTCGTCGTGGAAGACGACGTCGAGCACCCAGTGCAGGCGGTTTTCGATCTGCCAGTGCGCCCGCACTGCGGCCGCGAAGGTTTTGGCGTCGAGCCTCGCTGAAGAGAGATAGTAGCGGCGCTCGTGTT